>NZ_JCAQAV010000002.1:0-411178 GCF_059617925.1 Janthinobacterium sp. JF4 | reverse complement strand
TGGTGAGTATGCAGAGTCAGACAGCACTGCCAAGGGAAGATTCCGGCATTTCCCCCATTTACCGAGGACAGAGCCTTTTTTTACTGCGTGCAAGCCGGGTACAGCGAAGTGTTGCGTGCCCCAGCGGCGATTTCCCTTGCTCGTTGACAACGAAGATTGAAGCGCCTATATCTGGATGGAAACAATAATATCTCTCGGTCGCGCCCTGCATGCTATTCAAAAGGAACTATTGTGAGAGACATCTTTCGTACCAGCCAAGCCCGTTTTATCACCGTGTTCAGCCTTGTTTTTGTCGTGTTGCTGGTCATGACCCTGGCCGTCATCCATTTTTTCGTCACGCCGGATTTGAAACGTACCGAGGGCATGGTGGTCGGCTTTGATGTGAGCAAAATTTCCACCAGGATTACCGAGCAGCTGCGACAGGTGGAGGCGCAGCAGCGCAGCATCACCCAGACGGTGGCGCTGATGGACAGCGCGGCGATCGACGTCCTGCTGCCGGGGCTGGTTGACCAGTATTCCGACCCGAATGTGTTTGGCGGCGGCATCTGGCCGCTGCCGAAAAAGCGCGATCCCGAGCGCGACAAGTTCAGCACATTTTTTGCCCGCGACGCTTCCAACAAGCTGGTCGTCAACACCCACTGGAACTCGCCGGAGTCGCTGAAGTACTTCGAGCAGAGCTGGTATCTGGGCGGCCTCAAGTCGGCCAAGGGGCATTGCGACTGGGCCAAGGCCTACAAGGACGACGCCAGTGCCCAGCCGCGCACCAACTGCGCCATGCCGATCTACAAGGATAACGAGCTGTACGGCGTTTCCACCATCGACGTGACGCTGGGTTTCTTCAACCGCCTGGTGGCCGACATGGAGGCGGCGATCCACGGCCAGATCCTGATCGTCGAGCGCGACGGCAAGATCATCAGCAACAGTACGTATATCAAGGACGAAATCGTGCTCAAGAAGGTCGAGGATCTGGCGTCCAGTTCGCCGATGGTGGCGGAAATCGGCCGCCTGCTGCCCAAGCTCGATGCGCAGGGCGTGGCCGAATCGGAATATCGCAGCGACGGCACGCCTCACACCTTGTTTCTGAAGGCGATACCGGGCAGTCCGTGGGTGCTGGCGACCGGTTTGCCGACCAGCCAGCTGACCGAGCAAAGCGACCGCATCTTGAGCAAGCTGGGCATGGTGCAGATCCCCATCGCCTTGCTGCTGCTGGCCATGTTCATCGGCAGCATCCGCCTGTTCATGGGGCGCCTGGGTGTACTCAAGAGCAATATCGACGCGCTGTCGGCCGGTGACGCCGACCTGACGCGGCGTTTGCCAGGTGGTGGCGGCAGCGAGTTCAATGATGTGGCCGGCAGCTTCAACGCCTTCATCGAACGGCTGCAGCAGATGATGCGCGAAATCGGCCGCAGCACCGGCTCCATCGCGCTGGCCTCGCGTGAAATCGCCAGCGGCAACCAGGATCTGTCGGCCCGCACCGAAAGCCAGGCCAGCGCGCTCGAGCAGACCGCCGCGTCGATGGAGGAGCTGACCGGCACCGTCAGGCAGAACGTCAGCAGCGGCCAGGAGGCCAACCGGCTGGCGATGGACGCTTCGCAGGTGGCGGCGCGGGGTGGCGTGGTGGTGACGCAGGTGGTCGAGACGATGGGCGCGATCGAACGTTCATCGAAGAAAATCGCCGACATTATCAGCGTCATCGACGGGATCGCGTTCCAGACCAATATCCTGGCGCTGAACGCGGCCGTCGAGGCGGCCCGGGCCGGCGAACAGGGCCGCGGCTTTGCCGTGGTGGCGTCCGAGGTGCGCAACCTGGCGCACCGCTCGGCCACGGCGGCCAAGGAAATCGGCGCGCTGATCGTTGAATCGGTGCACAACGTTGACGCCGGCACCAAGCTGGTCGACCAGGCTGGCGCCACCATGCACGACATCGTCGCCGGCACCGACAAGGTCGCCAACATCATCGGCGAGATCCTGCTGGCCAGTCAGGAGCAGGAAACGGGCATCGGCCAGGTGAACCAGGCCATCGCCCAGCTCGACGACAACACCCAGCAGAATGCCGCGCTGGTGGAGCAGGCGGCGGCGGCAGCCCATTCGATGCAGGAGCAGACCGGCAAGCTTGAGCAGATCATCGGCGGATTCAAGCTGTAACGCGCGGCGCGAACGCGCATGAAAAAGCCGCCCAGTTCTGATGAACTGGGCGGCTTTTTTACATCCGAAGCAACCCTGGGGCCGCTTCAACGCGCCGCTTGACGCGGCATCGTGATTATTTCGTGGCTTCTTGCGCTGGTGCGCCAGCGCCGTCAGCGGCCGGCGCCGGCACTTCCGGTTCCTTGAACTTGCCGCCCGACGCATTGGCGAGGTAGACGACGGCGCGCGCCACTTCCACATCGTCGAGGTCGGGATTGCCGCCCTTGGCAGGCATCGCGCGCAAGCCTTCGATGGCGTGTTTCAGGACCGTATCGTAGCCCTGGGCCAGACGGGCCGACCAGCCGCCCGCGTCGCCAAATTTCGGTGCACCGGCCACGCCGGCGCCATGGCAAGCCACGCAGGTGGCCGTGTAGACGGCTTCGCCGCTTTGCAGCACCTTCGGACCGCTGGCATCCTTGAAGGTAAAGCCGGCGTTGGCGACGGGGCTCAGGCGCTCGGCAATGGCTTCCGGCGACTGGCTGTCCGTACCGGCGCCCGTCAGTTTTTGCGCCGTGACGAACTGCACCAGCAAGATGATGCCGATGACGGTGACGAGGAAGAAGCCAGCTACGGCGGCAAGCAATTGTTTAGGCGTTTTGATCGCTGATTGTTGTTCGTTATGTGCGTCGCTCATGATGTCCTTAGTCCAGATTTGAAACTGATGGCCGTGTAAGGTAGCATTTTTACATGCTTGTATGTAAACCTTTATGAAACCCACAATTATAGGCACAAAAATTGAGCAGCGACATGCAATTGCCAGTGATACGACAGTTTCCGTAGACGTAGGTAAAGAAAAACGGTATCCTTCGCATCACTTCAGAAATTCCCCCTACGCGGCTGTAGCTCAGTGGATAGAGTATTGGCCTCCGAAGCCAAGGGTCGTGGGTTCGATCCCCGCCAGCCGCACCAGACAAATCAAGACTCGCGTTTTATCCAGCCAGCATTGCCATGCTGGCTGCATGCTATATCCCCCCTATTATTTCAGCAAGCCTGACAAGGTCTGTATCGCAGTTTGCCAGCTTGCCGGGGATGCCATGTGCGCCGTCCTCTCGGAATTGCCCCTGACGCCCCTACCGTTGTCGCTTTGCAAGCTCCAAAGTTCCTCAGCCGCCGATATCAAAATTGATATCGAAACAGTGGAAAAATTGATTGGAGAGATTATCGCCCAGCCTCTAAGATAAACGCCGAGCATGCGAACGACATGCAAGCCGCACAACAATATCAATACAATATCTGGAGATTCATGATGCGCCACGCCACCGGCCCGCTCGCGGCCACTTTCCCTCGTCCATTCACCTTGAAGGCAGCCGTTGCGGCATTGGCCGGTATCGGCCTGCTGAGCACGGCTTCGGTATGGGCGCAGGACGCGGTGGTGGCCGATGCCAGTGCCGAGCCTGCCGCGGAAGTGTCGGTCGTGACCGTCAGCGGCGTGCGCCGCTCGGCGCAAAATTCCCAGCAGATCAAGATGCGCTCGGACCAGGTCATCGATTCCATCGTGGCCGACGACATCGGCAAATTTCCTGATAACAACGTGGCCGAAACCCTGGCGCGCATTTCCGGCATCCAGATCCGCCGCGATTCGGGCGAAGCGAGCGCCGTCATGATCCGCGGCTTGCGCGATGTCACGACCCTGCTCAACGGCCGCGAACTGTTCACCACCACGGGCCGCTACGTCAACCTGGCCGACATTCCCGCCACCATGCTGCAGCGCGTCGACGTGTACAAGTCTCAGGGCGCGGACCAGGTCGAGGGCGGCGTGGCCGGCATCATCGACGTGCGCACCAACCGCCCGTTCGACTTCAAGGAATTTACGGCCAGCGTGAATACGCGCGCCGTCTACAGCGACAAATCGAAAGCCACCGACCCGAACATCAGCGGCATGGTGGCGAACCGCTGGAAGACGGACATCGGCGAAGTGGGCGCGCTGCTGGGCTTGTCTCAGCAGCAGCACCGTTACCATGAGGAGCGCGCGTTCAATACGGCGCCCGTGGACAAAAGTTTCCTGTCGCCGGGGTTGACGGGGCCGGACCAGGTGGGCTTGCTGCCGATCAAGGGCGACCGCCGCCGCAGCACCGCCAATGCCGTTCTGCAATGGCGTCCGAACGCGGACGTCGAACTGTACGCGGAAGGCATGGCCACGCGCTTCCTGCTCGATGCCGAGTCCGATTACTTCGTCGGCTTGCCATGGTGGGGTACGCCCGTGTCGGCCACAAAAATTCCCGGTACCGACCAGCTGCAAACGCTCACCTCGACCAACGTCAACACCATCATGTCGACGCAGGCGAACAAGAACCAGACGAAGACGCATCAATTTGCCGTGGGCGGCTTGTGGGATATCAACCCGGAATGGCGTTTCACGTCGGAAGTGGCCAGCACCAAAAGCACGTTCAAATGGCGCAACCCGATTCTCGACGCCATCACCGTCGTGCCGAACGCCACCATCAATACCAATCAGAATGGCACCCTGCACGTCGACTACTCGGGTATCGACTTGCAAGACCCGTCGAACTACTATCTGAAGGGCTTCTTCGACCGCTACGGGCAGGATCAGGGCAGCTCGAACGACGTGCGCGCCGACCTGGCGTACACGCCCAGTGCCGGCGGCATCTTCAAGGAAATCAGCGTCGGCGTGCGCGGCGTCAAACGCGAAGCCGAATCGATCAAGAGTTTCGAGGGCAATGCGGAAGCACCGGACGTGTCCGGCGCCGCGTTTCCGTTCGGCCGCCAGAGCGTGACGTCGATTCCGGGCTTGAATTGCCTGTCGGAACCGATGTCCAGCGGCGGCCCCGACTATGGCTTGAAGCAGTGGTACACGCCGTGCGCCAGCTTCCTGCTCAATAACACGGGCACCATCCGCCAAGCCGTCACGGGCAGCAACGCGGCGCGCGCCATGGACCCGGGCTCGTTCTTCAAGGACACGGAAAAGACGTATTCCATCTACACCAAGGCGAAGATCGCTTTTAAACTGGGTGCCTACCCTGTCGATGGCACCGTCGGCGTGCGCGTCGTGCGCACGGAGCAAAGCCTGCAAGGCAACAGTTCGCAGGATGGCGTCTACACGCCCGTCATCAGCGACACGGCCAGCACCGATGTGCTGCCGAGCGTGGCCATGAAAATCAAGCTGCGCGCCGATCTGGTCGGCCGCTTCGCGGCGGGCCGCACCATCAGCCGCCCGGGCTTTGTCCAGCTGAACCCGGGCGTGGCCCTGGTCAACTCGACGGAAACGGTGAAAGCGACGGGCGCGGGCGGCAATCCGAACTTGAAACCGGTGAAGGGCGACAATGTCGACGCGGCACTGGAATGGTATTTCGCGCCGGCCGGTTCCGTGACGGCCACCGTGTTTCACCACAAGTTCGACGGCTATATCCAGCAGCGCATTGCCAGCGAAACCATCGGCGGCAAGAGCTATGACGTGGACCGCCCGTACAACACGGCCGCCGGCAAGCTGCAAGGCCTGGAAATCGGTTACCAGCAGTTCTATGACGGCTTGCCCGGTATCTTGAGCGGCCTGGGCCTGCAGGCGAACGGCACCTATATGAGCGGCACCACCGACGACGAGACGGGCAGCCATGCCATCACGGGCGTGTCGCGCTATGCCTACAACCTGGTCGTGCTGTATGAAAAAGACGCCTGGTCGGGCCGCCTGGCCTACAACTGGCGCTCGAAATTCATCGACAGCTACAACCAGGGCGGCCCCGGCTTCGACTTGAAAGTGGCGCCGACGGCCCAGCTCGACGGTTCGCTGTCGTACAAGATCAACGAGCAGTTCACCGTGACCCTGGACGGCAATAACTTGCTCGACACCAAGTTCAAGGATTACTGGAACGCGCCGGGCGTGTATGCGCGCGATACGCGCCGCTATGACCGGACAGTTGGCCTCTCTTTACGCTGGAAAATGTAAAACGTCCATGGCTGCGTTGCATTGCCTCGCCGTACTCCTCGTACTGTCTTCGGCAACGCGCCTTGCCCTGAACGTTTTACATGAGTGAAAAAAGCAGTATCCAAGGGCGTTGCCATGGTTTCGGCCGGCAACGCCCCTGTCAGTTGGGCAGTCACGCACGATTCATCATCAAAAGAATGGACGGAAAGCATGGAGACGCAAAAATTATCCACCGTTGAAAAGGTCGGCTTCGGCGCCGGTGACATGGCGCTCAATGTCGTCATTTCGTCGATGATGTTGATCATCACCTTTTTCTATACCGATATCTATGGCTTGAAAACCAGCGACCTGGCCCTGCTGTTCGTGGCCGTGAAAGTCATCGGCGCCATCGCCGACCTCGTCATGGGCCAGATCACCGACCGCTACAGCTTTGCCTCGGGCCGCTACCGCCCGTATCTGCTGTGGCTGGCAGTGCCGTATGGCGTCAGCGTTTTCTTCGTTTTCACGACGCCGGAATGGGGCTATGACGCCAAGCTGGTGTGGGCGTATTCGACGTATATCCTGATGACCATCATGACGGCCGGCGTGGGCATCCCGTACATTTCCCTGATCAGCGGCCTGACCAGCGACCCGCAGGACCGCCTGTCGGCCAACGGCTACCGCCTGTTCTTTGCCAAGATCGGCGCCTTCATGGTGACCATCGTCGTGCCGATCTTGTCGCAGCGCTGGGGCGGCGGCAACCCGGCCGTCGGCTATCAGGCAGCCATGGCCGTGATGGCCGTCATGGGCGTGGCCCTGTTTCTGTTCTGCTATTTCTCCACCACCGAGCGCGTCGTGCACGTGGTGGAAAAGCAATCGTTGCTGGAACAATTGAAGGTGCTGCTGCAGAACGACCAGTGGCTGGTGCTGTGCGGCGTGTGCGTCACGGGCACCATCGGTTACGTGGTGCGCGGCTCCGTCGCCATTTATTACGCGAAATACTATCTGGGCGGCAGCACGGAAACCGTGGCCGCCTTTTTGACCACGGGCGTGGTGGCCGCCATCCTGGCCATGATCGCCTCGACCTGGATCACCAAGTTCTATTGCAAGGTAAAGCTGTTCCGCTACACGCAGATCGGCGTCGCGCTGATCAGCCTGGCCATCTATTTCCTTGTGAAGCCGAGCGACACCGTGCTGGCCTTCGCCCTGTATTTCCTGCTGTCCTTCGTGGTGGACTTGCACGCGCCCGTGTTCTGGTCGGCCATCGCGGAAACCATCGATTATGGTCAAGTCAAGACGGGCAAGCGCGTCTCCGGCTTCGCCTTTGGCGGCATTTCCGTCTGCCAGAAGGCGGGCATGGCGGTGGCGGGCGGCCTGGTGGGCGTGCTGCTCGCGTATTTCGACTACCAGCCCAACCATGAGCAAACGCAATTCGCCCTGAACGGCATCGCCCTGATGCTGTCGATCATCCCTGGCTTCTTTCACTTGCTGATGGGCTTGCTGATGTTCAAGTACCGCATCACCGATGGATACTACAGCGGCGTCAAAGTGGAAATGCACAAGCGCGGCTACGTGGCTGCATGAGGACACCTGAGCTAACCTACTGCGCGTCGGTATAGGCGGCCTGCGATGCTCACCGGCTCGGCGCCCCCGTACTAAAGTACGGTTGCGCTTCTTAGCCACCTCTTCCTTCCGCTCGCTACGGTTTTCTCAGGTGTTGTAAGGCAAACTAATTTAATCTAATGAAATGATTTGGAGTGCTTATGGCTGAAGTCTTGAAACCGCTGATCGAACAACGCGCCGACCCGCACATCACCCGCCACAGCGACGGCTATTATTACTTTACGGCGTCCGTGCCGCAGTACGACCGCATCGAACTGCGCCGCGCCGACAGTATCGCCGGCCTGGCCGACGCGGCCACCGTCGACGTGTGGCACAAGCCGGAGACGGGCCCGTACAGCGAGCTGGTGTGGGCGCCGGAACTGCACTTCAACCAGGGCGCCTGGTATGTGTATTTCGCCGCCGCACCGAGCCGCGAGATCAAGGATAAACTGTTCCAGCACCGCATGTATGCGATCCGCAATACCAATGCGAATCCACTGGAAGGCGAATGGGAATTCTTGGGGCAGATTGACACGGGCATCGACACCTTCTGCCTCGACGCCACCACCTTTACGCACGACGGCGTGCTGTACTATCTGTGGGCGCAGAAGGATGTCGCCATCGAGGGCAATTCCAACCTGTACATCGCGCCGATGGCCACGCCATGGCAACTGGCCGGCCCGCCCGTGATGCTGAGCAAGCCGGAATTCGACTGGGAAATCCGCGGCTTCTGGGTCAACGAGGGGCCGTCCGTGCTGAAACGCAATGGCAAGATTTTCATCAGCTATTCGGCCAGCGCCACCGATGAAAACTACGCCATGGGCCTGCTGTGGGCCGACGACACGTCCGACCTGCTCGATCCAGCGGCGTGGACGAAGTCGCCCGCGCCCGTGTTTGCCACCTGCTACGAGCATGGTATCTATGGCCCCGGCCACAACAGCTTCACGACGGCCGACGATGGCGACGGCGTATTGCTGGTGTACCATGCCCGCACCTACACGGAAATCGTCGGCGACCCCCTGTGGAACCCGGACCGCCACACGTTTGTCAAGCCGCTGCGCTGGGATGCGCAAGGCATGCCCGTGTTTGGCCGTTCATCGACCCAGTAACGCTCCGGAGCCGACGCCATGACCCCAGTTGATACTGTTTCAGTGACGCCAGCGCCGTTCGGCATCCTGCCCGACGGCCAGCCCGTGACGGTCTTTACCCTGACGAACCGCCAGGGCATGCAAGTGAAGGTGCTCGACTTTGGCGCCATCATCAGCGCAATCCAGGTACCGGCCCGCGACGGCACTGTTGCCGACGTGGTGCTCGGTTTCGAGCGTCTCGAACCCTATCTGGCCAACAGCGCTTTCCTGGGCGCCGTCATCGGGCGCTTCGGCAACCGCATCGCCGAGGGACGTTTCACTCTCGACGGCAAGGATTACCAGCTGGCCGTCAACAATGCGCCGAATCACTTGCACGGTGGCAACCAGGGCTTTCACCAGGTGATGTGGCGGGCGGAACCGTTTACCAGGGACGATGCCGTGGGCGTCACGTTCACGCGCAGCAGCCCGGATGGCGAAGACGGCTATCCGGGCAAGCTGGACGTGACCGTCGTGTACGAACTGGACAACGACAACGCGCTGAGCCTGCGCTACCACGCCGTGACGGACCAGGCCACGCCGATCAACCTGACCAACCACAGCTATTTCAACCTGGCGGGGCAGGGCACTATCCTCGGCCATGAGGTGACGATCAACGCGGACCGCTACCTGCCCGTCGATGCCGGGTCCATCCCCACGGGCGAGCTGGCGGACGTGTCCGGCACGCCGTTCGACTTGCGCCAACCCACCGTCATCGGCGACAGCATCGCCTTGCCGCATGAGCAGCTCCGCATCGGCCGCGGCTACGACCATAACTTCGTGCTGAATCAACAGGCGGAGCAAGGGCTGAGCCTGGCCGCCACCGTGCGCGAGCCGCAGTCGGGGCGGGTGATGCAGGTGTACACGCAGGAGCCGGGCATCCAGTTCTACTCAGGTAACTTCCTCGACGGCAGCCAGCACGGCAAGCAGGGTCCCATCCTTTACCGTGGCGCGCTATGCCTGGAAACCCAGCATTTCCCGGATTCGCCGAACCAGTCCCACTTCCCGAACACCATCTTGCGTCCGGGCCAGGTGTATCGGACGCACACCGTGTACCGTTTTTCCGCCGGGTAAGCGCGCCGGTCAAAACAGCCCACGCCCTGCCGCCACGCGCCCGCAGGGCGTTTTCATTGGGGCATGCTGATACCGTTTTCGATATCGGAACGCATTAAAAATTGATTGGAAAGGCATGGCAGGATTCTTTAGTATTCCAACATCGCTGCCCGGGCCGACGACCTTAGATCCGGCATGGCACAACCAGGAGAATGGCATGTCTGAGACAAAAAAGAAGGTGGCCCTGCGCTCGGCCGAGTGGTTCGGCTCGCAGGACAAGAACGGCTTCATGTACCGCAGCTGGATGAAAAACCAGGGCATCCCTGACCACGAATTTCACGGCAAGCCCATCATCGGCATCTGCAATACCTGGTCCGAACTGACCCCCTGCAACGCGCATTTCCGCCAGCTGGCCGAGCACGTCAAGCGCGGCATCCTGGAAGCGGGCGGTTTCCCCGTGGAATTCCCCGTCTTCTCGAATGGCGAATCGAATCTGCGCCCCACCGCCATGCTGACGCGCAACCTGGCCTCGATGGACGTGGAAGAATCGATCCGCGGCAACCCGATGGACGCCGTCGTGCTGCTGGTCGGCTGCGACAAGACGACACCGGCGCTGCTGATGGGCGCGGCCAGCGTCGATATTCCCACCATCGTCGTCAGCGGCGGCCCCATGCTGAACGGCAAGCTCAACGGCAAGGACATCGGTTCCGGCACGGCCGTGTGGCAGTTGCACGAGCAGATGAAGGCGGGATCGATCACCTTGCACCAGTTCATGTCGGCCGAATCGGGCATGTCGCGCTCGGCCGGCACCTGCAACACCATGGGCACGGCCTCGACCATGGCCAGCATGGCCGAAGCGCTGGGCACGTCGCTGCCGCACAACGCCGCCATCCCCGCCGTCGATTCGCGCCGCTACGTGCTGGCGCACATGTCGGGCATCCGCATCGTCGAAATGGTGCACGAAGACCTGCGCCTGTCGAAAGTGCTCACGCGCGAAGCGTTCGAGAACGCCATCAAGGTCAACGCCGCCATCGGCGGTTCCACCAATGCCGTGATCCATTTGAAAGCCATCGCTGGCCGCATCGGCGTGCCGCTGGAACTGGAAGACTGGACCAAGGTCGGCCGTGGCACGCCGACCATCGTCGACTTGCTGCCGTCCGGCCGTTTCCTGATGGAAGAATTCTACTATGCGGGCGGCTTGCCGGCCGTGATACGCCGCCTGGGCGAGGGCGATTTGCTGCCCCACAAGAATGCGCTGACCGTCAACGGCAAGTCGATCTGGGACAACTGTGTCGAAGCGCCGATCTACAACGATGAAGTGGTGCGCACCCTGGACAACCCGCTGCTGGCCGATGGCGGCATTTGCGTGCTGCGCGGCAACCTGGCGCCCCGTGGCGCCGTCCTGAAACCATCGGCTGCCTCGCCGCATCTGATGCAGCACCGTGGCAAGGCCGTTGTCTTCGAAGATTTCGAGCACTATAAATCGCGCATCCTCGATCCCGACCTGGACGTGGACGCGAACTCCGTGCTGGTCATGAAAAACTGCGGCCCGAAAGGCTATCCCGGCATGGCCGAAGTGGGCAACATGGGCTTGCCGCCGAAGCTGCTGGCGCAAGGCATTACCGACATGGTGCGCATCTCGGACGCGCGCATGAGCGGCACGGCCTACGGCACCGTCGTGCTGCACGTGGCGCCGGAAGCCATGGCGGGCGGCCCGCTGGGCATCGTCAAGGATGGCGACATGATCGCCCTCGATTGCCACGTCGGCAGCCTGAACATCGACATCAGCGACGCGGAAATCGCCGAGCGCCTGGCGAAGCGCGAACTGGGCAGCGCGCCCGGACCGAAGAGCGGCTACCAGCAGCTGTACATCGAACACGTGTTGCAGGCTGATGAAGGCTGCGATTTCGACTTCCTGGTCGGCAATCGCGGTTCCGCCGTGCCGCGCCATTCACATTAAGCGGAGAAAATCATGCTGTTGCTGCAATTTACGAATGAACATGGCGGGCGCCTCGTCGGCCTGCTGCAAGACGACCAGATCCGCGTCATCGAAGGCTACAACACGACGTATGCGCTGGCGCAAGACGCCATCCGCAAGAAGGTCAACCTGGCCGAGCTGGTCAATGCCACTGTCGGCAACACCACGCACTTGTATGCGGACGTGGCCGCCAGCGGCCGCCTGCTGGCGCCGCTCGACCATGCCGATGAAGCGCATTGCTACGTGACGGGCACGGGTCTGACCCACCTGGGCAGCGCCGGCGCGCGCGACGCCATGCACAAGAAGATCGGCGGCGATGCGGAATCCTTGAGCGACTCGATGAAAATGTTCCGCCTCGGCGTGGAAGGCGGCAAGCCGGCTGACGGCACGGCAGGCGCCCAGCCCGAGTGGTTCTATAAAGGCGACGGCTCCATCGTGCGCGCCAGCGGCCAGCCGCTGCGCATGCCGGACTTTGCCCTCGATGGCGGCGAAGAGCCGGAAATCGCAGGCCTGTACGTGATCGGCGACGACGGCCAGCCGTATCGGGTTGGTTACGCCATCGGCAATGAATTCTCGGACCACGTGACGGAGCGCCAGAACTATCTGTACCTGGCCCACTCGAAGCTGCGTGCCTGCAGCGTGGGCCCGGCCCTGCTGGTGGGCGAATTGCCCGCGCACATCGCTGGCGTCTCGCGCGTGCTGGACGCAGCCGGCAATGTGCGCTGGGAAAAGGCGTTTGTCAGCGGCGAAGACAATATGTCACACACGATTGCCAACCTGGAACACCATCACTTCAAGTATCCGCTGTTCAAGCGCCCTGGCGACGTGCACGTGCATTTCTTCGGCACGGCCACCTTGAGCTTTGCCGATGGCGTGAGCGTGGCGCCGGGCGAAACCTTTGAAATCGAAGCGCCGGCCTTTGGCCCTGCCTTGCGCAACCGCCTCGACGTCTTCCCAACCGCATTTGCGAAAGTGAGCACATTATGAATTTCCATATCACCGGTGACGCATTGATCGGCGGCGTCGCCGTCAAGGGCAATGGCGGCTCCTTCGAAGCCTGGGACCCGGCCGCGCGCGCGCACATCGCGCCCGCCTTCCACATGGTGGACGCCGCGCAAATCGACGCAGCCTGCCGTTTGGCGCAAGCCGCGTTCGACCCCTTCCGCGCCACCACCGATGCGCAGCGCGCCGATTTTTTAGACACCATCGCCGCGCAAATCGGCGAACTGGGCGACGAGCTGATCGTGCGCGCCATGACGGAAAGCGGCTTGCCGCGCGCGCGCCTGGAGGGCGAACGTGGCCGCACGGTCGGTCAATTGAAACTGTTCGCCGGCTTGCTGCGCGAGGGTTCCTGGACCGATGCGCGCATCGACAGCCCGCTGCCGGACCGCGTGCCGCCGCGTCCTGACTTGCGTTTGCGCATGATCGGCCTGGGTCCCGTCGCCGTGTTTGCAGCCAGTAACTTCCCGCTGGCCTTCTCGGTGGCCGGCGGCGATACGGCCTCGGCCCTGGCGGCCGGCTGTCCCGTCGTCCTGAAAGCCCACTCGGCCCACCCGGGCACGTCGGAACTGGTGGCGCGCGCGATTGTGCAAGCGATTGCCCTCTGCCAGCTGCCAGCTGGCGTATTCGCCTTGCTGACAGGCACAGGCAATGGCATCGGCCAAACCCTGGTGGCGCACCCGGCCATCCAGGCCGTGGGCTTCACGGGTTCGCGTTCGGGCGGCATCGCCCTGATGAAGGTGGCGGCGGAGCGCCCGCAGCCGATCCCCGTGTATGCGGAAATGAGCAGCATCAACCCCGTGTTTGTGCTGCCGCAAGCCTTGGCCGCCCGTGGCGCGGCCATTGCCAGCGGTTTTGCTGCTTCGCTGACGATGGGCGTGGGCCAGTTCTGCACCAATCCCGGCCTCGTGCTGGGCCTGGAGGGGCCTGACTTCACGGCCTTCGCCGCCGCCGCCGCCGAAGCACTGGCGCCGGCGCCGGCCGCCACCATGCTGACGGCAGGCATCGCCAGCAGCTATGCGAAAGGCGTGGCCGCCCTGGCGCAGCACGCGGATGTGACGCCGCTGGTGCGCAACACGGGCGAGGAAGGCAAGGGCGCCGCCGCCCTGTTCGTCACGTCGGGCGAGGCCTTCCTGGCCAGGCACGACTTGCGCGACGAAGTCTTCGGCCCGGCTTCCTTGCTGGTGGCTTGCCGCGACATCGAACAGTTGCTGGCGATTACGGAAAGCCTGGAAGGCCAGCTTACGGCCACCCTGCAGATGGATGCCGGCGACATGATTGATGCGCGCCGTTTGCTGCCCGCGCTGGAACGCCGCGTGGGCCGCATCCTGGCCAACGGTTTCCCGACCGGTGTGGAAGTGTCGACGGCCATGGTGCACGGCGGCCCGTTCCCGGCCACGTCGGACGGCCGCAGCACCTCGGTGGGTACGGCGGCCATCAACCGTTTCCTGCGTCCCGTGTCGTATCAGAACCTGCCGCAGGACTTGCTGCCGGAAGCGTTGCGCGACGATAATCCGCTCGGTATCTGGCGCCGTCACGATGGCGTGCTCGGTAAACTTTAATCATAAAAAATAAAAATACACAGGTGGAGACAAGATGAAGCAATTGGCGAAATATGGCAGCTTGCAGGGCAAGCGCGTGTTCATCACGGGTGGCGGCAGCGGCATCGGCGAATCTTTGGTGGCGGAGTTTGCCGCCCAGGGCGCGCTGGTGGCGTTTGTCGATATCGCCGTGGAAGCGAGCGAGGCCTTGTGCCGCCGCCTGGCTGAAGCGGGCTGGACTGCACCCTTGTTCCGCCATTGCGACATCACGGATATTGCCTCCTTGCAAGCCGTCATGGCCGAACTGGCCGATCAACTGGGCGACTTCGATATCCTCGTCAACAATGCGGCCAACGACCAGCGCCACCAGGCGCAGGACGTCACCCTGGAATACTGGAACGAGCGTATTGCGATCAATCAACGTCCCATGTTCTTCACGTGCCAGGCCGTCTTCGAGGGCATGAAGCGCAAGGGCGGCGGGTCCATCATCAACGTCAGCTCGATCTCGTGGCACATGAAGTCGGGCGGCTACCCCGTGTATGCCACCACCAAGGCGGCCGTCGTGGGTCTCACGCGGGGCCTGGCGCGCGATTATGGCGCCCACAATATCCGCGTCAACACGGTCACCCCGGGCTGGGTCATGACGCAGCGCCAGATCGAGCTGTGGGTCGACGACGCGGCCGAAGTGGAAATCAGGAAAAGCCAATGCTTGCCAAGCAAGCTGATGCCGCAGGACATCGCCGCCATGGTGTTGTTCCTGGCATCGGACGATGGCGCGATGTGCTCCAGTCAGGAATTCATCGTCGACGCCGGCTGGGTCTGACAAAACGTCCAGGGCGTTGTTGCAGGGGCTCGCCGTACTAGCGTACTGTCTTCGCCCCTGCGCCTAGCCCTGGGCGTTTTGTCGGCTGCTGGCCTTTCCGCCTTACCCCCATTCGTGTATGCCTCCAACCCGCGGCAGGAGAGGCATCGCCATTCCAGATTGTGCCGGGGTTGATCCCGGCCCTTGCTTTTCACTCAAAAACAGGAGACAGCATGAAACGTATCCATACCAGCATCGTGGCCTTGAGCCTCGTCGCCGGCAGTGCCTTTGCCGCACCCGTCAATGTCACCATCGACGTGGCCAAGCCCGGCTACGTGATCAACAAGAACATCTACGGCCAGTTCGCCGAGCATCTGGGCACGGGCATCTACGAAGGCATGTGGGTGGGGCCGGATTCGCCGATTCCGAACACCAAGGGCTGGCGCAATGACGTGCTGGGCGCGTTGAAACAGTTGCACGTGCCCCTGGTGCGCTGGCCGGGTGGCTGCTTTGCCGATGAATACCATTGGAAGGACGGCATCGGCGCGCGCGAGAGGCGCCCGACCAAGGTCAACACCAACTGGGGCGGCGTGGAAGAGTCGAATGCCGTCGGCACGCATGAATTCTTCGACCTGGCCGAGCTCCTGGGCGCGCAAACCTATATCAACGGCAACCTCGGGTCCGGCACGCCGCAGGAAATGTCCGAATGGCTCGAATACATGACGTCGGACAGCAAGTCGACCCTGGCCGAGCTGCGCCGCAAGAATGGCCGCGCGCAGCCGTATAAGGTCGATTACTTTGGCATCGGCAATGAAGCCTGGGGTTGCGGCGGCAACATGCGCCCGCAATACTACGCCGACCTGTACAAGCACTATCACACCTTCATGAAGACGCCGGAAAGCGCGCGCCCGAAATTCATCGCCAGCGGCGGCAATGACGACGACATCAGCTGGTCCAGCACCCTGAGCCGCGAAATCAAGCCGAACATGATGGACGCCATCAGTTTCCACTACTACACGGTGCCGACCGGCGTGTGGGAAAAGAAGGGCGCCGCCACGGGCTTTGGTGAAAATGAATGGATTTCCACCCTCAGCCGCACCCTGCGCATCGATAGCTTGATCAAGAACAATATCGCCGCCATCGACAAGAACGATCCCTCGAAAAAGACGGGCTTGTACGTCGATGAATGGGGCACGTGGTACGACGTCGAGCCGGGCACCAACACGGGTTTTTTGTTCCAGCAAAACAGCTTGCGCGACGCCCTGGTGGCCGCCTTGAACTTCAATATTTTCCATGCCCATGCGGACCGCGTGCGCATGACGAATATCGCGCAAATGGTCAACGTGCTGCAGGCGATGATCGTCACGGACAAGGATAAATATTTTCTCACGCCCACATATCACGCGTTTGAAATGTACGTGCCGTTCCAGGATGCCACAACCTTGCCGGTTGCCATCGTTGGCAATGGCAAGTACAGCCTGGGCAAGGTCAGCATTCCTGAAGTGAGCGCCTCGGCCGCGCGCGCCAAGGATGGCAAGGTTTACTTGTCTTTGGTGAATACGAACCCGCACAAGGCCGTCGACGTGCGCGTGGCGCTGGCGGGCAAGCAAGTGGCCAGCGTGACGGGCCGCGTACTGACTGCAGGCAAGATGGATGCCGTTAACAGCTTTGCGCAACCGCAAGCCGTGCAGCCGGTGGCGTTCAATGCCAAGGCGCAAGGCGGCAAGCTGACCGTGTCTATCCCGGCCAAGGCCGTGGTGGTGGTGGCGGTCGAATAAACCT
Organism: Janthinobacterium sp. JF4; assembly: GCF_059617925.1. NCBI lineage: Bacteria > Pseudomonadati > Pseudomonadota > Betaproteobacteria > Burkholderiales > Oxalobacteraceae > Janthinobacterium > Janthinobacterium sp. JF4. The sequence goes on along the minus strand of NZ_JCAQAV010000002.1, from coordinate 394,254 downwards.
GCCGATGTTGATGTATCCAGCCGGCCCGCATGACGGGCCGGCTGGCCATGTGGAGAACACGATGCAATTTTCGACAATGATGGCTTTGGCGGCCATGCTTGCCTTCAACCCCGTCCAGGCGGCCCAGGTCAGCGTGCACGACCCCGTGATGGCGAAGGAAGGCGACACGTATTATCTGTACAGCACGGGCCCCGGCATCACCTTTTACAGCTCAAAAAATATGCGCGACTGGCAGCCGGAAGGGCGCGTCTTCGCGGGCCAGCCCACGTGGGCGAAAAAGGCCGCGCCGTCGTTCGACGACCATATCTGGGCGCCCGACGTGCAATTCCACGACGGCAAATACTACCTGTATTACTCGGTCTCCGGCTTCGGCAAGAACACTTCGGGCATCGGCGTGACCGTCAACGCCACCTTGAACCCCCGCTCGCCCGACTACCGCTGGGTCGACCAGGGCATGCTGCTGCAATCCGTGCCCGAGCGCGACGAGTGGAACGCCATCGATTCGCACATCATCACCGATGCCAAGGGCACGCCATGGATGTCGTTCGGCTCGTTCTGGAACGGCATCAAGCTGGTGAAACTCAACAAGGACCGGACCCGCATTGCGGAACCGCAGGAGTGGCATTCCCTGGCTCGACGCGTCCCCCTGCCGCCGCGCGCCGGTGAATTCAAGCCCGCACCGGAGGAAATCGAGGCGCCGTTCATCTTCCAGCGCGGTAACGATTTTTTTCTCTTTGTTTCCTGGGGCTTGTGCTGCCAGAAGGAAAAAAGCACGTATCACCTGGCCGTGGGGCGTTCGAAAAGTGTGACAGGCCCGTACCTGGACAAGAACGGGCGCGACATGGCGCAGGGCGGCGGCACGGTGGTGTTGAAAGGCGACAAGGACTGGCAAGGCCTGGGCCACAACAGCGCGTACACGTTTGACGGCAAGGATTATCTGGTGCTGCACGCGTATGAAACGGCGGACAATTACTTGCAAAAACTCAAGATCCTGCCCATGACGTGGGACAAGGATGGCTGGCCGCAGGTGGATCCGCTCGACTTGAACCGTTATCACAGCCGCGAATTGCCGGCCGCCACACCCTGAGAGGGCGGGAGATGTGCGCCAGGTGATACGCAAATCGGTATCGCAAGCGAAAAAGAATTGATTGGATGGCTATGTTGCTTTCTCCTACCATGGGTTCATAAAAAACCGCCCATCCGGCATCCGGCTGTGATGGTATTCCAAAAAAACTGGAGACAAGAATGACATTGACACGCCGCACACTCCTCGCCAGCGCCATGCTGTTGGCCTTTTCCGCCACCACCTTCGCTACTTCGTCCGCCTTCGCCGCCAAGCCGCTCGTCATGGGCTTTTCGCAGGTAGGCGCCGAGAGCGAATGGCGCACCGCCAATACCGTCTCCATCAAGGAGGCCGCCAAGAAAGATGGCGTCACCCTGAAATTTGCCGATGCCCAGCAGAAGCAGGAAAACCAGGTCAAGGCCCTGCGCTCGTTCATCGCGCAAAAGGTTGACGTGATCGCCTTCTCGCCCGTCGTCGAATCGGGCTGGGACACGGTTCTGCGCGAAGCCAAGGCCGCCAAGATCCCCGTCATCTTGACGGACCGCGCCGTCAACGTGGCCGACAAATCGTTGTATGTCACCTTCATCGGCTCCGACTTCGTGGAAGAGGGCCGCCGCGCCGGGCAATGGTTACTCGAGCACGCCAAGAAAACCCCGGATGCCACGCTGAACATCGTCGAGCTGCAGGGCACGGTGGGTTCCGCGCCGGCCATCGACCGCAAGGAAGGCTTCCAGGAAGTCATCGGCAAGAATCCCAAGCTGAAGATCATCCGTTCACAAACGGGCGACTTTACGCGCGCCAAGGGCAAGGAAGTGATGGAAGCGTTCCTGAAGGCCGAAGGCAAGAAGATCAACGTGCTGTACGCGCACAATGACGACATGGCCATCGGCGCCATCCAGGCCATCGAAGAAGCGGGCATGAAACCGGGCAAGGACATCATCATCATCTCGATCGATGGCGTCAAAGGCGCGTTCGAGGCGATGATCGCCGGCAAGCTGAACGTCACCGTCGAGTGCAGCCCGCTGCTGGGCCCGCAACTGATGTCGATCGCCCGCGACGTGGTGGCCGGCAAACCCGTGCCAGCGCGCATCACGACGGTGGAAGGCGTGTTCCCTGCCGAGGTGGCAGCCAAGGAATTCCCGAACCGTAAGTACTAAGTTTGCCGCATGATGAAGACGCAAGCGCATCACATGGCCGCGCCGGCTCCCTTGCTGGAGTTGTGCGGCATCAGCAAGTCCTTTCCCGGCGTCAAAGCCCTCAGCGACGTTGCCCTGCGCCTGTATCCGGGTGAAGTGCATACCTTGATGGGGCAAAATGGCGCGGGGAAATCGACGCTGATCAAGGTGCTGACGGGCGTGTATACGCCCGACAGCGGCCAGATCCTGTTTGAGGGCAAGCCCATCGCCCCCGCCTCGACCTCGGATGCGCAGCTGCTCGGCATCAGCACCGTGTACCAGGAAGTCAATCTGTGTCCGAACCTGTCGGTGGCGGAAAACATCTTTATCGGCCGCTATCCGCGCCGCTTGGGCATCATCGACTGGCGTTCCATGCAGCAACAGGCGCGTGCCTTGCTGCAGCAATTGCAGATCGATATCGATGTCACGGCGCAACTGTCCAGCTTTCCGCTGGCCATCCAGCAAATGGTGGCCATTTCGCGCGCGCTGAACATTTCGGCCCGCGTGCTGATTCTCGACGAACCCACGTCCAGCCTGGACGAGGCGGAAGTCAATCTGCTGTTTTCCGTGCTGCGCCGCCTGCGCGAGCAGGGCATGGCGATTCTTTTTGTGACCCACTTTCTCGACCAGACCTACGCCATCTCCGACCGCATCACCGTCATGCGCAATGGCGAGCGCGAGGGAGAATACGCATGCAGCGAACTGTCGCGCCTGGCGCTGGTGAACAAGATGATCGGCGTGGCGGCTGACACGCAGGAACAGGCGCTTGATCTGGCGCAAGAGGCGGGCCCCGCCAGCTTTGGTCCCACGGTGCTGGAAGCGCAGGGCCTCGGTCGCAAGGGCGCCTTGCTGCCCATGGATTTCCACATCCGCCAGGGTGAATTGCTGGGCCTGGCAGGTTTGCTCGGTTCCGGCCGCACGGAGCTGGCGCGCCTGCTGTTCGGCGCCGACAAGGCCGATTCCGGTTCCATCAGCATGCAGGGCAAGCCGCGCCAGTTCCACGTGCCGCGCGACGCGATTGCGCGCGATATCGGCTTTTGCTCGGAAGACCGCAAGCATGAGGGCGCGATTTTGTCGCTGTCCGTGCGCGAAAACATCATTCTGGCCTTGCAGGCCCGCACCGGTTTGCTGCGCGCCATCCCCTTCAAACGCCAGCAGGCGCTGGCCGACGAGTACGTCAAGGCGCTCGGCATCAAGACGGCCAGCATCGAAACGCCGATCGGCAGCCTGTCGGGCGGCAACCAGCAGAAAGCCTTGCTGGCGCGCTGGCTGGTGACGTCGCCGGCCATGCTGATTCTCGATGAACCGACGCGCGGCATCGACGTGCGCGCCAAGCAGGAAATTATGAGTTATGTCAGCAAACTCTGCCGCAAGGGCATGGCCATCCTGTTCATCTCGTCCGAATTGCCGGAAGTGCTGCGCTGCAGCGACCGTATTGTCGTCATGCGCGACCGCAAGGCGTGTGGCGACTATGCGCGCGGCGAGCTCGACGATAGTTCCGTGCTGCAAGTGATCGCCGGAGACGCCACATGAGTTTATCCACGCCATCGAGCGCGCCGCTGGCGCGTCCGGCTTCCACTACGGGGACGTCCTTGCATACCGTGTTACACCATCCCCTGAGCCGGCCACTGGCCGCGCTGTTGCTGCTGTTGCTGGTCGACTTCTTTGCCATCCCCGGATTTTTCCATCTGGAAATTCGCGATGGCCATTTGTATGGCAGCGTGATCGACATCGTCAACCGCGCGGCGCCCTTGATGCTGGCGGCACTGGGCATGACCCTGGTCATCGCCACGCGCGGCATCGATATTTCCGTGGGCGCCGTCGTGGCCCTGTCCGGCACGGTGGCCGCCATGCTGATCGGCGGCACGATGGTGATGGACAACGGCGTGCCGACCTACGTGAGCAACATTCCCATGGGCTGGGCCCTGGCCGCCGCCCTGGGCGCGGCCCTGCTGTGCGGTGCCTGGAATGGCGTGCTGGTGGCGGGCCTCGGTTTGCAGCCCATCGTCGCGACATTGATATTGATGGTGGCGGGGCGCGGCCTGGCGCAATTGCTGACGGATGGGCAGATCGTCACCGTCTACTATCAGCCGTACTTCTTCATCGGCAGCGGCTACCTGTTCGGCTTGCCGTTCTCGCTGTTCCTCGTCGCTGCCGTGTTCCTCATCACGGCCGTGCTGATGCGGAAAACCGCGTTGGGCCTGTTCATCCAGGCCGTCGGCATCAACCCCGTCGCCGCGCGCCTGGCGGGCATCAGGACGGCGACCCTGATCTTTTTCGTCTACGTCTTTTGCGCGGCCTGCGCGGGCCTGTCCGGGCTGATGATCAGCTCGAACATCAAGAGCGCCGACGCGAACAATGCGGGCCTGATGCTGGAACTGGACGCCATCCTGGCCGTGACATTGGGCGGGACGTCCCTGGCCGGCGGCAAGTTCAGCCTCGTGGGCAGCATGATCGGCGCGCTCATCATCCAGACCCTGACCTACACCATCTATTCGCTGGGCGTGCCGCCCGAGGTGAACATGGTCGTCAAGTCGGTCGTCGTCTTCCTCGTCTGCCTGTCGCAATCGTCGGAGTTCAAGCAATTGCTGCATCGGAGAAAAGCATGAAGGGCTTGCTGCACACCCCGTATTTCACCTCGCTCGTCACGGTCTTGCTGCTGGTAGTGATGCTGGGCCTGGGCGGTGCCGCCTATCCGGGCCTGCTGTCGACGCAGGTCATTTTTAACTTATTGATCGATAACGCCTTTTTGCTGGTCATCGCCGTTGGCATGACCTTCGTCATCGTTTCCGGCGGCATCGACCTGTCCGTCGGCTCCGTGCTGGCCCTGTCAACCATGATCGCCGCCTGGCTGCTGAACGTGGCGCATTGGCCGCCGCTGCTGGTGATCGCCACCGTGCTGGCGCTGGGCGCCGTGTTTGGCGCCAGCATGGGCGCGCTGATCCATTATTTCAAATTGCAGCCGTTCATCGTCACCCTGGCCGGCATGTTTCTGGCGCGAGGGCTGTGCTATTTGATCAGCATCAATTCCATCACCATCGATGATCCGCTGTTCGTGGCCATGTCGCAGACGCAGCTGCAATTTCTCGGTGGCTTCGTCTCGCCCGGCGTGGTCATTGCCGTGCTGACCCTGCTGCTGGCCATCTGGCTGGCGCACGCCACGCCGTTCGGCCGCGCCGTGTATGCGATAGGCGGCAATGAACAGTCGGCCCTGATGATGGGTTTGCCCGTGGGCCGCACCAAGGTGCTGATCTATGCCTTCAGCGGATTTTGCGCTTCGCTCGGTGGCGTGCTGTTTGCGTTCTACATGCTGTCCGGCTATGGCTTGCATGCGCAAGGCACGGAACTGGACGCGATCGCCGCCGTCGTCATCGGCGGCACCCTGCTCAGCGGCGGCTACGGCTACGTGGCGGGCGCCTTGTCCGGCGTGCTGGTGCTTGGCACCATCCAGACCCTGATCGCCTTCGATGGCACGCTGAGCTCGTGGTGGACCAAGATCGTCATCGGCGGCCTGCTGTTTGTCTTTTGCGTCGTGCAAAGACTGATGGCCATGGGCCAGAAAAATACCAACGGGAGTTAATCTGATGTTCAAGCAACACACACTTGCCGCGGCCATCGGCATGGCGGCGGCGCTCGCCTGCGCCCCATTCGGCGCGCAGGCGGCCAATCCCATCGTGAAAGATATCTACACGGGCGATCCTGCCGCGCTGGTCGACAATGGCAGGGTGTATTTGTACGTCGGCCACGATGAGGCCAGCGCTACCGACACGGACTATCGCATGAACGAGTGGCGTGTGTATTCCTCGTGCGACATGGCGAACTGGACGGACCACGGCTCGCCCGTGCGCTTTTCCACGTTTGCCTGGGCCGGCAAGGATGCCTGGGCCGGCGACATCGTCAAGCGCGGCAGCAAATACTATTTTTACTCGACCGTCGACCACAAGACCATCCCCGGCAAGGCCATCGGCGTGGCCGTGTCCGACAGCCCGACCGGGCCGTTCGTCGACGCGCGCGGCAGCGCCCTGATCACGAACGACATGACGAAGCAGACGGCCATACCCTGGGATGACATCGACCCGGCCGTCTTCATCGACACGGATGGCCAGGCCTATATTTACTGGGGCAACACGGTCTTGAAGTACGCCAAGCTCAATGCGAACATGACGGAGCTCGATGGCCCGATTTTGACTTTTGGCATGGATGCGTTCACGGAAGCGGCCTATATGCACAAGCATGCGGGGACGTATTACCTGTCGTACTCGCGCAACTTCCCGGAAGAAACGGCGTATTCGACGGGCCCGACGCCGACAGGCCCGTGGCATTTCCGCGGCACCATCATGGACAAGAATGCCGTCGTGAAAACCATCCACCAGGCCATCATCGAATTCAACGGCAAGTCCTACATCTTCTATCACAACGACAAGTTGCCTGGCGGCGGAGAGTACCGGCGTTCCGTGGCCGTGGAAGAGCTGAAATACAAGCCGGACGGCACCATCGAATTCATCCATCAGACAGATGGCCCGGCACCCAATCCCGGCGCCGCCTGCAAGGCATCCTGAACGCTGCTGGACGACACGCAAAAAGGAGACACACCGATATCTGTAATATCGATATCAGCTAGAAACTGATATCGATCATGATATGATTTATTCATGGATACCCTCAACCCCAACTGGTTCTTGCGAGCCCGCCTGAAGACGCGGCAATTGCTGCTGTTGATCGCCCTTGACGAGCAGCGCAACATCCACCGTGCGGCGGAAGAATTGCACATGACGCAGCCGGCCGCGTCCAAGCAAATCAAGGACCTGGAAGAGATGCTCGACGTGCGCCTGTTCGACCGGCTGCCGCGCGGCATGGAGCCGACCATCTACGGCGAGACGATGATACGCCACGCGCGCATGGCCTTGACGAGCTTGTCCCTGGCGCATGACGACATCGTCGCCCTGAAGTCGGGCCTCACGGGCCAGGTGGAAGTGGGCGTCATCATGACGCCGGCCATGGCCTTGCTGCCGCGCGCGATTGCCCGCATCAAGCAGCAGGCGCCCTTGATGCGCATCGGCGTGCACCTGGAGCACAGCAATACCCTGATGGACATGCTGCAGCACGGCACCTTGGACTTCATGATCGGGCGCATCCTGGAAAAGGAAAGCAGCGCCGGCCTCATCTACGAGGAATTGACGGAAGAGCCGGCCAGCGCCGTGGCCCGCAATGGCCATCCGCTGCTGTCGCGCAAGAATTTGCAATTGAAGGACCTGGCGGGCCAGCCGTGGATCTTGCCGCCGCAAGGCAGCATCCTGCGCCACCGCTTCGACATGATGTTCCGCCGCGCCAGCCTGGAGCCGCCCGTCGACGTGGTCGACACGACCGCCTTGCTCTTGATTACGTCTCTGCTGCAGCAGACGGATTCGCTGCACGTGATGCCGACGGAAGTGGCGCATTACTACGAATCACTGAACGTGCTGAGCATTTTGCCCATCGAATTGCCGTGCAAGATGGATGCGTTCGGCATCATCCGCCAGCAGGATCATTTGCTGTCGCCGGGGGCGGATATGCTGCTCAAAGCTGTGCGGGCGACGGCGCAAGATATGTATTGACCCGACGGCTGAAGAGCTGGGGTCAGACCCGGCGGGTCTGACCCCGGATTTACGCTGCTCAATCGGGCACTTCAAAGAAAAACAGCTGCACCAATCGTCCATTTTCCGGCGTATCGCCAAACACATTGCTGATCGAGTGAAAGTAGTGGCCCTTGTAGACGATCAGGCGGTTATGGCGCATCGGTACTTCCAGCAGCGCTTGCCAACTGTCGCGCTGTTCCTGCAAGTCGTTGAATTTCTGTACTTTACTGTTCGGCAGCCAGCGCTTCTGGAAGTCCTTGAAGCTGGCGTAGCCGCCCGCCTTCACGTCCGCTTCGGGCAGTCTCCGATACCAGCCGCTGGGCTGGTGGCGCCAGAAGGTGGTGCCGCCCTGGCACTGCTCGGGCGGGTTCAGGTACAGCACGCCCGCATAGAAGTTGAAATTGTTGCCCGTCTCGTTATCCACGTGGATATCCGTGCGCGCCATCGCGTCCGCATAGCTGAGGCGATACGAGCCGTTGTCGGGTGAAATGAAGCGGATGGGGCGGCCCAGCGCCGTGGCGATGCGCTCCATGATGGCTTGACTGGGCTGGCCCGCCGTCTGGCTGCCCGGATAATTCTGTCCCGCATAGCGCTGCTGCTCGAACGGCAAAGCCAGCGCCTGGGCGCGCCATGCGGCCGCGTCGGGCAGGAAATCGTCGACGATGTGCAGGTCGGTTTCGCCGATAAAATCGTGCAGGGTGTCCGCGACATTGAGCGTCGTCAACGTTTCAGGGCGTTCCGCTTGCGGGCTGGCAAAGCCGATGCGGCACGTCTGTTCCAGCGCCGGGTGCAGCGCCAGGGCTTGCGCGTAGCGGGCCAGCGCCAGTTCCTGCTGTCCCGTGCGGTAATACAGCTCGGCCAGGCCCTGCAGGGTTTGCCAGCGCTGCGGACGCAGGACATGGGCCCGTTCCAGTTCGGCGATGGTCTCCATCAGACGCTGTTTTCCCAGCAGTAATTCAGCGTGGCTGATGGCGAAGTCGTGCTCGTGCGGCGCCAGCCGCGCCGCCGTCGCGTAGCTGGCCAGCGCCGCCTCGCTGTCCGTGCCGCGCAGCACGTTGCCGAGGTTGTAGTGGAACAGGGCATTGTCGGGCTGTTGCTTGAGCGACAGTTTCAGCAAACCCAGGCCGATGGCGCCCTGGCCCAGCTCCAGCATCGCCAGGCCCTGGAAATGCTGGGCTTCGGCCAGGGCCGGGTCCTGTTTAAAAGCAGCCTGGTAGGCGTTGATCGCCTCGATCAGCTTGCCCTGCCGCTGCAGTTGCTGGCCCCGCGCCAGATGTTGTTCCGCCAGTGTCTGTTCGCCCATGTCACTATCCCGATGCAATGTGGCGAACAGTGTAACCGAGTCCGTTCTACCGCGCCTGGCTGACGGAAATTTCTTCCCCGTTCAGCTTGATCGCCACCTTGACGATCTGCGCCTTGACCTGGTTGCCGGCCATGTCCGCTTCCTGGGCGTAGGCATACACGATGATGGCGAAATCCTTGTAGCCGCTGCGCGCCGCCTCGATCTTGCGCGCCGCGTCCTGGTCCACTTTCAGCAGCGAGTAGCCGTCGCCATTCGTGAACGCCAGCTTGTAGTCGCCATTGTCGTACATGTAGTAATACGTGCCCGCTTCGGCGAACTTGGCGGGGAAGGCGGCCTTGTCCATCGCGTACGGCGAGAGCGCGCCCTGGCCATTGATCTGGTAGCGCAGGTAGCGTTTGGTTTTCGCTTCGCTGACCTTGGCATCGATCTGCGGTTTCAGCGCGTCGAGCACTTCCTGCTTGCGGAAGGCATCGTTGCTGCCCGCATAGTCGCGCGAGATGCGCTGCGCCACGGCCGCATAGTCGGGCGGCACGCCGGACAGGGCGATGTAGCTGTACATCAACTGGTTGCCGCTGGTGATGTCGACATAGCTGGACGTTGGCGTGGCCGGGTCCGCTTGCGGCAGGCTGGCGGCCGCCGCCTTCACTTGCGCCTTGGCGGCCATGTCGGCCACGCTGGTGGCGGGCGCCGAGGCGACCGGTGTGGCGTTGTCCGTCTTGCCGCAGGCGGACAGGATCACGGCGATGGCGAGCAGGGCAGGGAGGGTACGTTGCATGATATTTCCTTCAGTGAATGTGTGAGGTGATTTAGCCGATGGTTTTACGTTTGTATTCGCCGACGCCGTAAGCGGCCAGGACGATCGAAGACGCCAGCACCAGGTAAAAGCCGATGCCAAACGAGAGTCCCTGCCACACTTGCCCCAGCATTTCGCTGGCCATCTGCTCGGCCATGCGGGCCGCGCGGCTGCCCATGATGCCGCCCATGGCGTTGCCCGCGTCGCTGACGGCGCCCTTGATCTGGATGAACAGCAAGCTGCTGTGGATGATGACGAACAGCAGCGGCGCGCACTTGCCCAGCGCCGCTTTCGGGTTCTTGCTGGCCATGGTGGCGCAGCATCCGGCAAGGGCCAGCAGGAAGAAGCATTGTGCGGAGGTAAAACCGCCGCCGCCAGCGCGGGTAAAGCTTTCCAGGCTGTCGGCGGACAGGCCCAGCAGTTGCCAGTAGGTGCGCGAAACGGAGGCGAACAGGCGGATGCCGAGGGTGTTGAAGACAAAGGCGCCGGCGATCAGGACGCCAAGAGTCGCCAGCACCTTGATGCCCAGCGCCGAGACGGCCTGGCCCCACAGCTGCTGGCCCTTGTCGCGCGCCAGCCTGGCCGCGCCGGCCATCTCTTCCTGCGCCAGTTGCTGCGTCGCCACGGCGCTGACGCTGGCGAGGCTGCCGGCGTCATCGAAGCGCACGTCGACGACGGCATTGATGGCGGGCGCCACGTCCGAGCGCCAGTGGGTACTGACGTCGAAGGCATGCTGGATGCCGGCCACGCTGACGGAACCTTGTCCGCTGGGCTTGTAGGCGAGGATGCGGCCCCGTTGGCCGGTGGTAATGGTTGCTGCCGTGCTCGATGCTTGCATGGGATTTCCCTGGTCACTGTCATGCTGTATTGCATGTACCCACGGATAACGGAGGCAGTTCAGGGAAATCCAAAATTATTTTGAGTTATTTTTTCGGCGGCTGCATCAGGTCTTTGGCGGCGCCCTGGTAATCCTTCATCAAGCCCATGAAGGCGTCCTGCAAATGCCGTGCCGCGTCTTGCGGCGGCGCGCCCGTGCGCCGTGCCAGGTCGAATTTGTAGGCATGGGCGGCCGTGTAGCCGGCCTGCGAGGCGGCGTCCAGCAGCACGCCGGCCCGTTTCAGCGACGCGGGGTCGCCCTTGACCATCAGCAATTCGGCCAGATAGGTCTGGGCAATCGGGAAATCCTTGGCGGCCGCCTTTTCCAGCCACTGCATGCCGATCTTCGGCTGTTTGACGCCGGCATCGCCACCGCCGATGCCATAGCCGAGGGCCGTCAGCGCCACCAGATCGCCGCCGCGCGCGCGCTTTTCCAGCTGCTGGCGGGGAAACGGGCGGGCCGCGATCTGCATGCGGATTTCATGGTTGATGTCTTGCAGCACATTGCCTGGCCACACCTTGGCGCCGGGTGCGGCCGGCTTTTCCACCGCTGGGGCAGGGGCGCGCATGCCGTTGTTGCCCGATGCCAGCACGCCGGCTGGCGGCTGGCTGACGCCCTTGCCGCTGCCCATGTTCAGCACCAGGCGGGCCGACGTTTCGCCGAACGACACGCGCGGCTTTTGCACGTCGTGCGTCATGGCGGCGACTCTGGCCGCCACTTGCGAAAACACGTCGGCCATGGGCAAGCCCGGGGCGTCGAGCGCGTCGAGCAGGGCGCTCGTGTAGGGGCTGTTGCGCGAATCGGGCGACCAGAAATCGCGCGCCAGGGCACCCGGCCCCGCCGAATAGGCGATCACCACGCCGCGTGGAGCGGCCGTATCTGCAAAGCCGTGGCCGGCCGCATTGCCGCCGCCAGGGACCGCCACGGCGCCACCGCGCGTATATTCCTGGCGGCAAGCGTCGAGGATCAGCACGGCGCCGCGCGCGCCCGTGCGTTGCAAGTCGCCCGCCAGGCTGGAGACGGACACGCCTTGCACGGCAATGGCGGCAGCGCTGAGCGCATGCATGTTGGCGCCCAGCGGCAGCACATAATTGGCTTCACCCGCCTGCGCGCCGTGGCCCGCGTAAAACACGAGGGCGATATCGGCGCCGCGCGCCTGGGTGGAAAACTCGGCCGACGCCTTTTGCAGCTGCGCCGCCGTGATGTCCGTGCGCAACAGCACGTCAAAGCCCAGGCGGCGCAGGCGTTCGGCCATGGCGCGCGCATCGTTCACGGGATTCAATAAGGGTTGCGGATAGGCCGCGTTGCCGATCACCAGGGCGATGCGCTTGCCGGCAGCCGCTGGCACGGCGGCGTGCGCCATGTTGCTGCCCAGTAAAAAGAACAGGCTGAAAAACAGGGGAATCAGGCGATGCATCGGGGTCTCGGAAATTGTCGTGGAAGTAACAAAAGTTAGCGATTTCCAGTACGGTATGAGAAAATTGCCTAAATGCATTTTACCTGACTGACAAGTTTGTCTTGTTGTCCAGCGTATTTTCTCTTGACCGGCCAGCCTCGCTCCCGGCCAGTGGCGCGCGCCGCCCCAACACACGATCGGACCGGCTGTGCAATCGGAACAATTTGAACGGATTCATGCTTTCTGGACCCGCCGCCATCAGCTGACACAAGGTGAACTGGGCGAGTTTTACCAGCGCGTCATCGCCGCGCTGACCCCATGCCGCCCGCGCGAGGCGGCGTCGCTGGGCGATTCGCTGGCCGACTTGCGCCACCAGTTCTTCATCGAAAAAGTCCTGCACGGCGACAGCGAGGCGGCGCCCCACCACGTCGGCGCCCTGTTTTTGTACTTCAAGCGCTTCATCATCGACCAGCTGCGCAAGCAGCGTGATGATGAAGATGCCGATGCGCAGGAAGGCTGCGAGCTGCGCGCGCCCGACGCCTATGCCGAACCGCTGCGCGACTACCGGCTCACGCCACTGCAGGTACGCGAAGCGGCCGATGTGTTCATCGCCACCTTGCCGCGCGACTTGATTTTGCTGCTGCGCCATTGCGGCTGCGGAGGCATGCCCGTCAAGGAACTGGCCGAGCAGATCGCTTCCGCGCATTACCACGGCGGCAAGCTGGGCCTCGTGCACCGGCAGAAGGGCGATCCCGACAGCGCGGGACGCCAGATCGTCGCGCCGGCCCACCGCGCCACCCTGCTGGGCAGCTGGGTCTTGACCTTGCTCAAGCTGCGCGTGGGCGATGCGCTGTCTGCGCGCGACTTGCAGGCGGCGCAAATAGTTTTGGATATCTTGTGCGTGGCCGCGTTATCCCTGCACCTGGACCCCGCGTCCACCCACCCGAACATTGATGAAAGGCCACCGGCATGACTGCATTGACGCCCACACTGGCCATCGTTGCCGCGCGCCTGCCGTCGCCCCCGTCTGCCGCCGAACTGCTGGACGGCGAGGTGGCGGGCGAGACCCCCGAGTGGCGCGGCATCGCCGTGCCGGAGCACGTGATGGAACGCTTCGCGCGCCGCAGCGATGCCGCGCCGCTGGCCGGGCGCCCCATCGCCGGCGGGCAGATCCACCTGCTGGCGCGTTGTCCCGGCTTTGGCGCCGTGCTGCTCGACGCCTGGGACAGCACGCGGCAGTGCTGGCGCGGCTGGCTCGTCACGCCCGACACCGCGTATGCGGACGCCTGCGGTCTCGTGGTCGAGGAGCGCGACGCCCCGGTCGACCCGCGTGCCGGTCTGGTGCTGTGCGACATGCCCGTGACCCTGGCCGTGACGGACCTGGGCGCCTGCCTGGGCGTGTTCAGCCAGGAGCGCCTGCAGGCGGCGCGCTGGCTGGAGCGGCATGGCCGCGCGAATGTTGCCCCTAGCGCGCCTGGTGTGATTGCCCGCGTGGCCTTGCCCGGCGACGATTACGCCTTGACGGGCACGCCGCTCTCGACTGAGCTGGGCAAGGATGGCCGCGTGGCCTACCGGCAATTGCTGCGCCAGGGCTTGCAGCAGTTGCAGATCGCTACGGCTGATGCGCTGGCACCGGTAGCGAAGCCCGTGCGGGCGGCCAATGCGAACCGCTGGCTCAAACTTGTCACAGCCGTGGCCGCCAGCGTGATGCTGGTGCAATCGGCGTGGCTATTCCTGCCGAGAGACGGCGCTGAGGTTGGCAATGCGCAATTCCGCAGCGGCAGTGGTAGCGGCATCGAGACGGGCGTGCGCACGCGCGTGCTGTTCCGCGCCGAGGCAAGCGAAGCGGAAATCCGCACCTGGCTGCAGCGCGAGCAGCTGGAAATCGTCGCCGGCCCGGACACCCTGGGCGCTTTTACCCTCCTGTCGCGCGACCGCCAGAAAGTCTTGTCGCCACCGGGACCGGGCAATCCCCTGGCCGTCATCAATCCCTGACCCCGAAATAAGAGAAAGTTATCTAGCATGACAATGTATAAGAATTTTGCATCCGCGCACTGGCGCAAGCTGATGGCTGGCGTGGCCGCCGGCGTCCTGTTGACGGGCTGCGCCATGACGCCGAATGGCCGTGGCGGCGTGATGGTGGGCCTCGATACGGCCGAGCTGTTCGGCACGCCGCTTTCCACCTTCCGCCTGCGCGACGGCACGGAAGGTACCTTGCGCAAGGATCCGAAGGGCAAGTATTCGATCAAGCTGTCGCAGGCCTTCCGCGTCGTGCCGCTGGCCAATGCCATCACGGCCCGCGTGGCGCGCGTGGAAAACGTGGGCGAGCGCACCGTGGTGATCGTCGAAACCCAGGAGCGCGGCTGCGCCTACCGCTATGCAGTGCTGGCTTTCCAGGGCACGGACGTGCTGCAGTGGACGGTCGGCAATTGCAAGGACCGTCCCCGCGTGGAGCTGGCGGCGGACGCAAAATCGCTGAATATCGATTTTCCCAATTACAACCGTCTGTCGCGCATGATCTACACGGACAACCGCCTGCTCAACGCCAGCGTGGCCGTGCCGCCCGGCGTCGATACGCGCGCCCAGCCGTTTGCCGACGACGCCTTGCGCGCCACCGGCCCCGTCATCGCCACCCTGCCTGGGAGCGGCGGCGACAGCGGCCGCGTGATCCCGGCGCCGCCGGCTGCCGCTCCGGCGCCGGCCGCCGCGCCGAAAGCGGGCAGACGCGCCAGCGCCAAGCCGCGCCGCCAGGATACCCCGGCCAGGGCAGCGGCGCCCGCCGCCACCAGCCTGCCCGCGCCGCGCAGCGCGGCGCCTACCCCGGCGGCGCCGATGATCTTCCAGGCCGAAGAAATCAAGCCCGTCGTCATCGATTTGAGGAAATAAGATGGCCGCGAGTTTGCGCAGTCTGCAGATCCGGCAGACCCTGATCCTGATCGTCCTGACGATCATTTACCTGTGTTTCGAACTGGGCTTCAATGCCCGCCTGCTCGACGTGGTGGGCGGCAACGTCAAGCCGGAAGACGTGGAAGGCGTGGAATTCTATGGCCGCAGCCTGTCCGGCATCGCCGCCGCGCTGGTGGTGCTGCAACTGATGTGGCGCCGCCGCCTGAAGAACAATGGCAGCGGCCCCGGCTGGACAAAGATCATCGTCTGCTGCGTGGTGACGGCCGGCGTCGTCTTCGGCGTGCTGAAAACCACGGTGAATGTGCTGGTCAATACGCGCGACGCGGAATTTCGCCGCATGGCCTTCAACACCACATTGCTGCAGCGTTCGCTGGTAGGCGGCAGCTTGCAGTTGCAGGGCCTGGTCGACGATCCCACCCTGTTCGCCAAGCCGGAAGGCAAGTCCTTTCTGGCCCTGTTCCCCTTTCTGGCCGTGTCCGTGCGCCATCTTGACGAGCGCATGGGGCCGGCCAAGGAGCAGCTGGTGCGCGCCAACGTGCGCCAGGTGGCGGGCGGCCCGTCCGGTTACTATGACAAATATCAGGAAGCCATGCGCGAGCTGGCCGGCAAGTGGGAATTGTATGCGGGCATCATCCCAGACAGCGATCCCGGCTTGCTGGCCAAGCAGCAATCCTCGTGGCAGGAATACGTGAGCAGCCTGTCGCGCCGTGGCTGGCAGCCGCATTCGGTGCCGATGCGGCGCCAGGCGGCCGTCGTCAATAATGTGCGCAAGAAAGTGCCCGTGCCCGCCAACTGGCGTACCGACGACGAGCGGGGCTTCCGCGCCGCCGTCAAGCGCCGCTATGCGGCCGAGGCGGCCAGCAAGGGCGTCTCCGTGCGCGGCGAGCGCATCCCGCCGGGCTTGCCGTTTGCCGCCTTTGTCGCGCGCCCCGGCGTGCAGGCGCAATTGCGCGAAGCGTTGAAACTGCCGGCTGGCGCCACGGTGCAGGCATCGTATGCCAGTCCGGCCGAGTTCGGGCGCCTGTTCGAGCAGTTCCTCGATCGCCAGACGGCGGAAAAACTGGTGGAATACCGCGCCAGCCGCGCGGATTTTGAAGCGGGTGGCAGGTTCTTCCACGAAGGCAAGGAAGCGGCGCGCGCCGCCATCGTGCCGCCCGTGGCCCTGTTCTTCTCGCTGCTGGGTGCCATCGGCCACTTTTCCAAATTGCTGTATTTGATCGCCACCGTCGTATTATTGCTGCTGGTCATGCGCCGGGGCGAGCAGGCGGGGGCCGATGGGCAGCTGAGCCGCCGTTCCGCCTGGATCGCCACGGGCGTGCTGGCGACGGCCTTTGCGGGCACCTGGGGTATCTTGTCGGTGCTCGACAACAACGTCACGCGCAGCGAGCTGTTCCGGCAAATGCTGGACTGGACGCGCCAGGGCGAGCCCGACAGCACGCGCTGGAATCTCGCCGGCAAGGCCATCCTGGCCAATATCACGCACGTCGTGGCGGTGGGGCAGGGCTACAGCTACCCCGTCAACGAAGCGATCCGCATCCATGTTTTGCAGGGAATCGACTATGGCTATCACGCGCAACAACAATAAGGCGGCCGCGCTGGCCTTGCTGCTCAGCATGGCCAGCACGGCTGTCCAGGCCGACTGCCTGGGCATGAAGGTGCACGCCCACCGTGGCGCCGGCAATGCGCCGGAAAACTCGCTGAGCGCGCTGCGCAACACGTATTTCGGCACCTGGGACGGCGTCGAGACGGATTTGCAGCTGCTGGGCGACGGCAGCTGGGTGGTGCACCACGATCTGCTGACGGGGAGAGTCGTCGACACGGGATCGCCCCGCACCGTCAAGCAGCTGACGGCCGACGACTGGCGCGCCGCCAGCATGAAGAACCGCGGCGTGGCCACGGCGGAAACGCCGCCGTTCGTCAGCGACGTCGCCGACCTGGCCACGGCTTTCCCGGCCAAGACCCTGAATGCGGAAATCAAGGATGTCGTGTCGTCGTGTGCGCCGATCAGCACTCTGGTGGGGCAGTTGCGCGCGAACATCAAGCATGGCAACTGGTTCTTGACCTCGGGCGTGCCAAACAACCTCGCGTGCGCGCGCCGCGCCGATCCGCAGGGCTACCTGGGTCTGCTCGTGTTTGACGCGCGCCATGCGCAGGCGGCCGGTACGAACCGGGTCAGCCGCTATATCGCGAAAAATGCCCGCCCGCCCAAGCTGGACAAGCCTTGGCTGCGGCGCGTGCAGCAGCAGATCGGCATGCCCGCCGGCGTGCACGTCGATGCGCGCAGCCTGGATGCCAATCCGAATCTGCTGATGGATGCGGCCAGCCTGAGCATGCCCGTCTTCGTCTACGCCGTCGATGGCGACTCGGCCCTGGCCGCATCCTTGCTGCGCGCCCAGCAGCGCAGCCACCGCTGGCCCAGCGGCGTCATTCTTGATGGCAATCCCGAAACATTTTGCGCGATGCTGCAGTAAGTTCTCCCTGATCTGCGACACGGCGTTTTGCCGTGCAACAGAACGCCTTGCAGCCCCAGAAATAGCTTTTCCAACGGCCCGTACAAGGCCGCTTTCTGCACATCTTTTGCGCAGCGCAGCATCGATAATGTTTGCATCGGGCGCGCGACTGGCTTATAAATGTAATCGATTACATTTATGTGAAAACCCCATGCCGTCAGCCCTTCCTTCTCTTTTGCCGACAGAAACCGTCTCCATCAGCGCCGTCGCCGCGCATGCGGGCGTGTCGGTGGCCACCGTCTCGCGCGTGATGAACGAGCAGGCAGGAGTGCGGGCGCCCACGCGCGACAAGGTGCTGGCGTCCGTGGCGGCCCTGGGTTACCGCATGAACCACCTGGCGCGCAGCCTGCGCACGGCCGAGAGCCGCATGCTCTTGACCATGGTGCCCGACGTTGGCAACCCGTTTTATGCGCAGATCGTGCGCGGCATCGATACGGTGGCGCGCGAACATGGCTATTTCGTGCTGCTGTGCGACACGGGCGCCGATGCGGGCCGCGAACGTTCGTATTTCGACTTGCTGCGCATGCACCGCGCCGACGGCGCCATTTGCCTCGACCCGGACACGGTGCAGCATGCCCTGTCGCATGAATCCGTCAGCCTGCCGTGGGTGGCGTGCTGCGAATTCGATCCCGCCGTGGCCGTGCCCTATGTCGGCATCGACAACCACCGCGCCGCCTCCGACGCCGTCGCGCATCTGCTGGCGCGCGGCCATACGCGTATCGGCCTGATCAATTCCGATGAACGCTATCTGTACGCGCGGCAACGCCAGCAAGGCTATCTGGATACCCTGGCCGCCGCCGGCCTGCCCGTGCAGCCGCAGTGGGTGCACACTGTGCAAAGCCTCGACTATGAAGCGGGCACGGCCGCCACCTTGCGGATGATGGCGCAGCCCGACGCGCCGACGGCCATCTTTGCCGTCTCCGACACCCTGGCCATCGGCGTCTTGAGCGCGCTGCGCCAGCTGAAGAAACGCGTGCCGGAAGATGTGGCCGTGATCGGCTTCGACGATATCGCCATCGCGGCGCAGATCGACCCCGGTCTCACCACCATCGCCCAGCCGATGCGCGAACTGGGCGAGACGGCGGCGAGACTGTTGCTGCAGCGCCTGGCCAACCCTGCGGCCAGCGTGCCTGGCGTGCTGCTGCAACACCGATTAATTCTGCGAGGGAGTGCATAGTGAGCGTTGCCGTCGGTTTCGAAGGGGTGTGCAAGGATTTCGGCCCCGTGCGCGTCTTGCATGGCGTCAGTTTTACCCTGTCGCCCGGGCGCGTGTATGGCTTGCTGGGCGAAAACGGCGCCGGCAAGTCGACCCTGATGAAAATCCTCGCCGGCTACGAAGCCGTGAGCGAAGGGCAGCTGCTGATCGATGGCCAGCCCCGGCATTTCACCAGCTCGCGCGCGGCGGAGTCTGCCGGCATCGTGCTGATCCACCAGGAATTCAACCTGGCCGAACACCTGACGGTGGCGCAGAACATGTTCCTCGGCCATGAAAAGACGCGTGGCTGGCTGCTCGACGAGGCCGCCATGCGCGAGGAGGCGTCGCGCTATTTGAAACAGGTGGGCCTGGATGTCTCGCCCGACACGAAAATCCGCGACCTCATCGTCGCTGAAAAGCAACTTGTGGAAATCGCCAAGGCCCTGTCACGCCGCGCCCGCTTCCTGATCATGGACGAGCCGACCGCCACCCTGACGTCGTCGGAAACCCAACGATTGTTTACCGTCATGGCCCAGCTGAAGGCGGACGGCGTCACCATTCTGTATATCTCGCACAAGCTCGATGAAGTCGAGCGCAACACGGATGAAGTCATCGTCATGCGCGACGGGCGTTTCGTCACGCGCGAACCGACGGCCAGCCTCACGCGCCAGCAGATGGCGAACCTGATGGTGGGGCGCGAATTGTCCGACATGTTCCCGGCGAAAGCGGCGCTGGCGAACGATGCCCCCGTGCTCCTGAAAGTCGACGGCTTGTGCGTGCCCGGCTGGTCGAAAGACCTGTCGTTCGAGGTGCGCGCCGGCGAAGTGCTGGGCTTTGCGGGACTGGTGGGCGCGGGACGCACGGAATCGTTCGAAGCCTTGCTGGGGCTGCGTCCGCGCAGCGCGGGCAAGATCGAACTCAATGGCCAGCCCGTGGATATCCGTACCCCCAAGCAAGCCATGCAGCACGGCATGACGTATTTGAGCGAAGACCGCAAGGGCAAGGGCTTGCACGTGAACCTGGGTTTACGGGAAAACCTCACCATGATGACGATGGAACGCTATGCGCGGCCGTGGCTCGATGTCAAGGCGGAGAAGCAGGCGCTGGCCAAGGCGGTGCTGGACTTCAATATCCGCACGGGCGACCTGGACAGTCGCGCGCGCATGCTGTCGGGCGGCAACCAGCAAAAGCTGGCGCTGGCGAAATACCTGCATTCGGACCCGCGCGTCGTCGTGCTCGACGAGCCGAGCCGTGGCGTGGACGTGGGCGCCAAGCGCGACATCTACTTTTTGATACACCGCCTGGCCGCCGAAGGGCGCGCCGTGATCGTGATTTCATCCGAACTGATCGAATTGATCGGCCTGTGCCACCGCGTGGCCGTGATGCGCGCCGGCACCTTGCAAGCCACCCTGTCTGCTGACCACCTGACCGAAGAGGAGTTGATTGCCCATGCAACCGGCACGCACTGACACCACCGTATCCCCCCTGTCCGCTGCCGTTGCCAGCTTCGGCGCGCGCATCAAGGGCTTTGGCCCCGTGCTGGGCTTGTTATCTCTGTGCATCGCGGGCACCTTGCTCAATGGCGACTTCGCCACCGTGGACAATCTGATGAACGTGCTCACGCGCACGGCCTTCATCGGCATCATCGCCGTCGGCATGACCTTCGTGATCATCTCGGGCGGCATCGATCTGTCGGTCGGCTCGATGGCGGCCCTGATCGCCGGCTGCATGATCTATTTCATGAATGCGCTGGCGCAAGGGGCGGGCGGCGACCTGGCGCCGATCACCATGCTGGTGCTGGGCATCGCCATGGCATTGATCCTGGGCGCCGGCTTTGGCCTGATGCACGGCTTGCTCATCAGCAAAGGCAATATCGAGCCGTTCATCGTGACCCTGGGCACGCTCGGCATCTTCCGCGCCGTGCTCACTTACCTGGCCGACGGCGGCGCGCTGACCCTGGACGCCACCCTGTCCGAGCTGTACAGCCCCGTGTATTACACGAGCGTGCTGGGCGCGCCGATACCGATCTGGATTTTCCTCTTCGTCGCGGCGGCCGGTGCCATCATTCTCAACCGCACGACTTTTGGCCGCCATGTGCAGGCGATTGGTTCCAACGAGCAAGTGGCGCGCTATGCGGCCATCCATGTCGACAGAGTCAAGATCGCCACCTACATGCTGCTGGGCGTCTGCGTGGGCATCGCGACGGTGCTGTACGTGCCGCGCCTGGGCTCGGCAACGCCGACGACGGGCTTGCTGTGGGAACTCGAAGCCATCGCCGCCGTCGTCGTCGGCGGCACGGCCCTCAAAGGGGGAGAAGGACGCATCGTCGGCACCGTGATCGGCGCCATCCTCTTGTCCGTGATCAGCAATATCCTGAATTTGACCAGCATCATCAGTGTCTACCTGAATGCCGCAGTGCAAGGCGTGGTGATCATCGCCGTCGCCTTCCTGCAGCGAGGCCGCAAATAAAACAAGAGCGGCGTTCTGAAAGGGCGGCCAACGGGCGCCCACAACCTTGGAGGAGAGCAGCATGAAAAGCTTTATACGGGTAGCAGGGATGGCGGTGCTGGTGATGCAGGCGTGGGCCTTGCCGAGCGCGCAGGCCGCAGAGAAATTGGTGGTGGGCGTGGCCATTCCCACGGCCACGCACAGTTTTACCTCGGGCATCGTGTGGTGGGCGAACCAGGCCAAGGCGGAGCTGGAGAAAGCCCATCCGGGGCTGAAAATCATCGTCAAGACGGCCGCCACGGCGCCCGAGCAGGCGAACCAGTTGCAGGACATGTTGACGGTGAACAAGATCAACACCCTGGTGATCTTTCCCATCGAATCGGCCTCGCTGACGCAGCCCGTGGCGCAAGTCAAAAACAAGGGCGTGTACGTGACGGTGGTGGACCGCGGCTTGACGAACACGCAGTCGCAGGATGCGTACATCGCGGGCGACAACACGGCCTTTGGCAAGCTGCCGGCCGAGTATCTGGCGAAAAGTTTGAATGGCAAGGGCAATATCGTCGTGCTGCGCGGCATGCCAACCACCCTGGACAACGAGCGCTACGATGCGTTTTCTGCCGTGATGAAAGGCCATCCCGACATCAAGGTGCTGGACGCCAAGTACGGCAACTGGAACCGCGACGATGCCTTCAAGGTCATGCAGGATTACCTGACCCGCTTCAAGCACATCGACGCCGTCTGGGCCGCCGATGACGACATGGCCATCGGCGTGCAAAAGGCCATCGCGCAAGCCAAGCGCACGGACATCAAGCAAGTGTTCGGCGGCGCGGGCGCGAAGGGCGCCGTGAAAAAGATCATGGACGGTTCCGACCCGCTGATCGTGGCCGATGTCTCCTACTCGCCGAAGTTCATGTACGACGCCATCAAGCTGACGACGGAAGCGCGCCTGAAAGGTGATAAATTGCCGGCCAACACGATCATTCCCTCGGTGCTGATCACGCGCGAGAATGCCAAGCAGTTTTACTTTCCGAACTCGCCTTTTTAAATTCTGGGGTCAGACCCCCTCGCGCGCTAGCAATGACCTTTGCGTTAGTGGCATTGAGGGTCTGACCCCGGCTTTATCTAATAGGATATTGACATGAAAACCATCCAGGGCCCGGCCATTTTCCTGGCCCAGTTTCTCGGCGACGAGCCGCCGTTCGACTCGCTCGAGCACCTGGCGCAATGGGCGGCCGGCCTGGGCTACCAGGGCTTGCAGCTGCCGACGGCGCCGCGGCTGTTCGACCTGGAGCAGGCGGCGGCCAGCCAGCAGTATTGCGACGATGTGAAAGCCTTGCTGGCGCGCCACGGCTTGCAGGTGACGGAATTGTCGACGCATTTGCAGGGCCAGCTGATCGCCGTCCATCCCGCCTACGATGCGCTGTTCGACGGTTTTGCGCCCGAACACGTGCGTGGCAATCTCGCCGCCCGCACGGCCTGGGCCACGCAGCAACTGTTGTGGGCGGCCAGCGCCTCGCAGCGCCTGGGTTTGACGGCGCACGTGACGTTTTCCGGCGCGCTGGCCTGGCCCTATCTGTATCCATGGCCGCAGCGCCCCGCCGGTCTGGTGGAAACGGCATTCGCGGAACTGGCCCAACGCTGGCTGCCCATCCTCGATGCGTTTGACGCGGCGGGCGTGGACCTCTGTTATGAGCTGCATCCGGGCGAGGACTTGCACGATGGCGTGACGTTCGAGCGCTTCCTGGCCGCCGTCAACGATCACCCGCGCGCGTCCATCTTGTACGACCCCAGCCACTTCGTGCTGCAGCAGCTCGATTACCTGGCCTTCATCGATATCTATCATGCGCGCATCAAGGCTTTCCACGTCAAGGATGCGGAATTCCGGCCCAACGGACGCCAGGGCGTGTATGGCGGCTATGCTGACTGGCAAGACCGGGCCGGGCGCTTCCGCTCGCTCGGTGACGGGCAGATCGACTTCAAGGCGATTTTCTCGAAGCTGGCGCAGTATGACTTTCCGGGCTGGGCCGTGCTGGAATGGGAATGCTGTCTGAAGCATCCCGAGGATGGCGCGGCCGAAGGGGCGCGTTTCATCCGCGAGCACATCATCCATGTGGCCGAGCACGCGTTCGACGATTTCGCCGGCAGTGCGGTGGACCAGGATCAAATTCATCACTTGCTTGGCTTGAAATAAGGAGACGACATGCAGCGACGCTTACGGCTGGGCATGGTAGGGGGCGGGCAGGGCGCATTCATCGGCGCCGTGCACCGCATCGCGGCGCGCATCGACGATCAATATGAACTGGTGGCGGGCGCCCTGTCGTCCGACCCGCAGCGCGCGCGTGACAGCGGCGCCGCGCTGCACCTGGCGCCCGAGCGCTGTTACAGCGATTACCGCGCCATGGCGCAGGCCGAAAGCCAGCGCGCGGACGGCATCGAGGCCGTGGCCATCGTCACGCCCAACCATTTGCACGCGCCCGTCGCCACGGCGTTCCTGGAAGCGGGCATCCACGTGATCTGCGACAAGCCGCTGGGCATCTCGCTGGCGGAGGGGCAGGCGCTGGCGGCGCTGGCACAACAGAAAAATGTGCTGTTTGCCCTCACGCATACCTACAGCGGCTACCCGCTGCTGCGCCACGCGAAAGCCATGGTCGAGGCGGGCGAGATCGGCGAACTGCGCCTCGTGCAAGTCGAGTATTCGCAGGATTGGCTGGCCGATGCGATCGCGGCTGGCGGCATGAACGAGGGCAACTGGCATAACGACCCGCTGAAAGCTGGCCCCGGCGGCACCCTGCTCGACGTGGGGCTGCACGCGTATCACCTGGCGCAGTTTGTCAGCGGACTGACGCCTCATGCCGTGCTGGCGGAATTGTCGACGTTTGTACCGAACCGTACCCTGGACGACCACGTGCAGGTGATGCTGCGCTATGCCAACGGGGCGAAAGGGACGCTGTGGGCCAGCCAGGTGGCGACCGGTTGCGAAAACACGGTGCGATTGCGCCTGTTCGGCAGCAAGGCGCAGCTGGACTTTGACCAGGAACAACCGAACGCGCTGTGGTGTACGCCGCAGGGCGGCAACCGCCAGCTGCTGCGTCCGGGCCGGGTCGACAGTGCGGCCGCGCGCCACGCCACGCGTGTGCCGGCCGGCCATCCGGAAGGCTATCTGGAAGCGTTCGCCCAGCTGTACCTGGATGCGGCCTTGCGTATTCGCGCTCTGCAGGCGGGGGCGCCGATACCGGAGGCGGCGCGCTGGCTGCCCACCGTCACCGATGGCGTGGCCGGCCTGGCCTTTGCCGAAGCCGTGCTGCGCAGCCATGCGGCGGGCGCGCAGTGGACGACCTTGGCAAGCTGACTGTTACACTGGGCGCATGAGCGCGACCTTTACCATCACCATCGTTCCGCAAGGCTGGCAATTCACGGCCCAGGCCGGCACCACCGTGCTGGCCGCCGCCGAGCTGGCCGGCATCCGCCTGCTCAGTTCCTGCCGCAACGGCACTTGCCGTACCTGCCTGTGCCACATGCCCGAAGGAAAGATACGCTACACGGTGGACTGGCCCGGCATCAGCCCCGATGAACGGCTCGACGGCTGCATCCTGCCCTGCGTGGCCGTGGCCGAAAGCGATCTTTCCCTGCAGGCGCGGGCCGTGCGCCACCGTTGACGTTACCCTGCGCTGGTGACAATGTGTGATTTTTTTCACACTTCTTCATGTTAAAAGATTTGATGGGTTTTGCATCTTGCCATGGTGGCGGATGGGAAAGCCCGAACATGGAAGATACATGACTATAACGATGCAAGGAGCGTACCGTGCCGCCGCGTTACCTGCCCTGATGCTGGCGTTGCCATTCATCGCCGGTTGTGGCGGCGGGGACGGACTCTTCGGGCCGGAAGAGCGCCGCGTGCTGTACCTGTCTGAAGTGAGCAGCAACTGCAATATGGCGCCGGGTGAAGCCTGTACCGATGTGAACGTGGTGGTGCGCAGCGATTTGGCCGAGCGTCCGCTGTGGAGCGCCACCGACGCGAACGGCGTGACGGTTTTCCAGCTATCGGATCATCAGAAACTGTCGGACAACAGCTGGCGCATGACCTTCAAGCCCGTGCCTGGCCTGGCGCCTGGCACCTACACGGGACGGATTACGCTGTCTCCCCTGAATTTGTTCGAATTCGAATATAAGAATTTGCCCGAAAGCATCCCGTACAAGGTGGTGGTCGCGCCACTCAAGGGCAATATGCCGGCCCTGGCCGCGCTGCCCGGTGCGGGCGACTGGGAGGGCACGAATGGCAATGCGGCGCACACGGGCCTGGTACCGGTCGATGTCGATGCGGCGAAATTTTCGCGCCGCTGGACGTGGGAATACGCTGGCGGAGAAAAAACTTATCGTATGAGCCCGCCAGTGGCCGCGAATGGTCTCGTGTATTTCTCGCTGGAGCAATCCGCAGCCGATAGCCAGGATGCGAAGAAAATCATCTATACCAATACCTTGATAGCCCTGTCCGAGCACGACAGCAGCGTGCAATGGCGCACGCCGCAAACGCTCGATGGCGCACTGAGCGCACCTGGCGTGTCGGGCACGCGCCTGGCGATGGCGGGCTTGGCCAGCGTCCATACGTTTGACGCCGTGAGCGGCGTCAAGCTGGCCACCGCCACGCAGCCGCAGACGAACGGTATCCTGACGGCGACCTCGCCGCTGACCGCTCCCACGCTGGCTGGTGCAAGCGTCTATGTCGGCGGCAATAACGACGTCATCAGCGCCGATGCCACGACGGCCGGGAGTCTGTGGTCAAGTAGCCTGGGATTGTCGAGGCTGGGCAATGTCGACGAGTGGACGCCGGCCGTGAATGCCAGCACGGTGTACGGCAATACGGCGGGTACCTTGCGCGCGTTCAATCGTGCCGATGGCGCGCAGCAATGGAGCGTGGCCGTGCCGGGACAGGTGGTGACTGGATTGAGCCGGTCCAGCCTGTATCAGGCACCCGTGCTGGCCGATGCGCACAGCGTGCTGCTGCTGAACCAGCGTCTTCCTGCTGGTTTTCCCGTTGACAACAGCCTGACCCTGGTCGATACGGATAGCCGCCAGGTACGCTGGAGCGTCAACGGCCAGTTCACCACGCAGCCGGTAGCGGCGCAGGGCGTGTTGTATGTGGGCAATCACGCCACGGCATCGCTCGAAGCGCGCAGCCTGGCGACGGGCGCCGTGCTGTGGAGCTGGCCCCTGTCGGCGGTCAAGGAAGAGCGCTTTGGCGGCGACCTGATCGCGACCAACAAGCTGCTGTTTGTCGCCGGTCAACAGGGCACGTATGCGCTGGACCTGGCCAGCCAAAAAGCGGTCTGGAGTTTCCGGATTGCCGGCAAGCTGGCCTTGTCGCGCAATGGCGTGCTCTACATCCGTTCGGTGAGTGACAACGGCAATGCCATGTCGCGCGTGACGGCCATCAACTTGCAGTAAACGAGGGCGCTGATGCGGCAGGCTGTCAGGGCTTGCCGCCCTTCAGCCGCTGCAGCAGCGCGTCCACGCCGTCGCTCACGGGCAAGCCGTGGCGGCGCAGCAGCTGCACGTGCAGTACGAGGTTTTCCAGCACCAGCTTGGCCGCCACGGCCAGCAAGGCCAGGTTGCGGTCTTCCGGGCTGAAACTTTCCATCGCGTCGGCCATTTCGCACAGGTGGTTGGCGATCAGGCCGCGCAATTCCTGCTCGTCGAAGGGCAGGTCGGCAAAATCGATGGGATCGGCCACCTCCACTTCCTGCATCAGCACCGCTAGTTCTTCCGGGGTAATCGTCATGCCTGGCCTCCTTGTGTGCTTGCCGCTATTTTAATTGTATTGGCCGCAAAGGGGACTAGAATGAGTCGAGGCCGACGACGTCGAAGGGCAGCATGGCGCATCTGCATTTTACGCAACAACTGGCACGCTATCTGGACGTCCCTACGGTGGACGTAGATGCCGCACGCTTGCGCGCCGCCCTCGATGCCGCGTTTGCGCTACAGCCGCGCCTGCGCGGCTATGTGCTCGACGAGCAGGGCGCATTGCGACCGAATGTGGTGATCTTCATCGACGGCGCCCGCTGCCGCGAGCGGCGCGTGCTCGACGACGCTTTGCGGCCCGACAGCCAGGTGTATATCTTGCAGGCACTTTCCGGAGGTTAATCATGGGACAAGGCATGGCTCAACGCGCGTATCTCGGCACCCGCAAGGGCTTGTTCCAGTTCGATGTCGATGCGGCCGGTGCCTGGCAGCTGGCGCTGGTGCAGTTTGCCGGCGATCCCGTCTCCATGCTGCTGCACGATGGCCGCGACGGCACCCTGTACGCGGCCCTGAACCTGGGCCATTTCGGCGCCAAACTGCACCGCCTCGACGCGGGCGCCAGCGCGTGGCAGGAAGTCGCCGTGCCCGCCTATCCCGCGAAACCGGAAGGCAGCAGCGATACCGTGGACTGGACCTTGCGGCAGATCTGGTCGCTGGCGGCCGGCGGCGCGGACCAGCCCGGCGTGCTGTGGGCGGGTACCTTGCCTGGCGGCCTGTTCCGTTCAAACGACCGGGGCGACAGCTGGCAGCTGGTGGAATCCTTGTGGCACGTGCCGCAGCGGGCGCAGTGGTTTGGCGGCGGCTATGACGTGCCCGGCATCCACAGCATTTGCGTCGACCCGCGCGACAGCAACAAAGTGCTGGTCGGCGTGTCCTGCGGCGGCGTGTGGCAGACTAGCGATGGCGGCGCCAGCTGGGCCTTGAGCGCGACGGGCATGCGCGCCGACTACATGCCGCCCGAACTCGATGAAAACGAGGCCGTGCAAGACCCGCACCGCATCGTGCGCAGCGCCGGCACGCCCGAGGCGCTGTGGTGCCAGCACCATAACGGCATCTGGCGCTCGCGCGATGCCGGCTGGCACTGGCAGGAAGTGACGACGGCGCCGCTGTCGCATTTCGGCTTTGCCGTGGCCGTGCATCCGCGCGATGGCGACACGGCCTGGTTCGTGCCGGCACAGGCGGACGTGCTGCGCATTCCTGTTGATGGCGCGCTGGCCGTGACGCGCACGCGCGATGGCGGGAAAACTTTCGAGGTGTTGCGCGCGGGCTTGCCGCAGCAGCATTGCTACGACCTCATCTACCGCCACGGGCTGGCGCTGGCCGACGATGGGCGCAGTTTATTGATGGCGTCGACGACGGGCGGCGCCTGGTATTCCGCCGACGAGGGCGAGCATTGGCAGACCATCTCTGCCCACTTGCCGCCCGTTTATGCCGTCTGTTTTTCCACGCCGTAGTAGCACAGGAAGATATCGACGGCCAGTTCCGCCACTTCGCGCCGGCGTGCCGGGCCCAGCAGAGGCTCGCCCATGGTGATCTGCGGCCAGAAGGCAAAGGTTTTTAAAGGCGACATCAGCAGGTGCGCCACTTCCACCGTCTCGCCGGCCTTGATGCGCCCATCTTGCTGCGCCGCGCGGATCCAGATATACAGGCCGGTTTCCTTTTCATTCAGGCGCGCCACCATGGCTTGCGCGCGCTCGGGCGAGTGGATGGTTTCGCCAAAGATCACGCGCGCCAGGTCGATGAAGGCCGGGTCGCACAGCAAGCCCATTTTCTGCTCGACCAGGGCCAGCACTTGCGGGCGCAGCGGCTGGTCGGCCACATAGGGCACGGCAGGCTGGGCCATGCTGCTTTCCCACATGCGCTGCAGGATTTCCGCGAACAGCTCGTCCTTGCTGGGGAAATGGTTGTACACGGTGCGCTTGGAAACGGCTGCCGTGGCGGCGATCCTGTCCATGCTGGTCGCATCAAAACCGTGCTCGCGAAACTCGGCGATGGCGGCATCGACGATGGCGACGCGCTTGCGGTCAGTGAGGCGTTGCGGTGCGGCCATGGCGGGAAATCTCCTTTGAAAACAATATTTTACACCTCCTGGTTTACTTTGTTCGAGATAGGAACTACACTGTGTAGTGTACTTTAATCTTTATTCATTCTGTCTTGGGCCGCATATGCATTTGCACCATATCCTCTTTCTGGGAGTTCTGATCGTCATGAGTTCTTGCACCCTGCGCGCCGAGCCTGCGGCGCCCGCTTCTTCCTCAACCTCGTCCTTACAACGCCACGAAGGCAAGTTCCGCAATCCCGTGCAGATGCACAAGCTGGGCACGGCAGCAACGCTCAAGCTGTTGTGGACATTTGTCTTTGACAAGCCCGACAGCACGGTGCCGGCTGCGGCTGTGTCCGTGCAAGCCTTGACCCGGACGCAGTTGCTGGCCGCGCCCGACAACAGCCTGTTTCGCCTCGGCCATTCGACCCTGCTGTTGAAGCTGAACAATGAATTCTTCCTCACCGACCCCGTGTTTTCCGAACGCGCCTCGCCGGTGCAGTGGGCAGGGCCAAAACGTTTCCATCAGCCACCCATCAGCATCGCCGACTTGCCGCCGATCAAGGCCGTCATCCTGTCGCACGACCATTACGATCACCTCGACCAGGCCGCCGTGCTGCAACTGGCCGCCAAGACCGAACACTTCATCGCGCCGCTGGGTGTGGGCGACACCCTGGTCGCCTGGGGCGTGTCGGCGGCCAAGGTGCGGCAATTCGACTGGTGGCAAAGCACGACGATTGCCGGCGTGAAACTCGTCGCCACGCCTTCGCAGCATTTCTCGGGACGCGGCTTGTTTGACGGCAATCAAACCCTGTGGGCGTCGTGGGTCATCGACGCACCGGACGTGCGCGTGTTTTTCAGCGGCGACTCCGGCTATTTCGACGGTTTCAAACAGATCGGCGACCAGTACGGGCCGTTCGACGTGACCATGATCGAGACGGGCGCCTACGACAAGCTCTGGCCGGACGTGCACATGCAGCCGGAGCAGACCTTGCAAGCCCACCTGGACTTGCGCGGCAAATGGCTGATGCCCGTGCATAACGGCACCTTTGACCTGGGGCTACACGCCTGGCATGAACCGTTCGACCGTATCACGGGGCTGGCGGCGAAGCAGGGCGTGCACCTGGCCACGCCGCAGATGGGCGAAGCGGTCAACCTGGCTCAGCCGAAGAAGGGCGAAAAATGGTGGCTGGCGATGCTGGAAGAAGAGATGCTGCGGTAATTTACGCCGTCACGTCGATCAGGCGCCCCACCGTCTGGCCATAGCCGTTCAGCTGGGGTGTGCTTTTCGGCGCGGCGGGGGCCGGCTGCTGCGGCACGGCCACCTTGATCGCCTGGTCCAGCTGCGGCGCCTTGATGGCGGCCGGCGCATCGGCCTGCGCTTGCTGGCTGCTGCGCTGCGTCTGGCTCAAGCTTTCCTGTTCCCGCGCCAGCAACTGGCGGCTTTGCGCCAGCTGTTCGCTGTCGCGCTGTACCTGGTTCTGGCCTTGTTCGACCCGGCGTTGCGCTGTGGCCAGCGAGGCTTGCAAGTTGTTGACGGAGCTTAGCGTGACCACATTGTTCACCTTTGAAAGTATGTCCAGGCGTGCAGGCAAGGGGACCACCCGGGCCGATGTGCTGCGCCAAGCGCAACATGCCAAGCAGTAACCTTTACCTGAATCAAGAGTAGGGCAAATTCTCGCACAGTTCCAGTAAATTATGTTTTCTTGATAATGCTATCGTGCGCGCCCTGTGTTGCGGAAGCGGCATGCCCAAAGGGAGGATGCTCTTGTTGGAGTGAGTACATGCTATCGCTTCTGTTCATTGTTTCTCTGCCATCGGCGGTGCTGCTGTGAGGAGAGGGAGAGAGTAGTCACATTTAAAATGTTGTTTTTTAGATAGTCAATGTATTGTTGTTTTTATACCATGTCTGCGCACGCGAATGCGCGGCCTGTGTGGCTCTCTGGGCTATAATGGACGGTCAGAGTTGGTTTCTTTTGCCATACAGACAGGTAGTTAACATGAATCTCAAGAGCCTCGCAATTGCCCTCGGCATGTCGAAAACGACAGTCAGCAGGGCGTTGAACGGCTATCCGGAAGTCAATTCCCGCACCCGTGAAATCGTCCTGGCCGCCGCCAAGAAAGTCGGCTACCGTCCCAATCCGCTGGCGCGCAGCCTGGCCGTTGGCCGCACCAATGTGCTGGGCATGATCTATCCCCTGCTGCCCAGCGACCTGGGCGACAGCGTCTTTCTTTCCGTCGTCAATGGCATGTCCGACGCCGTCGAAGCGTCAAAGATGAGCCTGATCATCGCCCCCGTGTCGCCGCAGAATGAACAGCCTTCGTATGAAACCATGGTGCGCGGGCGTCAGGTCGATGGCCTGGTGGTGGGCCGCACCAAGGTGGTCGACGAGCGCATCGCGTATTTGACGAAGGTGGGCTTTCCTTTTGTGGCGAATGGCCGTACGCGCATCGATGCGCCGTATGCGTATTTTGACTACGACAATGACACTGGCATCGACTTGGCCGTGTCTTTCCTGGCGGCGCATGGCCACCAGCGCATCGCGTTGCTGAGCGCGCCGCTGGAGCTGCATTTTGCCTACGAGCGCAAGGAAAGCTTTATCCGTTGCATGGCGCAAGCGGGCTTGCCGCTGGACCCGGCCTATCTGCTCGACAATACTTTTGATCGCCGCAGCGGCTACCAGGCCATGCAGCAATTGCTGGCCTGCTCGCCCCGTCCCACGGCCGTCATCGTCGACAACCATTTGTCCGGCGTGGGCGTGGTGCGCGCGCTGATGGATGCGGGCATCGAGATCGGCAAGGAAATCTCCGTCATCGTCTGGGGCAATGTGGAAGATACCTTGATCGGCATCAACGTCACCACCATCGATCAGCCCGACTTGCGCCGCGCCGGCGCCAAGATGGTCGAAATGCTGCAATCCCTGCTGGCCGGCACGCCGCCGGAACGGCTGCAGGAAATCTGGCAACCGGTGCTGTTGCCGGGCGCGACGGTAGGACGCTGCCCTGAATGAAAAAAACGCAGAGCCAAGGCTCTGCGTTTTCATTTCAAGTCCAGCTTGCCAACTTAGGCCGCGTGCTTGCTGCCGTCCGCCAGCTTGGCCAGCAATCTCGCCTTGTCCCGACGATACGTGGCGACAGCCGCTTCCTTGACGTGGCCGAAGCCGCGGATTTTTTCGGGCAGCGATGCCAGTTCCACGCAGGTGGCCAGGTTGTCTGCCGTCAGGTTGACCAGCATGCCCGCCAGCAGTTCGCGGTATTCGACGATCAGCGCGCGTTCCATCTTGCGCTCGGCTGTATAGCCGAAGACGTCGAAGGTACCGCCCCGCAGCCCCTTGGCTTTCGCCAACAGCTTGAAGGCGCGCCACATCCAGGAACCGAACTCCGCTTTCACCAGGTGGCCCTTGGCATCTTTTTTCGCGAACAGCGGCGGCGCCAGGTTGAATTTCACGGAGAAATTCCCTTCGAACTGCTGCTGCAATTGCTCCACGAAACGGCCATCCGTGTACAGGCGCGCCACTTCGTATTCATCCTTGTAGGCCAGCAATTTAAAGTAGCTCTTGGCGACAGCCGTCGACAGTTTCTGCCCCAGTCCCAGCGTGTTTTCGCGGTCGCGCACCTGTTTCACCAGGGTCAGGTAACCGTCCGCATACGCGGCGTTCTGATAGGCGGTGAGGAACTCCACGCGTTTCTTGATCACGCTATCGAGGCTTTGCGGCATTTGCACGATGATCGCTTGCGACGGCGTGGCGATCTGCGTCACACGGCGCACGTCGACGGCGGCGCGGCGGCCCCACAGGAAGCTCTTCTTGTTCGACTCGATGCCCACGCCGTTCAATTCGATGGCGCGCAGCAAGGCCGCTTCCGTCAACGGGATGCGGCCCTTTTGCCAGGCGTAACCGAGCATGAACAGGTTGGCGGCAATCGAGTCGCCCATCAGCGCGGTGGCCAGTTTGGTCGCGTCGATGAAGTCGGCCGCGTCCGCGCCGCCGACGGATTCCTCGATCAGCTGGCGTACTTCCGCCGTTGGATATTGCCAGTCGGCATTCTGCGCAAACGTGCCCGGTGGCTGCTCGTGCAGGTTGACGACGGCCAGGCTGCGGCCCGGACGCATTTTCGACACGGCATCCTGCGCGCCGGCCGTCAGCATGTCGCACCCTAAAATCAGATCCGCTTCGCCCGTGGCGATGCGCTGAGCGCGGATGTGCGCGGGAGACCTGGCGATTTTCACGTGCGAGGTGACGGAGCCGTTCTTTTGCGACATGCCCGTCATGTCCAGCACGGAGGCACCCTTGCCTTCCAGGTGCGCTGCCATGCCCATCAGGGCGCCGACGGTGATCACGCCCGTGCCGCCGATGCCGTTGATCAGGATGTTATACGGCGCGTCGCAGGCGGGCAGGACCGGTTCCGGCAGGGGGCCGAAGTTGTCCGTCTCGCCCGCTTTGCCGGCACCCGTCTTGGTCTTCTTCAGGCTGCCGCCTTCGACGGTGACGAAGCTGGGGCAAAAGCCCTTGGCACACGAGTAATCCTTGTTGCACGAGGATTGGTCGATGGTGCGCTTGCGGCCAAATTCCGTTTCCTTCGGCAGGATCGACACGCAGTTCGATTGCACGCCGCAATCGCCGCAACCTTCGCAGACGGCGTCGTTGATGACCATGCGCTTAGGCAAATCGGGATATTCGCCTTTCTTGCGGCGCCGGCGTTTCTCGGCCGCGCACGTTTGATCGTAGATCAGCACGGACACACCCTGTACTTCGCGCAATTCGCGCTGCACGGCATCCATGTCCTTGCGGTCGTGCAAGGTCAGGTGGGCGGGCAGGTTGCTGCGGTCGCTGTAGCGGCTCAAATCTTCCGTGACCAGGGCGATGCGGGCGATGCCTTCGGCCGCCACCTGCTGCGCCATCATGGGCACGGTGATGAGGCCGTCCACGGGCTGGCCGCCCGTCATGGCGACGGCGTCGTTGTAGAGGATTTTATAGGTGATGTTCACCTTGGCCGCCTGCGCGGCGCGGATGGCCAGGTAGCCGGAATGGAAATACGTACCGTCGCCCAGGTTCTGGAACACGTGCGGCAGCTCGGAAAACGCGGCTTGGCCGATCCACGGCGCGCCTTCGCCGCCCATGTGCGTGGTCAGCTTGTTCATTTCCGGGTAGATCGAGGTGGCCATCACGTGGCAACCGATGCCGGCCAGCGCCAGGCTGCCGTCGGGTACCTTGGTCGACGTGTTGTGCGGGCAGCCGGAGCAGTAAAAGGCGGGGCGGAAAGGCGTGTTCACGGCCTTTTTCAGGACCGCGTCCTTGGCGTCGAGGAAACTCAGTCGCGCCTTGATCAGGTCGCACGTGACGGGATCGGATATCAGGCGCGCGATGCGGCTGGCGATGACCCGCGCCACTTGCGAGACGGAAAAGTCCGCCTTCGAGGTCAGCAGCCATTCGCCGCGCGGCGCCACCCATTCCCCTTTTTCGTCGAACTTGCCGATGACTCTAGGGCGCACGTCGTCGCGCCAGTTGTACAGCTGCTCTTTCAACTGGTATTCGACGATCTGGCGTTTCTCTTCGACGACGAGAATTTCATCGAGGCCTTGCGCGAATTCGCGCACGCTGTCCGGTTCCAGCGGCCACGGCATGGCCACCTTGAACAGGCGCATGCCGACGTCGGCCGCCATCTGCTCGTCGATGCCCAGCTCTTCCAGCGCTTCGAGCACGTCCAGGTAGGACTTGCCGGACGCGATGATGCCCAGCTTGGCGTTCGGGCTGTCGATGGTGGTGTGGTTGAGCTTGTTTTCGCGCGCGTACGCCAGGGCCGCATAGATCTTGTAGTCCTGCATCAGCGCTTCCTGGTTGCGCGCCTGCTGGCCCAGCGGGATGCTCGACAGGCGCGCGTTCAGGCCGCCTTCGGGCATGACGAAGTCCTGCGGAATCTTGACTTCCACGCGGAACGGGTCGGCATCGATGGAGGCCGACGATTCGACCGTGTCGGCCAGGGCCTTGAAGGCCACCGTGCAGCCGGAAAAGCGCGACATGGCCCAGCCGTGGATGCCCAGGTCCAGGTATTCCTGCACATTGCACGGATACAGGACGGGGATCATCGATGCGGAAAACAGATGGTCGGACTGGTGCGGCAGGGTCGACGAGTAGGCGCCATGGTCGTCGCCGGCCACCAGCAGCACGCCGCCCAATTTGGATGTGCCCGCATGGTTCATGTGCTTGAAGACATCGCCGCAGCGGTCCACGCCCGGGCCCTTGCCGTACCACATGGCGAACACGCCGTCGTACTTGGCCGGGCCGATCAGGTCGACCTGCTGCGAACCCCAGACGGCCGTGGCAGCCAGGTCTTCGTTGACGCCGGGTACGAACTGCACATGATGCGCTTCCAGCTGCTTCTTGGCTTTCCACAGGTTTTCATCGAGGCCGCCCAGGGGCGAACCACGGTAGCCGGAAATGAAGCCGGCCGTGTTGAGGCCAGCAGCCTGGTCGCGCAGGCGCTGCATCATGGGCAGGCGCACGAGGGCCTGGATGCCGGACAGGAAGATGGCGCCGGAAGTGGCCGTGTATTTGTCGTCGAGGCTGACGCTGGTCAAACGGGAAGGCTCAAGAGGTGTAGAGGGCGCGGCACCGGCGTTTCTAGCGAACGCTGCGGAGCCGTTTTCCGTGGTCACGGACATGGCTGTCTCCAAAAGGGTGTTTCAGATAGCGGCTGTACAAGGTCGCGCCCGGTAAGGCGCGCGCTGTGCAGACGGGATGGCCGCGTGTGGGCGGCACATAACTATTTTAAATTTAAAATAGTTAATGTGGTCAGTGTAGAACGAGTCAGGGGAGTGGGCAAATACGCTTTGACGATGGAGGTATAAGAAATACTTATGGCATGGGCGAGAGCACGTTCGCCCCCACCCAGCGTCCGCTGCCGCACAGCTCGGCGGCCACTTGCAGCACGAGGTGCTTCACGGCGTTGCCCGCATTCGTCAGGGGAATGTTCTTCGAGGCGCACAGGGCCACCGTGCGCGACAGCACGGGGCTGTGGATGGCGTAGCTGCGCATGGCGCCGCTGTCCAGTTCGGCCAGCAGGGGCGCGGCGGGCAGGATGGTGGCGCCCATGCCGGCCAGGATGGCCGATTTCAGGATGGCGATCGAGTTGATCTCGATCACGTTCGCCGTCTCCAGGCCCAGTTCGCGCGCGCGGCTGTCGATGCGCGGACGCACGCCATGCTGCAGGCCCGGCAGGATCAGGGTGGCGCTCAGTGCCTGCGGGAACGACACGGCATGGCCGGCGGGCGCGAACGGCGAATCGCTGCGGCAGATAAAACGCATCTCTTCTTCCACCAGCGGGCTGCAGGCAAAGGGCGTGAGCTGGCCATCGTCGAACAGCACGGCCAGGTTGATGCGGCCCGATTTGAGCTGTTCATTGAGGTTGCCCGTGATTTCTTCCGTCAGTTGCAGGGTGATCTCGGGGTAGCGTTCGCGCGCGGCCAGCAGCAGGGGCAGGGCCAGGGCGCCGGAGATGCTGTGTGGCAAGCCCAGGGTAACATTGCCGGATGGCCGCGTGGCGCTTTGCGTCACGGCCGAGCGGGCGTCGGCCACCTGTTTCAGGATCGCTTGCGCATGTTCGTAAAACACCTTGCCCGCGTCCGTGCTGAGCACGCCCTGGGCCGAGCGGTGCAGCAGCTGCACGCCCAGTTCCTCTTCCAGCTGGCGCAGCTGCTGCGTCAGGGCCGGCTGCGCCACGTGCAGGGTCAAGGCCGCGCGCGACAGCGAGCCGTGGTCGGCGATGGCAACAAAGTAGCGTAATTGGCGCAGTTCCATGGGTTCCAATAGCGGTGCGTTGAGCGGAAAAGCAGGGTGTTGCGCCGCAGCGCCGAACGCGACCAGCAGAATAACAATTTTGTTATACTTATTTTAGCGCCTTCGGTGCTCCAGCCGCGTATTTGTGGGATGACTGCATGCTCAAGAAAGTTGATTCGTCTCAATTAAAAGTAGGCATGTACATTCATGACCTCAGCTGCGACTGGATGACGCATCCGTTCGTGCGCAACCGTTTCCTGTTGCGCAGCGACGATGAAATCCGCAAGATCGTGCAGGCCGGCATCCACGACGTGGTGATCGACAGCGGCAAGGGTCTCGACGTGCAGGACGCGCCCAGCGTGGCGCAGGCGCGCGCCGCCACCGAGCGCGAACTGGTGCAGCTCGCCACGCCGCCGCAAGTGGTCACGCGCGTGTCGCTGGGCATGGAACTGGCGCGCGCCACGCAGGTGCGGCGGCAGGCGACCAGCCTGGTGCGCACGGTGATGGCCGACGTGCGCCTGGGCAAGGCTGTCGAAATCGACCGCGTGCAGCACACCGTGCAAGATATCACCGAATCGATCCTGCGCAATCCCGGCGCCCTCGTCGGCTTGCTGCGCATCAAGAGCAAGGATGACTACACCTTCCTGCATTCCGTCAGCGTGTGCGCGCTGCTGGTGGCGTTTTGCCGCTCGCGCGGACTCGATGCCACGACGACGCACCAGGCCGGCCTGGGCGGCTTGCTGCACGACACGGGCAAGGCGCTGGTGCCCGATAGCGTGCTGAACAAGCCTGGCCCTTTGACGCCGGAAGAATTTGCCCTGATCAAGCGCCATCCGCGCGACGGCTACGACATCCTGCGCCAGTCGCCCGAGCTGGGCGCCATTCCGCTCGACATCGCCCTGCACCACCACGAGCGGCGCGACGGCAGCGGCTACCCGGACCAGCTGGCCGGCGACGCCATCAGCGAACTGGCGCAGATGGCCGCCATCGTCGACGTGTATGACGCGCTGACGTCCGACCGCAGCTATCACAAGGGCATCGCCGCCGCCGAAGCCCTGCGCAAGATCTATGAGTGGAGCAAATTCCACTTCAACCCCGTGTTCGCGCAGGATTTCATGCGCTGCGTGGGGATCTATCCGGTTGGCACCATGGTGATGCTGGAATCGGGCCGCCTGGCCGTCGTCGTCGAGGCGCACGAAAGCAATCTGCTGGCGCCCAAAGTAAATGTGTTTTTCAGTACGAAGAGCAAGACCTACATCAAGCCGGAAACGGTTGACCTGTCGCGCGGTTTCGGCTTTGGCGGCGCCGACAAGATCGTCGGCCATGAGTCCGCTGCCAAGTGGCAGGTCGATCCCATGCGCTTTTTATCGCTGGCGGATGCCTAGAAGAACTCCGCCGTATCGTTTGAGGTGATGGTGGTGAGCAAGCCCTTGGCGACGAGTTCGTCGTAATGGCAAGCCAGGTTGCGGCCATGGCTCTTGGCGTAGTACAAGGCCTGGTCGGCGCGGCCGAGGATGATGACGGGGGCCTCGTAGGCGTTGATGCTGACGAAGCCAACGCTGACGGTCACTCTGCCCACTTGCGGGAAGTCGTGCGCGGCGACATTGGTGCGGAAGCGGTCGATGATTTTCTGCGCATTTTCCAGGGTGATCGAGCGCAGCAGCACGACGAATTCCTCGCCGCCGAAGCGGAAGATGCGGTCTTGCGAGCGGAATGACGATTGCAGCTGGTTGGCGATCAGGATCAGCACTTCATCGCCATACAGGTGGCCAAATTTATCGTTGACCAGTTTGAAATGATCGACATCGATCACGGCCAGCCATTGCCGTTCCGTGTCTGTATGGTGGCGCCGTTCTGCATCGACGGGCAGCGGCTTCTCCGCCTCCGGTTCGCCGCGGCTTTGCAGGATTTTCGCCAGCTGGTCGTCGAAGGTCTTGCGGTTCAACAAGCCGGTGAGCGAATCGCGTTCGCTGTAGTCGAGCAGGTTCTGGAAATTGCGGTACACGCTGACGATGCCGCCGATCACCTGGATGGTGGCGCCCGTGTACGGCGTGGGGTTGGTGATTTCCAGGCAGGTGGTGACCTGGTCGCCGATCCAGATGGGCAGCCACAGCAGGTGGCGGCCGTCGGCGCACAGGGTGTCGGCGCTCGCTTCATGGCGCTTGATGCAGGCGGCCAGCGCCGGGTAGTCCGACAGCGGTTCGCCGGGCAGGGTAGGGTCGTTATGCTCTTCCATGCGGGCCACGCTGCCCGCCACGATGATGGCCCGCGACCGCACGAACACCTGGCCACGCACGGTGGTCAGGGCCAGCACACGGGTCTGCGACGCGGCAGCGAGTTCCTGGACCGCCGAGATCACGGAGATGTCGAGCATCGTGTGGTCGCGGTGCCCGGTCATGTCCACCATGTGTTTCAGTAGGGAATCCATTGTCGATCTCTGGAAAGTAGTCACACAAGTGTCGTCATACCAGCATTGCATCAAGCAAGAGCATGTTCGCGTCCGTCTACAAGAAGCCAAGATTTATTTGGTGGCATGACGCTCTGTACCGCCGGGCGAGAGGCCTTTCCAAAGAAGAGCTAAGCAGGATAATGTCTTTTTGCCTAATAGGCAATTAACGTATGCAATATTTCATGTAAATACATGAGATTCATGCACGTCATTGCAAAAAACTTGCCTTGACGAAGGCTTTCAATCCGGATCGCAACATTTGCTTGCGTCAGCCGGCATCTCAACAGGGTTTGATAATTTCCATATGGAAACTTGTGGCGCGTCAATTTGCCAAAACGTGGACGCTTTATAGTCAATGCAATGGCGCAGAAATTTACGGCAGGAAACATATTAGCAGGAATGGGCAATGTTTCACACCCGATTGCGTCAGGGACTTGTGATTCACTTTTGGGAGCTTGTCATGCATACCTTCCTGTCGGCAGTACAGCAGTTTGTCAAGGATGAGGATGGCATTACGGCAATCGAATACGGCTTGATTGCGGCGTTGATGGCTACCGCCATCACGGCCGGTTTCTTGCTGATCAAGACCAACTTGCTGGCCGTCCTCACCGACATTTCGTCGAACCTGGTGTTGACGCCCTAAGCGGGTACCCGCCGCTGGCCGGCCAGTGGCGGGTTTTCTTTCAGGAGGTGTCGCATGCCTGCCTATGCCGTATTCGACCTGCTGTTGCTGTGCTTCGTGACGGGGGCCGCCGTCAGTGATTTGATCCGCCGCAAGATACCGAATGGTGTGGTGTTGTCCGGCATCCTTGCCGCTCTGGTGCTGCACCTGTGGCTGTGGCCGCAAAACGTGCTGCCGCTGTGGCTGGGCGGCATGGCGACGGGATTTTTCCTGTTTCTACCGTTGTACGTGCTGCGCGGCATGGCCGCCGGCGACGTCAAGCTGATCGCCATGGCCGGCGCCTTTGCCGGTCCCTGGCCCGTGCTGCAGATCTGTTTCGCCACCTTTGTCCTGGGCGGCCTGATGGCCGTGCTGATGATCACCTGGCAGGGAAAATGGCGCGCCTGCCTCGGCAATCTGCGGCAACTGCTGTGGCCGATGATCGCGCGCATGGCTGGCATTCCCCTGGCGCCAAACGCACTTGGCAGCGGCGCCAGCGTGGGCAACATGCCGTACGGACTGGCCATTGCCCTGGGCTGCCTGGTGGTGCAAGGGCGGCATTATTTCTGATTGGTATTCATTGCTCTTGATCAATGGGCACCAGTTCCCGCTCGCTAGAATGAATTCTGTTGAATGCCCTCTTAACCGGCTTGGAGACGCAGCATGACCGAGGTCGACTATTCCATGAGCACCGACAGTACGCCGCGCCCTGCCGACGCGAACCTGATGCCGCCCTTGCCTCCGCAGCCGAAGAGCTTGCGTGAAACGGGACTCGAGCGGCCCCTGGTGGTTGAACTGATCGCCAAGCTGATGTTTGTGAGCGGCAAGACGCATCTGTCCGCACTGACGACGCGCTTGCGCCTGTCGATCAATGTCTTGCGCGAAGTGCTCGATTTCATGGTGGCGGAGCAGATGGCCGAAGTGGCCTGGCGCGGCGAATCCGAGATCGACGTGCAGTACCAGCTGACGAGCGCCGGCAAGCAGCGCGCCAGTGCCTTCCTCGAGCGCTGCGCGTACATCGGCGCCGCGCCCGTCACCCTGGAAGCGTACCGCGCCATGGTGGCGCGCCAGTCGTGGCTGGCGCAGGAGCAGCGCGTCGGCAGCGATGACCTGGCCGCCGTGCTCGGTGGCGCCCATGCGGGGCCGGGCATGCTCGACGTGGTCGGTGCGGCCCTGCATTCGGGACGCTCGCTGCTGCTGTACGGTCCGCCCGGCAGCGGCAAGTCGACCCTGGCGCTGCAGCTGGGACAATTGCTGCACGGTCTCGTCGCCGTGCCGTACGCCATCGTCGTCGGCCAGGACATCATCCAGTTGTACGATCCGGCCCAGCACCTGCCGCCCGCGCCGCAGCACGTCAGTCATGCGCGCCAGGCGCTGGAGCGGCGCAGCACGGACATCCGCTGGGTGCTGTGCCAGCGTCCCGTGATTCACGTGGGCGCCGAGCTTGACGCCGGCATGCTGGAGCTGCGCCATGACGTCAGCGGCGGCTGCTACCAGGCGCCGCCCCATGTGCGGGCCAACAATGGCATGCTGATCATCGACGACCTGGGCCGCCAGCGCCTGGGCGCGCAGGAATTGCTGACGCGGCTGATGCAGCCGCTGGCGCGCGGCAGCGACCAGCTGGGCTTGCCCGGCGGCGTGCAGATCAGCGTGCCGTTCGACAATGCCCTCGTGCTGGCCACGAACGTGCCGCCGGGCGAACTGTTTGACGCCGCCCTGTTGCGCCGCATCGGCTACAAGGTGCAGGTGGGGCCGTTGGCAGAGAGCGCCTATCGCGCGCTGTTCCGCCAGCAATGCCGGCTGGCCGGCATGGCCATCGACGAGCTGGCCCTGAACCATCTGCTGCACTTGCATGGCGCGCAGGGAAGGCCGTTGCTGGCCAGCTATCCGCAGGAATTGCTGGCGCGCATAGGTGATTTTGCGGGCTTTGCCGGCAGCGAAGCGCGCCTGACGGTGGCTGCCCTGGAGCAGGCCTGGAGCAGCCTGTTTGCCAGCTGCGACATGCCGGCCGCCAGCCTGTGCGAGCGTATCGCATGAAGAACCGGCGCGCCCTCCTGATGATGGGCCTGGCGGTCGTGCTGGGCTTGCTGGCCGTGCTGCTGGCCTCGCACTGGCTGCTGCGCCAGACGCCGGCCGGCAAGGGCAAGATCGTCGTCGCCGCCAGCGATGTCAACCTGGGCCAGCGCCTGACGCCCGAGATGCTGCGCCTGGCCGAGTGGCCGGCGGAAAGCTTGCCGCAGGGCGCGCTGCAAGACCCGGCAAAACTGGCGGGACGGGTGCTGAAAACCAGCGTGCTGCGCGGCGAGCCGCTGAGCGAAGCCAAGCTGGCGCCGGCCGGCACCCTGGGCGGCCTGTCGGCCCTGATCACGGAAGGGCGGCGCGCCATCACCGTGCGCGTCAACGACGTGATTGGCGTGGCCGGCTTCGCCTTGCCGGGCAATTATGTCGACATCATCGTGAGTACCCAGCAGGATGCCGGCGACCGCGCGTTTCCGCAAAGCCGCAACATTTCCAAGATCGTGCTCGAACGCATCCTCGTGTTGGCCGTGGCGCAGGAAGTGGGGCGCGACGAGACCAAGCCGCGCGTGGTCAATGCGGTGACCCTGGAAGTGACGCCGGAACAGGCGGAAAACCTGGACCTGGCGCGCAGCGTGGGCAGCCTGTCGCTGGTGCTGCGCAACCAGGTCGACCCGCAGCCGGGCGTGACGGTGGGCGCCACCAAGCTGACCCTGCTGGGCGGACCGCACGAAGCCGACGAGTCCGCTCCTCTCGCGGTGCCCGTGCTGGCCGCAGCGCCGCGTCCGGTACGCGTGGTGACGGCGCCGCCGGAGCAGGCGCGCCAGTGCAGCGGCGTCATCGACGGGACGCGCCAGTCGCGCGAATGTTTTTAGCTGCCTTGCTCAACCATGGACACCTTCATGAACCGCGCCCTGCTGATACTGTGCTGCCTGCTGTCGCCGCTTGCCGGCGCGGCGGCCGATCCTGGCCCGCGCTGCGGTGGTGAAGCGGCCTCGCCCGGCAACCTGCAGCTGCAGGTGGGCAAGTCGAGCATGCTGCGCCTGCCCGAGGCGGTGCTGGCCCGCAGCGTCGGCAATCCGGCCGTGCTGCAAGCCATGCTGGTGGCGCCCGACACCTTGTATGTGGTCGGTGTCGACGTGGGCAGCACGAATATGATCATCCAGGGACGCAGCGGCGTGTGCAGCGTGGTGAACGTCAGCGTCAGCATGGACCCGGGCGGCTTGCAAACGACCCTGGCGGCCCTGATGCCGGAAGAAAAAGCCATCCGCGTGACGGCCGTGGCCGACACCCTGGTGCTGTCGGGCACGGTGCAGGATGCGGGCGCCGTGCTGCGCGCCGTCGAGCTGGCGCATGCGTACGTGCGCCGCGCTACGGTACCGCTGGCGCTGCCCAAGCCTGCCGATGGCGCCGCCATGCCGGCGGCCGCCACGGCGCCCGCTGGCGGCGCTGGCAGCGCGAACAGCCGCATCATCAACATGCTCGACGTCAGCGCGCCGCAGCAGGTGATGCTGGCCGTGCAGATCGCCGAAGTGTCGAAGTCGCTGCTGGAACGGCTGGAAGTGGGCGCCACCCTGCGTTTTGCTTCCGGCAGCTGGGCCACCACCTTGCTGTCGAATTTCCTCAGTGGCACGGCCAATGGCTTGCTCGACCTGCGCAAGTCGAATGGCCGCCAGCAGCTGACCATCGAGGCGCAGAAACAGGATGGCCTGGTGCGCATCCTGGCCGAGCCGACGGTGATGGCGATCAGCGGGCAGGAGGGCAGTTTTCTGGCCGGCGGCAAGATCTTCATTCCCGTCGGCCAGGACAACAACAAGATCACGCTGGAAGAGCGCGAATACGGCGTCGGCCTGCGTTTTACGCCCACCGTGCTGTCGGGCGGGCGCATCAATTTGAAGGTGGCGCCGGAAGTGTCGGAACTGTCGCGCGAGGGGGTGGGTATTTCCGCCGCCGGCGTCAGCGGGCGCTCGATTTTGCCCGTCATCACGACGCGGCGCGCCTCGACCACGGTGCAGCTGTACGACGGCCAGAGCTACGCCATCGGCGGCTTGATCAAGAACAACCAGGTGAGCAACATCACGGGCGTGCCCTGGCTCAGCGAAGTGCCGATCCTCGGCGCGCTGTTTCGCAGCACGGATTTCCAGCATGACCGCACGGAATTGTTGTTCGTCATTACCGCGCACCTGGTCAAACCCTTGCCGGCCGATGCCGTGCTGCCGACGGCGCAGCTGGCGCCGCCGTCGCGCATGGACCTGATGTTGGGCGGCAAGATGGAAGGGCCTGTGCCCCCGGCGGCGCCGTCCGTGCCGCCACCGCGCGCGGCCAACGGTTTCGAGTTGAAATGAGACGGGGAGATACGCCATGCCGAACGCGTTCCTGATATCGCTGCGGCGTTTGGCCGCCCTGGCCCTGGCTTTG
This sequence comes from Janthinobacterium sp. JF4, assembly GCF_059617925.1. NCBI lineage: Bacteria > Pseudomonadati > Pseudomonadota > Betaproteobacteria > Burkholderiales > Oxalobacteraceae > Janthinobacterium > Janthinobacterium sp. JF4. Next base: position 349,816 of record NZ_JCAQAV010000002.1, on the reverse strand, counting down.
CAGCTGGCCGCCTGCGCGCACGGCAGCACGCCGCAGCTGGACCGGCGCTTCGGCGACGCCGTGCGCCTGTCGATGGCGCAGCAGGTGCGCGATCCGGCCAGCGCGGGCAGGCGCACGCCGGCCGACGGCCTCGACGGCCCCAGCGCCCAGGCCGTCATGCAGCGCTACCGCGCGTCGTTTGCCGAACCGAATGCCCAGGCGCCGCAGCCGGTGCAATTCATGCTGGGAGGCGGCAATGGCAAATAGACGCCAGCGCGGGGCGATGCTGATCGGTTTTTCCATCCTGCTCATCGTGGTGCTGGGCTTTATCGGCCTGGCGCTGGACGTGGGACAAGTCATCGGCCGCAAGACGGAACTGCAGAACCTGGCCGACAACGCGGCGATGGCGGCGGCCTCGGAACTGGTGGGCACGCCCGAGGGCTTGCTTGCTGCCGTGACGAAGGCCAAGAGCAGTGCGGCCGACCGCAGTGCATGGCGGCGCCGCATGGAAGGCGCCATTTTGTCGGACGCCAGCATCCGCTTCGCCAGTGCGCCCGACGCCCCCGCCAGCGAATGGCATGCGGCTGGCGCCGTGCCCGACGCCGCCGCGGCGCTGTTCGTGCGCGTCGATACGCAGGCCAATGATCCCGTGCTGGGACGGGTGGCGACGGCGTTCCTCGGCGCCTGGTCGCCGGCGCTGCGCACCCTGGACACGGGCGCGCGCGCCGTGGCGGGGCGGGCCAGCCTGCACTTGATGCCGCTGGCTGTCTGCGCGCTGTCGTCCAGCGCCGCCAGCCCGCGCACGAATGCGGCACTGCTGCCGGCCGTCGAGTTGCTGGAATATGGCTTTCGCCGCGGCGTGGCGTATAACTTGTTGCAGCTCAATCCGCACGGTCCTGCGGCCGACCATTTCGTGCTCAATCCGCTGGGCCGGCCGGGTGTGGTGGGACCGTCGTTGCAGGTCAGCGTAGCGAGCGTGTTGCCGTTTGTCTGCAGCGGCACGGTGCTGTATCCGCGCATCGGCAGCGCCCAGGTGCATGTGCACCGGCCTTTTCCGGCCGCGCTGTGGACGGCCTTCAATGCGCGCTTCAACCAGCATGCGGGCAGCGGCTGCCATCCGGTCACGGCGCCGTCCGACACGAATATCCGCGCCTATCCGAATACGGCGGCGAACTGGTGGATGACGAATGCGCCCGATGCGCCCAGTGCGCTGAGCACCGGCAATCCGCTGCTGTCCGTGGCCGATCCGGAATCGAATGCGACGCCGCCCGCCGTCGGCAGTTACGGGCCGCTGTGGTCGTTTTCCAGGGCGGCCAGGTACAGCAACCCGAAGCCGGCCGGCGGTTATCCGCCGTTTGCCACCACCGACTGGCCCAAGCTGTATCCGGCCACGCCGGCCGCTCCGGCCGCCAAATCCAGCTATCCCACCGATAAGTCGCCGTACCTGACGCTGGCGTACCAGACGGCGCCGGCCGGCAACACGGGCTTGGCGCAGCAGCGCCTGCTGCACATTCCACTGCTGGCCTGTCCCGTGCCGGCCGGCAGCGACGTGCTGGCCCAGGTATTGGGCATCGGCCGCTTCTTCATGACGGCGCCGGCCAGCAACGGCGTGCTGAGCGCCGAATTTGCCGGCCTGGCAGCCGAGGGATCGCTGATCGGCCCGGCGGAGCTGCTGCAATGAAGCCGCCCGGCCGCGCGCCACGCCGCCAGGGCGGTGTCGCCGCCATCGAGCTGGCGCTGATCCTGCTGTTTTTCATGGGACTGCTGCCCTTCGTGCTGCTGTTCGGCCGCGCGCTGCTGGTGTACACGGCCCTGCAAAAAAGCGTGCACGATGCGGCGCGCTACATGGCGACCATGCCGCTGCCACAGATGGGCAGCATCGGCACGGCGAACCAGGGCGCCGCCCTGGCCAGGCAGATGGTGGTCGAGGCGATGGCGGAAAGCTGGCCGGACATGGAGGCCGCCCGGGTCAACGTGGACTGCGTGTATGCCGACGATTCCTATGGCTGCGGCAGCTACGCGACGGCGCCGTTGCAGGTGCGCATCAAGGTCACCGTGGACATGCCGGTCGATTTCCTGCCTGAGCTGACCCGCAAGTGGCTGCCGCAGCTGGCGCCGATTCCCTTGCGCGCCAACGCGACATTGCGCTATGTCAACTAACCTGCATAGCCGGCAGCGCCAGGGCGGCGTCTTCGCCGTCGAATTCGCCATGCTGGCGCTGCTGTTCTTTTTGTTCCTGTTTGCCATGCTGGAAGTGGCGCGCGCCGTGTACGTGTGGAACATGGTGCATGAGATCACCCGGCGCGCGGCGCGCACCGCCGCCGTCACCGATTTCAGCAATGCCGGCGCCTTGCAAGCCGTGCGCACGCACGCCGTGCTGCGCGCCACGCCCGGCACCTTGCCGCTGGGCGGCGGCATCAGCGACGCGCATGTGCGCATCGACTATTTGTCGGAGAGCAGCGGCGGCGCCGCGCTGGCAGCGGTGCCGGTGACGGTGCTGCCGGGCTGTCCGCAACGCAACCGCATCAATTGCCTGGACGATCCGCATGGCGCCAGCTGCATCCGCTTCGTGCGCGCGCGCCTGTGCCTGCCCGGCGTCGGCGCGCGCTGCGAGCGCGTGCCCTACCGGCCCGTCCTGCCGCTGCTGGGGGTGATGTTTCCCTCCGGCGCAGGCGCCATACGTTTGCCCAGCGGGATCACCATGGCGGTGGCCGAGTCGCTGGGCTATCCGGACAATCCCGGTTTTTGTCCATGAGCGCCAATCCGCCGGCGCAGCCGAATGTGTTGCCTTGAATGAAGGAGGCGCGATGAAAGCCTTGATGATTACCCGCGACGCCAGCTTGCACGATGAAATCGCTGCGCAAGGCGCGGCCCGCATGCCCGTGCTGCGGCTGCTGGAGCGGCGCAGCGGCCTGCGCGACGCCGTCGAGCGCATGCTGCCCGAAGCGCCCGAGCTGGTGATCGTCGACGCCAGCGGCCTCGATGCCGACGAAGCCGACCTGCTCGAGCGCCTGGCGCGCCAGTATCCGCTGGCCGTGCTGATGCTGCTCACGCGCGGCCAGCAGCAGGATGTCCTGATACGCGCCATGCGCGCCGGCATGCGCGAAGTGCTGCAGCTGCCGCTGGTGCACAAGGCCTTCCATGAGGCGATGGACCGGGTCGATATCCAGGCCGGCGTGACGCAGATGCGCGACGGCAAAGTGCTCGCTTTCATCTCGTGCAAGGGCGGCAGCGGCGCCACCTTTTTGTCGACGAATTTTTCCTACGCGCTGGCGAGCCTGGCCGGCTGCAAGGTGCTGCTGATCGACCTGCATGGCCAGTTCGGCGACGCCACCCTGTACGTCTCGGACCAGAAGCCGGCCATGACCCTGTCCGACATCTGCGCCCAGATCGCGCGCATGGATGGCGCCTTTCTCGCCTCGTGCCTGGTGCACGTGACGCCGAATTTCGGCGTGCTGGCGGCGGCCGACGACCCGGCGCACAAGGTCGACATGCAACCCGAGCACATGGACCGCATCCTGGCCGTGGCGCGCCAGCACTACGACTACATCGTGCTCGACGTGGGGCGCCAGATCGATGCGCTGTCGCTGCGCGCGCTCGACAACGCCGACGCCATCTATCCGGTGCTGCAGCTGGCCTTGCCCGACATCCGCGACGGGCGCCGCCTGCTCGACATTTTCCGCTCGCTCGGCTATCCGGGCGAACGCTTGCGCCTGATCGTCAACCGCTATGAAAAGGGCGGGCGCCTGCGCCTGGCGGACCTGGAGCAGGCGCTGGGCGCGGAAGTGGTGCACACGGTACCCAACGATTACATCGCCGCCACCGATTCCGTCAACCAGGGCATTCCGCTGCTGCAGCTGTCGCGTACCAGCGCCGTGGCGCGCAGCCTGGCCGAACTGGTGGAACTGGTGACGGCGCGCCGTGTGACGGAAAGCCGCGGCCTGTTCGACCGCCTGTTCAGCCGCAGCGAGGCTTAGAGAATGCAGAGATGTCAGGGCTCCCGCCGGGAGCCATCATGGGAGCCGAGATGACTTTACGCGAACGCCTGGCGGCGAATGAAACGGTGCGCCCCGCCACCAATGGACAAGGTGCGCTGGCGCTGCACGCCTACCAGGAACTCAAGAAAACCATGCACCAGACGATACTCGACCGTATCGACCTGGAACGCTTGAAACGCCTGACGGCGGAGCAGTTCAAGCACGAGCTGGCGCTGCTGGTGCAGCGCGTGATCGAGGAAGAGCGCATCGTCCTGAACCAGCACGAGCGGCATAGCCTGGTGCTCGACATCCAGCACGAGATGCTGGGCTTTGGCCCGCTCGAACCCTTGCTGGCCGACGCCAGCGTGTCCGACATCCTCGTCAATACCTGCGACAAGGTGTATGTGGAGCGGGGCGGGCGGCTGCAGCTGACGGACGTGACGTTCCACGACAATGCGCACCTGATGAAGATCATCGAAAAGATCGTCTCGCGCGTGGGACGGCGGGTCGACGAATCGAGCCCGATGGTCGACGCGCGCCTGCCCGACGGTTCGCGCGTGAATGCCATCATTCCACCGCTGGCCGTCGATGGTCCGATTTTGTCGATCCGGCGCTTTGCCGTGCAGCCTTTGACGATCGCCAATCTGCTCGACTACAAAAGCCTGACGCCGCCCATGGTGCAGGTGCTGCAGGCGCTGGGCCAGGCCAAGGTCAACATCCTGATCTCGGGTGGCACGGGCAGCGGCAAGACGACCCTGCTCAACGTGCTGTCCGGCTTCATCCCCGGCAGCGAGCGCATCGTCACCATCGAGGATGCGGCCGAACTGGCGCTGCGCCAGCCGCACGTGGTGCGCCTGGAAACGCGTCCGCCGAATATCGAGGGCAAGGGGGAAGTATCGCAGCGGGCGCTGGTGCGCAATGCGCTGCGCATGCGGCCCGACCGCATCATCCTGGGCGAAGTGCGCGGCGCCGAGGCGCTCGACATGCTGCAGGCGATGAACACGGGCCATGAAGGTTCGCTGGCGACGATCCACTCGAACACGGCGCGCGACGCGCTGGCGCGGCTGGAAAACATGGTCGGCATGGCCAGCGTGAACCTGACGCCGCGCGCCACGCGCCAGCAGATCTGTTCGGCCGTGACGGTGGTGATGCAGGTGTCGCGCCTGACGGACGGCGCGCGCAAGCTGGTCAGCCTGCAGGAAGTGACGGGCATGGAAGGCGACATCATCGCCATGCATGAAATCTTCCGCTTCGAGCAGACGGGCGTCGATGCCGCCGGCAAGGTGCTGGGCCACTTTTGCGCCACGGGCGTGCGGCCCCGTTTCACGGAGCGCTTGCGCATGTTCGGCGCGCCCGTACCCGATAGCGTCTTCGATCCCGACCGCATCTACGAATAAGGAGGGGAAGCATGGACCTGGTGTTCTACGGCTTTGCCGTGCTGCTGTTCGCCGCCTGCATCCTGATGGTGGAAGGCGCCTGGCTGTGGTGGTCGGGCACGCACGGCAGCGCGGCGCGCCGCATCAACCGGCGCTTGCGGCTGATGGCGGCGCGCGGCGAGGCGGGCGGCGAGCGGGTTTCCATCCTCAAGCAGCGCCGCTATGCGCGCGCACCCGGCCTCGAGCGCTGGCTGCGGCGCCTGCCGCAGGCGGGAAAGCTCGACCACCTGCTGCTGCAATCGGGCTTGTCCTGGTCGGTGGCGCAGTTCCTGGGCGGCGCGGGCGCCCTGTTGCTGCTGGCGCTGCTGTGGCTGGCCATCTGGCCCATGCCGCTGCCGGGCGCCTTGCTGCTGCTGGGCGTGGCCGGTGGCGGGCCGTGCATGGTCGTGCTGCGCGCGCGCGCGGCGCGGCTGAAAAAGATCGAGGCGCAATTGCCGGAGGCGGCCGACTTCCTGGCCCGCGCCCTGCGCGCCGGGCACTCGTTTTCGAATGTGCTGCAGATGGTGGGCGATGAACTCAATGAGCCGATCAGCGGCGAATTCAAGATGGCGCACGAAGAGATCAATTACGGCGTGCCGATGAACGAGGCGCTGCAAAACCTGGCCGCGCGCATTCCGCTGACGGACTTGCGCTACCTCGTCATCGCCGTGCTGGTGCAGCGCGAATCGGGGGGCAATCTGGCCGAAGTGCTGGTCAGCATCGCGCGCATCATCCGCGCCCGTTTAAAGCTGCTGGGACAGGTGCGCGTGCTGTCGGCCGAGGGGCGCATGTCGGCCTGGGTGCTGGGCTTGATGCCGGTGGTGATGATCGGCGTCATGGCGCTCGTCAACCCGCAATACATCCGCCTGCTGTGGACCGATCCCAGCGGCATCAAACTGCTGTGGTACGCGGCCGGCATGGTGGCATTGGGCGTGGTCTGGATGCGCAATGTGATCCGCATCCGCATATAAAACAGGAGGTGGCATGAGCGGTGCACAACTGCTGTTTCTCGTGATCGTCTTCGCCGTGGTGGTGGCGCTGGCCCTGCTGGCGTGGCTGATCTTCTTTCCCGGCGCCTTGCGCCAGCGCCTGTTCGGTGCCATGGCGCCGGCCGCCAGCGAGGCGGTGGCCGACACGGGCTGGGTGGAGCGCGTGGCGCGCGTGGCGCAGCCGTTCAGCAAGCTGTCGCTGCCGGAAGAGGGCTGGGAGCGCTCGCCGCTGCGCACGCGCTTCATGAACGCGGGCTGGCGGCAAGCCGGCGCGCCGGCCCTGTATTTTGCCGCGAAAAGCGTGCTGGCCCTGCTGTTCCCCACTGTACTGGGGCTGTATGCGGCCAGCACCATGGCGGCGCAGTTGCGCAGCGTGCTGCTGTTGCTGCTGTGCGTCAGCGCCACCATCGGCTATTACCTGCCAAACCTGGTGCTGGCCAGCACGGCCAAGCGGCGCCAGCGCGACATCTTTGAAAATATCCCCGACGCGCTCGACTTGCTGACCGTGTGCGTGGAAGCAGGCCTGAGCCTGGAGCGCGCGCTCGTCAAAGTGTCGGGCGAAATCCACATCAAGAGCGTGGTGCTGGCGCAGGAATTGCAGCTGGTGCTGATGGAAATGCGTGCCGGCTTTTCTAAGGAAAAGGCGCTGCGCAACCTGGCCTTGCGCAGCGGCGTGGAAGATGTCGATACCCTCGTTGCCATGCTGATTCAATCGGAACGCTTCGGCACCAGCATGGGCGATTCGCTGCGCGTGCATTCGGAAAACCTGCGCGGCAAGCGCAGCCTGCTGGCCGAAGAGGCGGCAGCGAAGATCGCCCTGAAACTGCTGTTCCCGCTGATCTTTTGCGTCTTTCCCACCCTCATGCTGGTGCTCATGGGGCCGGCCGTGATCGAAGTCTATCGCGTGCTCGTGCCGGCCATGGCCAGCCGCTGAAAGGAGTCACCATGCGCTTGACGATTTCCCGCCTGGCCGCCGCCTGTGCCTGCCTGGGCCTGGGCGCCTGTGCCAGCCACACGGCGCGCGCGCCGCTGCCGCCGGCGCTAGACGCCGATGCCGCCTATGTGGCGGGGCGCCGGTTTTTTGACACGGGCGACCTGCCCGCCGCGCAAGCGGCCTATGAGCACGCCCTGCGCGCCGCGCCGCGCCATGTGAATGCGCGCAACGGCCTGGCCGTGTTGCACGCGCAGCGCGGCGAACATGACGCGGCGATCGCCCATTGGCTGGCCCTGACGCAGGAGGCGGGTCCGCCGCAGCCGCAGCAGGCGTATCTGTTCAGCAATCTCGGTCATGCCTATTATTTAAGCGGACGCGATGCGCAAGCCTTGCCCGCGCTGGAACAGGCCTGTCTGCTCGACCCGTTCAATGCGCTGGCCTGGCGGCACCTGGCGCAAGTGCTGGAACGGCTGGGACAGCATGCGCGCGCGGCAGTCATGCGGCGCCAGGCGGCCAGCTTGCAGGAACACGATTTGCGGCGCGACCTGGCCGTCTTGCGCAAGGAGGCGTCACCGCAGGGTGTGCCCGTGGCCGCGCCGCTGCCGGATGCGCCCGCCATGGCACGCATCGAGATCACGCAAGGCGACGGCATGGCCCGCTTGCAGCGCGTGCCGGCGGCCGTGCGCGGCGTGCCCGCTGCCACTGCCGTAGCGGAGCGGTCCATGCCGGCCGCTGCCGTGCCGCGTCCTCGCCTGGAAATTGTGAACGGCAACGGCGTGCCCGGCCTGGCCGCCGCGCTGGCGCGCAGCCTGGCCGGTGGTCCCGTGCAGGTGGTGCGCCTGGCCAATGAAACCAGCTTCCAGGTGGCGCGCACGCGCGTCGAATACCGGCCCGCACAGGAACTGGCGGCGCGCCAGCTGGCCAGTCAGCTGGGGCTGCAGGTACAAACCCAGATACAGACCCAGGCCGCCGATTGCCCTGCCAGCGAGTTGCGCCTGGTATTGGGGCGCGACTTGAGCGATCCGGCCATGCTGCACCGCTATTATCTGCAGCAATTGCAGCTGGCGCGCCAGGCGCTGGCGCGGCTCGGTTAAAACATTTCTGCCTGCATGAAAAACACGCGGCGCCTTTGCGGGCGCCGCGTATTTTTCATACGGTTGATTATTTCGGCTGGCGGCGGCGCGTAAAAGCTAGGGCCGCCAGTCCCATGCCCAGCAGGAACAGGGTGCCTGGTTCCGGCACGGCCAGAGGATCGATGACGACGATGTCGGTGCGCGTGGACTTGGAAAAGTTCAAGGTATAGCTGCCGGCGGGCAGGGCGAAATTCGAGGTCAGGGAAAACATCGCAAAGCCATTCGTGAAGGCGCGTCCGGTGGCCGGGTCATTGGTGCCGGCCGTCATGTTCAGGCTGAACGGGTCGAGGCTGCCAACCGTATGGTTGCCATTGACGTCGCTGCCATTGTTGGCATCGCCATCGGGCGCGAACTGGAAGATCACGCCATCGGCATTCGCGTTCGACAGGCAGCCGGCGGGGCTGGCGCTGTTGCAGGAGATATTGAAGATATCCATGATCGACACGTTCGACTTGTCGCCCATGGTCGTTACGCTGGTGCGCAGGTCGCGCCGTCCCAAGAAGCTGAAGGTGATGAAACCGGCGCTCGACAGGGTCAGGTTGACGGAGCCGGTGAGGGTGTCGCCGGCCGTGGCCGTGGCGGCGCCGACCGTGTTGCGCTGTGCTTCCGCCACGGCTTGCACGGTGGCGCCGCCATTGATCATGTTGCCGAAGGCATGCGCATCGCCGCGGGCAAACTCCAGGGTGGAACTGGGGCTGGGAGCGTAGTGATTTTGCGGCAAGCCGCTGCAGCCGCCGCCCGAACATACTTGCAATACGTCCGCGTTGGCGGCCGGGCCCGTATTGACGGCGCGCGGATTGACGGCGACGCCGCCTTCGAAAAACGCGCTATCGCTGGCATTGCGGTTGGCGCCGGCCAGCGACAAGCTACCGGCACTGGTGCTGATGCGGAAATTGTTCAACTCGTTGACGGCCAGGCCGTACGCGCCGGCCTGCGCCTGGCCGCTGGCCAGCAGGCTGGCCGCCGCCAGTGCGCCCAGCCAGCCCAGGGTCTTGCTTCGTGTGTGATCGACGTTCATCGCAGCCTCTTATCGTGGTCAGTCTCGGAAAAACCGGGGACAAAGAATCCAGAGTGACTTGCCTGGATTCATCTTGTAGACAGGGATAAGCAGTTTGCATGCCACACAAAAAAAACAAATTGAATCAACGACTTGTGCAAAGCGGACTGGGCTGGATAGGGCGAAGTGTAAGAAAGGCCGACGCTGCTTGGCGGGTGGCGCCCGACAGCCTCAGGTGCCGCGGTGATAGCCCAGGTGGCCACCCGAATTGCGCGCGCAGCCGCAACCGATGCGCGCCACTTCCTCGCCTTCCGTCAATTTCCAGTTGGTAATCGTCGTGTGCTGCCAGTCGATGTCGCTTTTCTTGACAGGTTTTACCGTCAGGGTGCGTGCTTCCGCATCCGTGTATTCCATCAGCTCCTCGTCGTCGGCGATGTCGAAATGGCGGTGGATCAGGGAAATGCCGAAGCGGTCGAGTGCGCCATAGCGTTGCAGCACGTCGCGCAGTGCGTGAAAGCAGGCCAGATCCTCGGGCAGCAGCGGATCGACGGCGGAAATATCGGCGACGGGTTGCCATTGCATGGCATGGATGTTCAGGCTGTGCATGATAGGCTCCTGTGCCCCGTGATGAGTGGCCCAGGCTGCCAGAGGGGCGCCGGCACGCCTGGCGAAATACCCATCGTGGCCGCAAAACCGCTGCGGCGCTTGCGCCAGATCAAAGGTGCGGCACATCGCATCTCGTCCGACATTGCCCGGTAAAATAGGCCATGGCAAACAAAACCCCCACCTTCCCCGGCGCGCGCACGGGCCGCGGCCAGGTCCTGGCCGTGCTGCTGTCGAACCGCGACCAGTCCGGCGCCGAACCGCTGCAAGGCCGCGTCTCGCTGGCCGCCATCGTCAAGGCATTGAAACGCAAATACCACTGGCCGATCGAGACGCACAGCTTTCCCGCCAACACGCAGGATGGCCGGGCCAGCTGGGCGACCGTCTACAGCTTGCCGGAAAAGGTCATTCAGAGCGCGCTGGAGGCCGGCGGCCGGGAGTGGCTGGAGAGCCGGGCAGTAGCAGGGCGGCGCTGAATGCGCCGCCCTGCCTTACTCGATCCCTTTATTCGAGCCGGAAGCCGACCTTGAGCGTGACCTGGAAGTGCGCCACCTTGCCATCGACGATATGTCCCCGCGACTCGGTCACTTCATACCAGTCCATATGCTTGACCGTCAGCGCCGCCTTGGCAACGGCATCGCGTATCGCCTGATCGCTGCTCTCGGTCGATGTGCCGACCAGTTCGATCAGCTTGTAAGTGTGTGCGGACATGATATTTCCCCAGGTAGGCAAGCCAGACATCGGGAGCCTGCTTTGCGCAAGCACGTGCTCATCTTGCGCCTAAATGTGCTGATAGTCATTGCGCGGTGCAGCAATGGGGCGCGCAAGCCGAGAATCCTTCCCTTCAGGCTGGCGGCATCTATTGAAGGGTGGCTGCTGAAGCAAGCAGGCCGCCCAGAATTTTGTCGGCCACCTTTTCCGAAAAACCCACAGGCAGTTCGCTGCGGACCTTGTCTACGATGGCGGGTGTGCGGGCAATGAAGTCGAGCAGGAGCGGTTCGGCGTCCGTGCCGTAGCCGACCGCTTTTGCAGTGCTGTTGAAGTGTCGCCGCTGTATGCCATGCGCGAGGTAGTGCCGGTTGCTTCCGAGTAGCGCCATCGCCATCTTGAGCTTGCGTTCGGTCCACTGGTTGGGTCCAGGGCCGATCACAGGATAGCCGGACATCACATCATAGATGGGCGTCAGCTTGAACCGGCCGGCGCCCGCCAGTAGCTGGATACTGAAGTTCTTGGCGTGGCCATCGGGGGCGCGCAGCATCCAGAACAGAAGTTGGGAGGCCATCAGCGTGTGCATGTCGGCAGCGCTCTGCTGCGATTGCTGCAGCAGGGTAAACATCTGTTTTAATCCCGGCCCACCGTCATTTTCGTATTTCAGCAGCGGTGATGTTCCCGTCGCCTGGCAAAAATCCTCCTGAACCAGCCGGAACAGCTGCTTGCCATCGCTTGATCGCACGCGGTCAAAACGCTCGACGACGAGCACCCGTTGCGCGCCGAACGTCGCAATCTCGGCATTTGCCGTGGGCAGCCCGTACTCCTTGAACAGCCGCAGGCATAGCCACTCGTTATCGACCGACGTGGTGAAGTCGGCTTTTTTCCCGCCGACCATCCCGATCGGAAGCTTGAAGATGTGGGTTGTGGGCGTCGCGCCACGCGGCTTCATCCATTTCCCATCCCACCACAAGAAGGCGTCCTTCTCTTGCGCGCCAGCCAGCGAAATGCGGAAATCATCGTCGGCGTCATCGGTGGCGCCGTGTCGCTCCGAGCTGACCGCTTCGAGCAGGTGCCGCTCGATGTCTTCCTCGTCAAGGGCGATGCCATCGACCTGGGCCAGTCCTTCCGGTTTGCCGCCTTCGGGCAGCAGCTGCAAGGCGCCGACGCAGTCCCGGCCGATAGCCGCGAGCAGGTCGAAGGGTTCGAGAGAGCCTGTCTTGAACCGGGTCGCAACGCGTTTGCGAATGATGTCACTGTCCGGCAGCAAGCCCTCAAAGTAGTTGGCAACACTGGCACCCTTGAGCGGTTCATTGCGTAGATTGAACGGCAGCGACAGTGAGATCGGGCGCCCGAGCCTTGAGCTTTGCCAGGACGCATCGTACTGGAGTTCGGAGTCGCCGTTGGCCTTGACCGTCCAGCGTCCTACATAGTCGCCATTTGCCCAAAGATGGAGCGTCTGGCTGTGTGAGCGGCGGCCCATGATTACCACTCGGCCGAATTGCTTGTGGCGGAGGTATCGCGCTCGCCCAACTGCAGCTCCAACTCGAGTGCGGAGCACCAGCTGAGTAACTGCTTGACACTGATTTCGTCAGGATGGCTCTCCAGGTAGGAGATGCGATTCTGGCTCAAGCCGACACGCGCGCCTACAGTCGCCTGGGTGATCTTGTGCCGTTTGCGGGTCGATGCGAGCAACTGGCCGAGCTGCGACGCCGTGAGGAGACGGTGGGTGGTGGGCGAAAAGGACATGTGTGGTATCCGTAATTCAGATATATCAATATTATCTGAATTACGGATAAAGTCAAGATATCTGCATAGCAGATATGTCAGGAATAGTCGAGAAGCAGATAAAACAAAGAGGAGATAACGAACAGTTGGCCAAAAGATGCTGCAGATTCTCCTCGTGTTTCACCGAGGTACGGGAGGTACCAAGGCCGACTATCACGTGACGGTCGGCCTTGGCTGTTCAATCAGTCGTAGAAAATGTATTCAGTCTCATCCGGTTGGAGACTTGGGGAGAAAACCGCAGACATTGCGGGTATGGGCGTCCTCCGAAAATGGACCTCTGCGACCGGTTCGTGTGAACGGCCGGCTGAGCGGTTACATGGCGTCCAGAAAGCAAAAAGCCCAATCCTGAGGATTGGGCTAAGTGCTTGAATTTATTGGTGCCGACTGCCGGTTTCGAACTGGCCACCTGATGATTACAAATCAACTGCTCTACCAAATGAGCTAAGTCGGCAAAAACTGCGCGTTGCGAATTATACGCTATTTAATGCGTGTCAGGGTCGGGCGGCCGCCTTTTTTTGGTGGCTCGTCGTCGCCGGGCGTGGCGCTGTCGCGTTGTTCGGGGGAACCGGTCGGTACGGACGACAGGGTTGGAGCGCTGGCGGCGGGGGCGAGCACTGGCGGCGGGACGTCGGCGGAGGCCGGGCTGTCCGTCGGCTGCGCGTCGGGGTCAGCGTTGCCCAGCACGGGTTCGAAAGCCATGCCCTGGCCGTTTTCGTTGGCGTAGATGGCCATCACGTTGTCGACCGGCACGTAGATTTCGCGCGAGACGCCGCCAAAGCGGGCGTGGAAGCGGATGGCGTCGTTGTCCATCTTCAGGCCGCTGGTGGCGCCGAAGCTGATGTTGAGCACGATTTCGCCCTTTTTCACGTATTCCATCGGTACCGTGGTGCGCGAATCGACTTTGACCGCGAGATAAGGCGTGTAGCCGCTGTCGGTGCACCACTCGTAGATGGCGCGCAGCATATAAGGTTTGGTTGAGATTTCAGACATGGTAGGCACGGTGAGGCGGGAGCGCCCCCGTCAGCATGAGGCGGGCGCACCGGTAGTTCAATGAAACGATGGGACAACTATCAATACAAGAACCAAGAATGACAGCTGGCCCGAGATGCCCCAGAAAGCGTAGCGAGCAAGCCCGATATCGGCTTCAGTAACGCAGCCGTACTTGAGTACGGCGAGTAACGCCAAGTCGAGAGCGGGCTGCGCAGTAGCTTTATGGGGATATCTTTAGCGGCGCATCACTTTTTCGGATGGCGTCAGCGCTTCGATGTAGGCAGGACGCGAGAAGATGCGTTCGGCGTATTTCATCAGCGGTGCAGCCGTCTTCGACAGTTCGATGCCGTAGTGGTCCAGGCGCCACAGCAGCGGCGCGACAGCCACGTCGAGCATCGAGAATTCGTCGCCCAGCATGTACTTGTTTTTCAGGAACAGCGGCGCCAGGGTCGTCAGGCGGTCGCGGATTTCCGCGCGGGCCTTGTCGTGGGCCTTGTCGTTGCTCTTGGCGCGTTCGCTTTCCAGCACGTGCACGTGCACGAACAGTTCTTTCTCGAAATTGAACAGCATCAGGCGCGCGCGGGCACGCATCAGCGGATCGGCCGGCATCAGTTGCGGATGCGGGAAGCGCTCATCGATGTACTCGTTGATGATGTTCGATTCATACAGGATCAGTTCGCGCTCGACCAGGATAGGCACCTGGCCATACGGATTCATGGTCGAAATGTCTTCCGGTTTGTTGAACAGGTCGACGTCGCGCACTTCGAAGTCCATGCCTTTTTCAAACAGGACCAGGCGGCAGCGTTGCGAAAATGGGCAGGTTGTACCCGAATAGAGAACCATCATTTTTTATAGTTCCTTAGAAACAAAGGGGGTGAAGCCGCGAACGGCTCACCCCAGGTCGCTTGTCCACTCATGCGGACAACGCAGAAACAGGCATAAACCGGCCTATGGCCGGCGCCTCACTTATTTGACTTCCTTCCAGAACGACGCGTTAAGGCGCCATGCCAGCAGAGCAAAGACCGACAGGAACAGCAGCACCCACACGCCCAGGCGCTTGCGTGTTTGCTGTGCCGGTTCGGCCATCCACTCCATGTAGCCGACCAGGTCGGCTACCGCATTGTCATACTCGATCTTGTTCAACGTGCCTGGCTTGACCTGCTCGAAGCCGGCAAATTTGTGGATCTTCTTGCCAGCTTCGTGCGGATCATTCTCTTCCACGAACTTGGCAGTCTGGATACCTTGCAACTCCCATAACACATGCGGCATGGCAACATTCGGCAAGACCATATTGTTCCAGCCGGTCGGCCGAGTGTCGTCTTTATAGAACGTACGCAGGTAAGTATACAGGTAGTCGCCGCCTGTGCCAGCGGAAGATGATTTCGCGCGCGAAATTACCGACAAATCCGGCGGTACGACGCCAAAGAAGGCCTTGGCGTCCTGCGGTGCCAGGCTTGTCGTCATCAGGTCGCCTACTTTCTCACCTGAGAACAACAGATTCTCCTTGATCTGGATTTCCGTCAAGCCCAGGTCGCGCAGGCGGTTGTAGCGCATCGACACGGCAGCGTGGCAATTCAGGCAATAATTGACGAACAGTTTGGCGCCATGCTGCAGCGCTGCCATGTTGGTCTGGCGGTCAGGCGCCTTGTCCAGCGGAAAGCCGCCTTCGCTGGCGAGAGCCATGGCAGGCACGAAGGCCAGGATGGCGAGCAGTTTTTTTGCAATCTTCATATGATGTATGTCCTTTGAGCGTGGCGTGAGAGCGGCTTAGTGCGGGTGAAACGTCACACGCGACGGCACGGTCTTGAACTTGCCCATTGCACTCCACCATGGCATCAGCAGGAAAAAGCTGAAGTAAATCAGGGTGCACACTTGCGACACGATGGTTTTCGCATCCGTTGGCGCCTGGGTACCGAGGTAGCCGAGGATCAGGAACGACAGGCCGAAGATGGCATAGATGTATTTGTGCCAGGTCGGACGGTAGCGGATCGATTTCACGGGCGAATGGTCGAGCCATGGCAGGAAAGCCAGGATCACGACGGAACCGCCGAAGAACACCACGCCCCAGAATTTCGCATCGAGTACCTGCGGCAGCATGCCGATGATGGCGACGATGGCGATGCCGGCGATGATGGACTTGACGCTCGTCGACAGGCGCGACTTGAGCCAGATGAACACCACGTAGGCGGCCACGACACCCATCAGCACGTACATGAAGTCGGCCGTGGTGGCGCGCAGCACCGAGTAGAACGGCGTGAAGTACCAGGTTGGCGCGATGTGCAGCGGGGTTTTCAGCGAGTCGCCTGGCAGGAAGTTGTTGTATTCCAGGAAGTAACCGCCCATTTCCGGCGCGAAGAAGACGACGGCGCTGAAAATGACGAGGAAGATCGACACGCCGAACAGGTCATGCACGGTGTAGTAAGGATGCGAAGGGATCGAATCGACCGGGTGGCCATCGGCGCCCAGGTTTTCTTTCACTTCGATGCCGTCCGGATTGCTCGAACCGACTTCATGCAGGGCGATCAAGTGCGCGGCAACCAGGCCCAGCAGTACCAGCGGGATGGCGATCACGTGGAAGGCGAAGAAGCGGTTCAGGGTCGCGTCGGAGACGACGTAGTCGCCGCGGATCCACAGCGACAGGTCAGGGCCGATCAGCGGGATGGCGCCAAACAGGTTGACGATCACTTGCGCGCCCCAGTACGACATCTGGCCCCATGGCAGCAGGTAGCCGAAGAACGCTTCGGCCATCAGGCACAGGAAGATGGCGAAACCGAACAGCCAGATCAGCTCACGTGGCTTGCGGTACGAGCCGTACAGCAGGGCGCGCGTCATGTGCAGGTAGACGATGATGAAGAAGGCCGAGGCGCCCGTCGAGTGCATGTAGCGCACCAGCCAGCCCCACGGTACTTCGCGCATGATGTACTCGACGGAATTGAAGGCCAGGGCCGCATCCGGTTTGTAGTGCATGGTCAGGAAGATGCCGGTGACGATCTGCAAGACCAGCACCAGCATGGCCAGCGAGCCGAAGATGTACCAGAAATTGAAGTTTTTCGGGGCGTAGTACTTGCCCCATTGGTCATTCCACAGTTTGGTCAGGGGAAAGCGGTCATCGACCCAGCCCAGCGCTTTTTCGGCGACGGGAGCGTCTGCAGGGAACTTCGTTTCTTTGAAAGCAGCCATGATCAAGCCTCGCCTTTCTCGTCTTTACCTATCAGCAATTTGGTGTCGCTCAGGTACATATGGCGCGGCACTTGCAGGTTGTCCGGCGCCGGCTTGTTCTTGAACACGCGGCCTGCCATGTCGAAGGTGGAGCCGTGGCAAGGGCACAGGAAGCCGCCTTCCCAGTCATCGGGCAGCGACGGTTGCGGGCCGGGGGTAAATTTCGAGGAAGGGGAGCAGCCCAGGTGGGTGCAGATGCCGACGGCGACGAGAATTTCAGGCTTGATGGAGCGCGCCTCGTTCATGCAGTATTCAGGCGTGAATTCGGCCGGATTGCGCTGGGAATTGGCATCGGCGACCTTGCCATCGGTTTGCTTGAGCGACGCGATCATTTCCGGCGTGCGCTTGAGGATCCAGACCGGCTTGCCACGCCATTCGACGGTGCGCATTTCGCCGGGTTGCAAGGTGGTGATGTCTACTTCGACCGGCGCGCCAGCCGCTTTCGCGCGCTCCGACGGCTGGAAGGTGCTTACCAAGGCTCCCGCGGTTGCCAATCCAACTACACTGCCCGCCGCGCACGTGGCGACGAGCAAGCCGCGACGGCCTGAATCGACCTGCTTTTCGTTACTCATGCAAACCCCAATCAGTCAAAATGCGAATCTTTATTATGAGTGGCAGCCGCGAAAAACCCGTCGCCGAAGCTCTTTCCCACTGATTGCCGCAACCCGCATCTTTGTACGGTAAAGTGGCAACATCCCTGCGGAACTTCGGCCAATGGCGCAGCCCGTGCCAGTTTCTTGTTGATTATCCGGAAGTGAAAAATCCACTTCTGGCAACCGCAAATTATAAGTGAAGCAAACAACGAATAGAACAAAAACGTTGCTTGTACCATAATTTATATACTTTTGCAGGAGGTGGCTAGTTCTTTCGAACTAGATGCGCCCGGCTGTGCCGGAATTGGTCTTGACTACAACCACAAGTTGGTGGCACTGGGAATCAATAGTATGATCGGCATGTTTTTTATACATATCCGAAGGAGAAATTCATGGCAATGATGAAGGAATTTAAAGAATTTGCAATGAAAGGCAACGTCGTCGATCTGGCGGTCGGTGTCATCATCGGTGGCGCCTTCGGCAAGATTGTCGATTCCCTGGTGCAAGACGTGATCATGCCGCCCATCGGCCGCATTTTCGGCGGCCTCGATTTCGCCAATTACTATCTGCCCCTGAATGGTCAGGCTACGACGATGACCCTGGTGGAAGCGAAAAAGGCGGGCGCCGTGCTGGCCTACGGTAACTTTCTGACCATTTTGCTCAACTTTGTCATTCTTGCCTTCATCATCTTCCAGATGGTGCGCCTGATGAACAAGGCCCGCCGCAGCGAACCGGTCGCGCCGGCAGCGGCACCGGTCACGCCGGAAGACATCGTGCTGCTGCGTGAAATCCGCGACTCCCTGCAGCAGAACGCACGCAACAGCAACAATCTGGCAAAATAAGTCGTTCCGGCACCGGCCGGCTATCTGGATAGAGAACTGTATGCGACGATTCTGGTTATTGTTTGCGCAAACCGTGACCATCGCGTTGGCGCTGTACTTTGTATACGGCGCGTTGCGCCCGGCCAGCCGGGTACAGCAACTGGGCTCTCCCGCGAAACCGGTGCCCGTGGTGGAAACGGCGTCGAGCAGCCTGGCGCCCGGTTCCTACCGCGATGCGGCGGCGCGAGCCATGCCCGCCGTCGTCAACATCCTCACCCTGCAAGTACCCAAGCGCGGCGTCCATCCGCTGGCGCGCGATCCTTTCTTTAAACGTTTCTTCGGCGACCGCGACCCGGACGGCGAGGATGGCGAGGACTTGAAAAACAGCCTCGGCTCGGGCGTCATCGTCAGCCATGAAGGCTATGTGCTGACGAATAACCACGTGGTCGAAGGCGCAGATGAAATCGAAGTGGTGCTCACCGATGGGCGCAAGGCGCCCGCCAAGGTGGTGGGCCTGGACCCGGAAACGGACCTGGCCGTCATCAAGATCGACCTCGACAAACTGCCCGTCATCGTGCTGGGCCAGTCGGAACTGGCGCGCGTGGGCGACGCGGTGCTGGCCATCGGCAACCCGTTCGGCGTGGGCCAGACGGTGACCATGGGCATCATCTCCGCCCTGGGCCGCAACAACCTGCACATCAACAGCTTTGAAAACTTCATCCAGACGGATGCGGCCATCAACTTCGGCAATTCGGGCGGCGCCCTGGTCGATACGCGCGGCAATCTGATCGGCATCAATACGGCGATTTATTCGCAAAGCGGCGGCTCCGTCGGCATCGGCTTCGCCATTCCCGTCTCGACGGCCAAGACGGTGATGGAAGCCATCATCAAGGATGGCCACGTGGTGCGCGGCTGGATCGGCGTGGAAACGCAGGACATCACGCCCGAGCTGGCGCAAAGCTTCAACTTGCAGCGCACCAGCGGCGCCATCATTGCCGGCGTGGTGCGCAACGGCCCGGCCGACAAGGCGGGCATCGTGCCCGGCGACATCCTGCTGGCCGTCGATGGCAAGCCCGTGGGCGACACGACGGAAATGCTCAACCTGATCGCCCAGCTGCCGCCCGGCGGAAAAGCTAAAATGACGGTGCTGCGCAAGAATCGCGAAGCGGCACTCGACGTGATGGTGGGCAAGCGCCCGATCCCGAAAGAGCTTTCCAAATAGTTGTAGATCGGAATTTGACACATGCATGTGCGTGATTTGACCCAATTTTTACGTGAACTGAGCGACAACAACAACCGTCCCTGGTTTGTCATGAACAAGCCCCGCTACGACATCCTGCGCGAGGAATTCCTCGCGCTGGTCACCAGCCTGATCGGTGAGCTGGGCAAGTTCGACCCGGCCGTGAAGTACTGCAATCCGAAGAAGGCCATGTTCCGCATCAACCGCGACGTGCGTTTCGCGCACGACAAGAGCCCGTACAAAACGCGTTTTTCGGCCGCCATTGCGCCGAACGACATGCGCCGTCCCAGCAAGGCGGGCGGCCCCACGTATTATCTGCAGATCGATGGCCAGGGAAATTTGCTGTTCGGCGCCGGCGAATATATGCCGCCGCCTGGCCGCCTGAAGGCGCTGCGCGAACACATGGTCAACGACGCGCCAGGTTTTTCCAAAGTGCTGAAAAATAAGCGCTTGAAAGCCCGCTTCGGCACCATCCAGAACGAGGGCAAGTTGCAGCGTCCGCCCAAGGGTTTCGAGGCGGACGCCGAACATATCGAATTCATCAAGCTGAAGAGCTTTTTTGTCTGGACCGAAGTGCCGCTGCCCGTGAACGCACCCGAGAAACTGCTGCCGACGCTGGCGGAAGGCTTGCAGGATGCGTGGCCGCTGGTCGAGTGGATGCGCGGCGCGAAAGAGCCGGAGGAAGTCACCGAGTAATTGCTGAAGGAGCACATGATGGCACTGGAGCACGCAAGTTCAGGACAGGTGATCGAGGTGCTGCGCAGGGAGGGTGACGACCTGTCGCAGTTTTCCGCCATCGCGCTGGCCAGGACGGATGAACTGGAATTGATCCGCATGTGCATGCCCAAGGGCAAGACCATGCCCGAGCATCATGTGCTCGGTGAAATCACCTTGCTGTGCCTGCAAGGGCAGGTGGCGGTGGAAGCGCATGGCGGCGTGCACCTGCTGGGGCCGGGGCAGATGCTGTACCTGCTCGGCGGCCAGGCGCACGCCCTGGAAGCGCGCGAAGACAGCCTGGTGCTGCTGACGATCCTGATGGCCAAGGCGGGGCGCTAGGTTCTCCTGGCGATTCAGGCCGCCTCAGGCCGCCTCAGCGCGCGGATCGCGCGACAGCAACTGCTGCACCATCACGTGCGGCAAGTCCCCATCGAACAGCACGCCGGCCACCGCGTTGGTGATCGGCATGTCGACCCCCATGCGGCGCGCCAGTTCGCGCACGGCCTTGGCGCACGGCACGCCTTCGGCCACATGACCGAGTTCGGCCACGATGGTCTCCAGCGCCTTGCCTTGCGCCAGGCCGAGGCCGACGCGGCGGTTGCGCGACAGGTCGCCCGTGCACGTCAAAATCAAATCGCCCATGCCCGTCAAGCCCATGAACGTTTCCGTCTGGCCACCCAGGGCCGTGCCCAGGCGCGTGATTTCCGCCAGGCCACGCGTGATCAGCGCGGCGCGCGCATTCAAGCCCAGGCCCAGGCCGTCGGCCACGCCGGTGGCGATGGCCAGCACGTTCTTGACGGCGCCGCCCACTTCCACGCCCACCAGGTCTTCGCTGGCATACACGCGGATGGTGCCGCCATGCAAGGCCGAGACGACGGTGCCGCGCAAGGCCGCGCTGTGCGAGGCGATGGTCAGCGCGCACGGCAAGCCGCGCGCCACTTCCTGTGCGAATGAAGGGCCGGACAGGGCGCCGCCAGGGATATTGTCGCCCAGCACTTCCTGCACGATCTGGTGCGGCAGCAGGCCCGTGCCGCCTTCAAAGCCTTTACATAGCCACACCAGGTTGCCGATGGCCTTGTCTTTCAATTGATGCAGCATGGGCCGCAAGCCCGCCACGGGACAGGCGGCGATCAAGAGGCCGTGTTCGCCGCCGGCATGCGCGACGGCGGCGTCGAAATCGGCGCTGATGCGCAGTTGCGGCGGCAAAGGGAAGCCCGGCAAATAGCTGTTTTCGCCGCTGGCGGCCATGGCGGCCATGGCTTCGCCATTGCGGCCCCACAGCAGCACGTCGTGGCGGCCGGCCAGGGCCATGGCCACGGCCGTGCCCCAGGCGCCGGCGCCGAGGATGGTGATCTTGCGGGGAAGGGCCTTGGCGGCGGGAGATGTATCGGGAGAAACTTGCATGCGACCTCAGTCTGGCGGGAAAAACGGGCGCGACGAACAGGCCGCTGCCCCGGTGCGCAGGGTGGCGCCTACAGGCCCCACACTTCGCTGGTCTTGACGTAGCCGCTCTGGCCATCCTTGTGGCGCACCTTGACCCAGCCGGAACTGGGCTGTTCGCTCATTTCCAGCAGCACGCCCTTGTCGACGAGGATGAGGGGCGAGGCGTTGTCGTCGGGGCTGGCGCGAACCTTGAGGTTCGCGGCGCGCGCCACGACGTTGCGCCTGGCCGACAGGCCCTTCGCTTCCGTCCAGGCCATTTCGCCGCTGGCGTCGCGTACCTTGACCCATTCGCCGTAGCTGAGCACGACTTCCAGCGGCATGCCGCGTGGCGCCACGTACAGCTTGCCGCCCTTGGCCGATGGCGCGTCGTACAGGATCACGGGCGCTGCGCCCACCGTTTTGAAATCGACGGCGTGGCTGGCGGCGGTCGCCAGCAGCAGCACGGCGCCGGCCATCCAGCGGAACTTGCTCAAGAGCGCACTTTTCAACATGATATTTTGAACCTTAACGAAACACGGCGGCCAGGCCGCCGTGTCAGGCCAGCCTTGACGGCCGGCGGGGTCTTGCCTGAAGCTTAGTGCGTCGTCGCGTCGCCTGCTGGGGCAGCGGCGGCAGCGTCAGCGATTGCTTGCAGACGTTGTTGGTAGAATACTTCGAAGTTGATCTCGGCCAGGTGCACTGGCGGGAAGCCGGCACGGGTGATCACGTCGGCGATGTTGGCGCGCAGGTAAGGGTAGATGATGTTCGGGCAGCCGATTCCCAGCAGCGGATCGAGTTGATCGGCAGGAATGTTGCGTGCTTCGAAGATACCGGCTTGCTTGCCTTCAACCAGGAAAGCGACTTTTTCGCCGACTTTGGCCGTCACGGTGATGGTCACGGTGGCTTCAAAGATGCCGTCGGCCAGAGGCGCAGCGCCCACGTCCAGCGCCACTTCGATGGCTGGTGCTTCTTGTTCCAGGAAAATAGCTGGGGAATTTGGTTGTTCCAGCGACATGTCTTTCAGGTAGACGCGTTGGATTTGGAAGACTGGTTGCAGATTTTCGTCGGACATGGAACGCTTTCGTTGTAAAGGACAAGAACGGCACACCGTTCAAATATGGTACTTGCGGTATTCAAACCGTGCCGGATAGGCACGGCCAGATCAGGTGCGAGGGCAATTGTATCAAAACAATACGACAAAAAACCAAGCAATTTCTCGAACCCGCTTTATATCAGGCTGCCGTGCCATTTAACAAGGGGTCGAGCTTGCCGGCTTGATCGAGCGCATACAAATCGTCGAATCCACCCACGTGGGTGTCGCCCACATAAATCTGCGGCACGGTGCGGCGGCCCGTGCGTTCCATCATCTTGATGCGCTCTTCCGGGTCGAGGTCGACGCGGATCTTTTGCACGGCCACGCCCTTCGATTCCAACAGGCGCTCGGCGCGCACGCAATACGGGCACACGGCGGTGCTATACACAATTACTGGGACGGTCATGATGCTTCCTTATGTGAGTGCTGGCGCAGGCTTACTTCGCCAGCGACAAGGTTTTCAATGGCAAACCCTGCTTTTTCCATTCGTCGAGGCCGCCTTCCAGGCTCGTTGCCTCAGCGAAACCGGCTTTGCCCAGCAGGCCAACGGCGGTTGCCGAACGCGAACCTTTCTGGCAAACCACTACAATGGGGCGCGTTTTGAATTTTTCCAGCTCGCCCAGGCGTTTTGCCAGTTCCGGCAGCGGAATATTTTTTGCGTCAGGCAAGTGGCCCGTGGCGAATTCTTCCGCGCTGCGCACGTCGACGACGATGGTCTTGCCGCGGTTGATCAGCTGCGTGACTTCCAGCACGGTCGCGCGCTTGCCGCGCATCGACAGCAGTGGCCAGAGGAGGGCGCCGCCGGAAATAATGACGATGGCAAACAGAAAAATGTGGTCGATAATGAATTTCACGTAGGGTCCAATGGTTTAAGTCAATCCGCGCATTATAAAATAGAAGCTGGACGAGGTCTTTTTACGTTTTGCTTTTTTGATTTGAACCCCTTGAGAAGATAGAACTATGTACAAAATCGTTTTCATGCGTCACGGCGAGTCCACCTGGAACCTCGATAACCGCTTCACCGGCTGGACCGACGTCGATCTGACGGAAAAGGGCGTCAACGAAGCCAGGGCCGCCGGCCAGATCCTCAAGCAGGAAGGTTTTACGTTCGACCTGGCCTACACTTCCGTCCTGAAGCGCGCCATCCGCACCCTGTGGCTGGCGCTCGACGAGATGGACATGATGTATTTGCCGATCAAGAACGACTGGCGCTTGAACGAGCGCCACTACGGCGCCCTGCAAGGCCTGGACAAGGGCGAGACGGCCGCCAAGTATGGCGACGAGCAAGTATTGGTATGGCGCCGCAGCTACGATACGCCGCCGCCGCCGCTGGCGGAAGACGACGAGCGCGCCTCGTTCAACGATCCGCGCTACGCCGGCTTGCCGAAAGAGTCGATTCCGCTGACCGAATGCCTGAAAGACACCGTGGCGCGCGTGATGCCGGCCTGGGATGAAGAAATCGCCCCGGCCATTCGCGCCGGCAAGAAGATCATCATCTCGGCCCATGGCAACAGCCTGCGCGCGCTGATCAAGATGCTCGATGGCATCAGCGACAGCGACATCGTCGGCCTGAACATTCCGAACGGCCAGCCGCTCGTGTATGAACTGGACGCCGACCTGAAACCGATCCGTCACTACTACCTGGGCGACCCGGCAGCGATTGCGGCAGCGCAAGCGGCCGTGGCGAACCAAGGGAAGGCCAAGTAATTTTGTCGTCTTTCTTCCGCGGCACAGCCATCGCCCCCTCTGCTGAACGACCCCTGCCGGCGTGGCGCGCCGGTGCCATGCTGTGCCTGGCGCTGCTGCTGTCCAGCGGTGCCGCGCAGGGCGCCAAGCCCACCGAACGCAGCAAGCAGAAGGCGGCCGCGGAAGCACAACGTGCTGGATTGCAACAAAAACTGACGGCGCTCAAGCGCGACATCAGCCGCACGGAAAGCGCCAAGGACGACGCGGCCGATACCCTGGCCGAGTCGGAAGAGGCCATTTCCAACGCCAACCGCGCCTTGCGCGACCTGGCGCAGGAACAAAGCGAGACGGGCGTGAAACTCAATGCGCTGGGGCAAGAGCACCAGCAATTGACGGCCACGGTCGAGAAACAAAAGGCGCAGCTGTCAAAGTTGCTTCGTGAACAATATGTCGCCGGCAACGAAGACCGCATCAAGCTGCTCTTGTCGGGCGACAATCCGAACCGCATCAACCGCGACTTGCAGTTGATGGCGTATGTGTCGCAGGCGCAGGCGCGCCTGCTGGACGCCTTGCGCGCCAATTTGCTGGCGGTGGAGAAAAACCAGGCGGACGTGCAGAACGCCAAGGATGAACTGGAAGAAATCGCGCAGGAGGAGCGCGACCAGAAGGCCCTGCTGGTGCAAGAGAAGGCGCGCCGCGCCGCCTTGCTGACGAGCTTGTCGCAGCGCCTGGTGGCCCAGCGCAAGGAAGTGGGCAATGTCGAGCGCGACGAACAGCGCATGGGCAACCTGGTCGACAGGCTGGCGAAACTGATCGAAGAACAGGCCGCAGCCGCCGCAGCTGAAAAGAAACGCCAGCAATTGCTGGCCGAACAACGCGCCGCCGCCAAAGCGGCCGCCGACGCCAAGATCGCGGCGGAAAAACGCGAGCGTCTGCTGGCCGCGCGCGCCAAGGCTGCCCAGGCGCAGGCCGAACGCGAACGCCTGGCGAAAGAGCAACAAAACAAATCGGGCAAGATCAAGCCGCAAACGCCGCCACCGCCGCCCGTGAAACTGGAACCGATCGACGACGACGAGCCGCCGCAAGTGGCCAAGGTGGCACCGAAGCCCGAACCCAAGCCGGAACCGGAACGTCCAAGCCTGGGCCCGGCCGCGCCAGCTGGCGCCTTTGCCAGCCTGAAAGGGCAGCTGCGCGCCCCCGTGGCGGGCAAGATCGCGGCCCGCTTCGGCAGCAAGCGCGGTGACGGCCCCAGCTGGAAGGGCGTGTTCATCCGCACGGGCGAAGGCAGCGAGATCCACGCCATCGCCGGCGGCCGTGTCGTGTTTTCCGACTGGCTGCGCGGTTTCGGCAATTTGATCATCGTCGACCACGGCGGCCAGTACATGAGTATTTATGGCAATAACCAGTCCTTGCTGAAACGGGTGGGCGACGCCGTCAAGGGCGGCGACGCCATTGCCAGCGCCGGCAACAGCGGCGGCAACGAGGAATCAGGGCTATACTTTGAACTGCGTCATCAGGGCCGCGCCTTCGATCCAGCCACCTGGGTGAAGTTTTAAGTTCCCACCATTGCTGCGGCAGCGAATTTGTAGATTGTGAAGAAGACATGGGCATCAAAGTCAAAAGTATCGGCCTGATCGGTCTGGGCGTACTGGCCGGCATCGGCATGTCGCTGCAGTTCCCGGCCGTGGCGCAAAAAATCACGAATGCCCCGCTGCCGCTCGACGAGCTGCGCCAGCTGTCCGACGTCTTCGGCTTGATCAAGTCCGATTATGTCGAGAAGGTGGAAGACAAGAAACTCTTGACGGAAGCCATCTCCGGCATGGTCTCGTCGCTGGACCCGCACTCCGTGTACCTCGATAAAAATGCGTTCAAGGAAATGCGCGAAAGCGTGCAGGGCA
Source organism: Janthinobacterium sp. JF4 (assembly GCF_059617925.1). NCBI lineage: Bacteria > Pseudomonadati > Pseudomonadota > Betaproteobacteria > Burkholderiales > Oxalobacteraceae > Janthinobacterium > Janthinobacterium sp. JF4. The sequence continues at coordinate 323,614 of NZ_JCAQAV010000002.1, read as the reverse complement.
AGTTTGTCGGCATCGGCATCGAAGTGAGCATGGAAGACGGCTACGTGAAAGTCGTCTCGCCCATCGAGGACAGCCCTGCCGCCAAGGCCGGCATCCAGGCGGGCGACCTGATTACCCGTCTCGACAACCTCCCGCTGAAAGGCTTGCAGCTGGAGGAGGTCATCAAGAAGATGCGCGGCCAGCCCGGCAGCAAGCTGGTGCTGACGATGTCGCGCAAGGGCGAAAGCCGCCCGCTGGTCTTCCCCATCGTGCGCGAGGAAATCCGCGTGCAAAGCGTCAAGGCCAAGATGGTCGCGCCCGGCTATGCCTGGCTGCGCATCGCCCAGTTCCAGGAACCGACCGTCGATGACATGGTCAAAAAGATCAACGCGCTGTATGCGCAAGACCCCAAGCTCAAGGGCCTAGTGCTGGACTTGCGCAACGATCCCGGTGGCGTCGTGCCGGGTGCCATCGGCGTGGCAACAGCCTTCCTTCCGGGTAACTCCGTCATCGTCTCGACCAAGGGCCAGCTGCCGGAATCGAAACAGGTGTTTTATGGCCGCCGCGAATTCTATGCGCCGCCGGGCACCAAGGCCGACCCGCTGGCCAAGCTGCCGGCCGCGCTGAAAACCGTGCCGCTGGTGGTGCTGGTCAATGCCGGTTCCGCCTCCGCGTCGGAAATCGTCGCCGGCGCCTTGCAGGATTACCGGCGCGCCACCGTCATCGGCACGCAAACGTTCGGCAAGGGTTCCGTGCAAACCTTGCGCCAGATCACGGCCGACACGGCCGTCAAGCTGACGACGGCCCGCTACTACACGCCGAAAGGCCGGGCCATCCAGGCGCGCGGCATCGTGCCCGACTTGCTGGTCGATGAAACGGCCGAAGGCGATGGCTGGAACAGCCTGCGCGTGCGCGAGGCGGACCTGGAAAAACACTTGAGCAGCAACGATGGCATGCCGGAAGCGGCCAAGCCGACCATGGAAGGCATGCAGGATCAATTGGAAGAAGAGCAGCGCCTGATCGCCACGGCGAAAAAGCGCAAGCCGCTCGAATACGGCGCCAAGGACGATTTCCAGCTGCAGCAAGCCTTGAACCACTTCCAGGGCTTGCCGGTACAGCTGGCCAAGGTGGACCCGAAGGCGGAGAAGATCGGCGCCAAGCCGGAAATTGCGTCCGACATCAAGGCCGACGATAAGAAGATTCCTGTGCAGAAGCCGTGATGCTTAACCCAATGCAAGTGCCGGGGTCAGTCGCTTCGCGATCGGGATGTGCCCCATTGGGGCGCATCCCCCCGGCGGGTCTGACCCCATGAACGACGCCCAACTGCTGCGCTATTCGCGCCATATCCTGCTTGATCAGATCGGCATCGAAGGCCAGCAAGCCTTGCTCGACGCGCATGTGCTGGTGATCGGCGCGGGCGGGCTCGGCTCGCCGGCGGCCATGTATCTGGTCGCCAGCGGCGTCGGCAAGCTGACCCTTGTCGATGACGACACGGTCGACCTGACCAACCTGCAGCGCCAGATCGCCCACACCACACAGCGCGTGGGGCAGCCGAAAGTGCTGTCGGCGCGCGAGACCTTGACCGGCATCAATCCCGAGATCGATATCGTCGCCCTGCGGGAGCGCCTCGACGGCGCGCGCCTGGCCGAACTGGTCTTGTCAGCCACGGTGGTGCTCGACTGCACCGACAACTTCGCCACGCGCCATGCCGTCAACCGCGCCTGCGTGGCGGCCAGGGTGCCGCTGGTGTCGGGTGCCGTGATCCGTTTCGATGGGCAAGTGAGCGTGTTCGACCCGCGCGCGGGCACCCAGCCGTGCTACTCCTGCCTGTTTCCGCAGGAGCAGCAGTTCACGGACGAGGCGTGCTCGACCATGGGCGTGTTCGCGCCGTTGGTCGGCGTGGTGGGCGCCATGCAGGCGGCCGAGGCGCTGAAACTCATCATGGGCGTGGGCGAATCGCTGGCCGGACGGCTGCTGCTGCTCGACGGTTTGCACATGGAATGGAGCAGCATGCGCGTCGCGCGCGACCCCGGCTGCGCCGTTTGCGGCGAAGTGGTCTTGCCGGCCTGACAGCCTCCGCACAAATTTTTCCCTATATGACAGGCATTGTCATATTTCCGCTTTATACTCTGCTCTCATTACTCACCTTCTTCTCTCTTTCTTATGCAAAACGCAGCAAACCATCCGATACGCCAGCGCCGCGCGCGCGGCTTCACCTTGATCGAAATCATGGTCGTGGTGGTGATCATGGGTATCCTCGCGTCGCTGGTGGTGCCCAAGCTGATCGCCCGCACGGGCGAGTCGAAAGTGGCGGCGGCGAAAGTCGACATCGCCACCGTGATGCAAGCCTTGAAACTGTATCGCCTGGATAACCAGCGCTACCCGACTACCGAGCAGGGCTTGCAGGCGCTGATCGAAAAACCCACCACGGGACCGGCCGCGAATGGCTGGAAGGCGGGCGGCTACCTGGAAAAGATGCCGAAGGATCCATGGGGCAACCCGTACCAGTTCCTGTCGCCGGGCGTGAAGGGCGAAGTCGACATCATCTCGCTGGGCGCCGACGGCCAGCCTGGCGGTAGCGGCGACGATGCCGATATCGGCTCCTGGGAACTGTAAGTTTTCCATTGCATGCCCGCCATGACCACCGGTCGCGCACTGCCCCGGCCACGCGCCAGCGGCTTCACGCTGATCGAGCTGCTGGTGGTGATGGTCATCATCGGCGTCACCCTGGGCCTGGTGTCGCTGAACGCCATGCCGAATGGCCAGCAAGCCCTGCAGAAGGAAGCCGAGCGCATCGCCCTGCTGCTGCAGCTGGCGCGCGATGAAGCCATCGTGCGCAGCCGGCAGGTGGCATTCGAGGCTGACGAAAATCAATACCGTTTCCTGGTCCTCAATGAAAAGCTGTGGCAACCCGTGACGCAGGACGATTTGCTGCGCGAGCGGGCGTTTGCCAACACGCCCATGCTGCTCAGTGTGCAGCCCTCGAACAGCGTGGCCCAGCCGCTGCGCATCATCTTCGGCCGCGAACCGGTCGACAAGCCTTTCGTGCTGACCCTGGCCAGCGGCGAGCGCAGCGTGGCCATCCGCGCCGACGGCATCGGCCACTTCACGGTCGAGCAATGATGCGGCTCCCACGTCATGGCCGCCAGCGCGGCTTCACTTTGCTGGAAGTCCTGGTCGCCCTCGTCATCGTCGGCACGGCCCTGGGCGCCTCGCTGCGCGCCGTCGGCAGCCTGACGCAGAACAGCGACGGCTTGCGCAGCGCCATGATGGCCACCTGGTCGGCGGAAAATCACCTGGTGCGCTTGCGCCTGGCGAAGACGTTCCCGCAGACGGGCAAGCGCACGGTCGATTGCCCGCAGGGCGATCTGAAACTGATCTGTGAAGAGGAAGTGGTGGCCACGCCGAATCCCCGCATCCGGCAAGTGCGCGTCAACGTCTATGACGCGCAGTATCCGGCCCGGCGCATCGTGCGCCTGGTGTTACTTTCTTTTAACGACTGATGGCGCGCCGTCACCTTCCCGCCAAGGGGTTCACCCTGATCGAGCTGCTCGTGGCGATCGGCATCCTGGCCATGGTCGCCGTGCTGGGCTGGCGCGGCCTGGACAGCATCATGCGCTCGCGCGAAGTGCTGACCAGCCAGCTGGAACAGGCGCGCGGCATGCAGCTGGCGTTTGCCCAGATGCAGAGCGATTGCGACCACCTGGCCGGCGCCGGCCAGAGCAATACCCTGCTGAATGGCCGCATCAACCTGTCGGCGGAAAATGACCGCCTGACCCTGGTGCGCCTGGCCGCATCGGAACAGGAGCCGCAGCAGTTGCAAGTGGTCACTTACCGCCTGCGCGGCGGCGTGCTGACGCGGCGCGAGTCGAACGGCACGCGCGACCTGGCCGTGCTCGACACCCTGTGGCAGGCGGCGCGCGACGATACCGATACCTCCGGCGCCGACGTGGCCCTGATGCAGGGCGTCGACAGCATGGTCATGCGCGGCTGGAGCAATGGCGCCTGGAACGTGCTGACGGCGGGCGCCACCATCTCCACGCAAGTGCCGGGCCTGGAAGTGACCCTGCAGATGCCGGGCCAGGACGCGGGCCTGTCGAAAGTCTTTCTATTGGGGCCGGGATGAAGCACTTTTCGCTCCCCGCGCGCCAGCGCGGCGTGGCCGTCATCACGGCCTTGCTGCTGACGGCGCTGGCCATCACCGTCGTCGCCAGCCTGTTCTGGCAGCAGCAGGTGCAAGTGCGTTCGATGGAAAACCAGCGCCTGCGTCTGCAGACGCAGTGGGCCATGCGCGGCATGGTCGACTTCGCCCGCTTCTGGCTGCGCCAGGACAATCCCATGCTGACGGCGCTTGATGGCGTATGGGCCACGCCCATCGAGGAAGCGCGGCTCGACGATTATGTGGACCGCGAAAAGGTCGACACGGAAAAATTCGACGCCACCGTCTCGGGCCGCGCCCTCGACGCGCAGGCGCGGTTTAATATTACCAACCTGGTCGACGCCACGGGCGGCATCAATCCGAAGCAGGTGCTGGCCTACCAGCGCCTATTGTCAAACATGCAGCTCGATAGTTCCCTGGCGCAGGCGACGGCCGACGCCGTGCTGCGCGCGCGGCCGAAACCGCGCACGGCCGGCAGCGATGGCAAGGCCCCCGCCGCCCCCGCCGCCACGGGCGGCAGCAGCGAACCGGTGGCCTTCACGCAGGTCGAGGACTTGCTGGCCGTGCCCGGCTATACGCCGCAAATCATCGAAAAGCTGCGCGATTTCATCATCGTGCTGCCGGAAATCACGGCAGTGAACGTGAATACGGCGCCGGCCGAGGTGCTGGCGGCCGTGACGATGATGTCGCTGTCCGAGGCCAGCGCGCTGACCTTGAGCAATCCGCGTAAAAAGTTTGTCGATAAGTTAAATTTCCAGAATAATATCAATGCCGCATTGATTGACGGCATCGAGCTTGACGTGAAGAGCCGCTATTTCCTCACCGTCATCCGCGTGCGACTGGACCGCGCCGCCCTCGACGCCGTGGCGCTCGTCAATCGTAAAACGGATCCGCAGCGCACCACCAGCCTGGTGTGGCTGCGGGAAAATTAACAGCTGAAAGCGAGTCACTTTGACAATACTGTATATCCGTCACCCGGCCAAGGCGTCCACCGACAGCGCGCCTGCCTGCTCCTTCGCGTTGGCCGGCGACGGCGGCGCCCTGTTGCAGCAGGGCAGCGCGCCGCTGGGCAGCCTGGGCCAGCTGATCGCCGGCGCGAAGCAGGTGGTGCTGCTGCTGGCGGCCGCCGACGTGACCCTGCTGCGCCTGAAAACGCCGCCGCTGGCCGGTGCCCGCCTGCGCGCGGCCTTGCCGGGCCTGGTGGAAGAGCACATCCTCGGCGACACCCAGGATTGCCTGCTGGCCGCCGGCGCGCCCGATGCTGCCGGCATGCGCACGGTCGCCGTGGCGCAGCGCGCCTGGGCCGAGGTACTCGTGAAGGCTTTGCTGGCGCAGGGCGCGCGCAAGGTGGCGCTGCTGCCGTCGCAACTGTGCCTGCCCTTGCAGCCGGGCAGCGTGACGGCTTCCTTGCATGCGGCCGGCGACAGCCTGGAACTGGCCTTGCGCCAGGCGCCGCAAGAGGGCCTGGGCCTGGTCTTGCCGGCCCAGCCGCAGCAGGCGCTGCTGACGACGCGCGCGTTTGCCGGCGACGTGCCGCTGACGGTGTATGTGGCGCAGGCCGAGCTGGCGCAGTATCAGCAGCTGGCCGCCGGCATGGAGGGCGTGACGCTGGAGCCTGACCACTGGGCGCACTGGATCGCCGGCGCCAAGGGCGCGGGACTGGACCTGGCCGGCGCCTTGGGCACGGCGACGGGCTCGGCCACCGAATGGCGCCGCTGGCGCTGGCCCATCCGTCTGGCGCTGCTGGCCGTGATCGTCAACCTGGCCGGCATGAATATCGAATGGATGCGGCTGAAGCGCGAGGCCGCCACTGTGCGCACCTCGATGCAGCAAACCTTCAAGGCCGCGTATCCGAACGAAGCGCCCGTGTATGGGCTGGAAGCGGAGCAGATGCGGCGCAATATCGCCGCTGCCCGCCTGCAGGGCGGGCAAGCCAGCATGGATGATTTTACGAGCATGAGCGCGGCGCTGGGCGAGGCGCTGGGCGGTCTGGTCGGGCGCGGCGTGGTGGCATCGCTGGAATACCGCGAGCGCAGCCTGATCGTCAGGCTGAAGCCGGACATGGTCGACGCCAGCGCCCAGTCGCAGGTGCGCGATGGCCTGGCCGCGCGCAAGCTGGTCTTGAATGAAACGGCGCCGGGCGTGTGGAAGATCACGCCGACCACGGGAGCAAAAGCATGAGTGCAGCAGTCAACAAGGCGCGCGCCGCGCTGGCGGGACAACAGCAAAATGTGCAGGCCTTCTGGGCCGAGCGCACGCAGCAGGAGCGCAAGCTGCTGGCCATCGGCGGCGTGGTGGCGGGGCTGGCCCTCGTCTACGCCGTATTCTTCGAGCCGGCCTGGATGGGCCGCATCGCCTTGCAAAAGAGCTTGCCCGAGCTGCGCCAGAACGCGGCCCAGCTGCAGGCGCTGGCGCGTGAAGCGGGCGAGCTGGCGCGCCAGGCGCCCGTGCAGGTCGCTCCCATGAGCCGCGACAGTCTCGACGCGTCGCTGAAGGCGCGCGGCCTGGCGCCGCAGTCGCTGTCGCTGACGGGCGAGTACGCGCGCGTGCAGTTGAACGGCGTGCCGTTTGCCAGCGTCATGCTGTGGCTGGACGGCTTGCGCCGCGAAGGCCGCGTGGCGGTGCAGGAAGCGAAGATCACGGCGCAGGGCAAGGCGGGGCTGGTCGATGCCAGCTTGAGCCTGCACCAGAGCCCGGGCGCGGCGCGATGATGCGCCTGCTTGGCTGGCTGCTGGCCATCGTCGTCAGCGTCTGCATCACCCTGCTGGTGTTTTTCCCGGCCGGCTGGGTGGCCAGTATCGTGGAAAAGCAGACGGGCGGACGTTTGACCTTGGGCGACGCGCAAGGTACCCTGTGGCGCGGCTCGGCCTTCATCGGTGGGGCGGCCAGCGCGAACGGCGCCGTGACGCCGCTGCTGCCGGGGCGCTTCAGCTGGCGCATTTCGCCGTCCGTGCTGTGGGGATCGGTGGACGTGGAGCTGCAGAATGCGCTGGCGCTGTCGCAGCCGGTCAACCTGCGCGGCTCGTGGTCGCACTGGCAGGTCAGCCCGGCGGCCCTGCTGCTGCCGGCCGATGGCCTGGGCGGCCTTGGCGCACCGTTGAACACCGTGGCGCCGACGGGCAGCATGCGCCTGTCGTGGAGCACCCTGCAGCTGGCCCTGGAAAACCAGCAGTTTTCCGCCGTCGGCCGCACCACCTTGCAGATGACGGACATGGCCTCGCGCCTGTCGTCCTTGCGTCCGCTGGGCAGCTACGAGCTCGATTTCGATTGGCAGGGGCAGCAGGCGACGTTGACACTGCGCTCCATCAAGGGACCGCTGCTGCTCGACGGCAGCGGCAGCCTGCAACAGGGGCGCATGCAGTTTTCCGGCCAGGCCCAGGCCGCAGCAGGATATGAAGAGACCTTGGCGAGTTTGTTGAATTTGCTGGGACAGCGCCGTAGCAATAGCGAAAAAAACATCATCGCCTTAGAGTTCAGACAATGAAAAAACCATCCGTGAGCCCAAATAAATCCACCTTCTCGCTGCGTCGCCTGTCGGCCGCCGCCTTGCTGTGCTGTTCCGTGGCCGGCATGCCGGCACCCGTCTGGGCCGCGCCTGGCGACGAAGCGGCGCTCAATTTCGTCGGCGCCGACATCGAGTCGGTGATCAAGGCGGTGGGTCATTACACCAACATCAATTTCGTCATCGACCCGCGCGTCAAGGGCACGATCACGCTGGTATCGGAAAAATCGATCAGCAAGACGCAGGCCTTCGCGCTGCTGGCCTCGGCCTTGCGCCTGCAGGGCTATGCGGTGGTCTCCGGCGACGGCTATGCGAAAGTGGTACCGGAAGCGGACGCCAAGCTGCAATCCGTGCCGACCCAGGTGGGCAACGGCGCCAGCCAGGTGAAGGGCGACCAGATCGCCACCCAGGTGTTTTACCTGAACTACGAATCGTCGGCCAACCTGCTGGCCGTGCTGCGCCCCTTGATTTCGCCGAACAACACGATCAACGCCAACCCGGGCAACAACTCGCTGGTGATCACCGATTACGCGGATAACCTCAAGCGCCTGGCGAAGATCATCGCCGCGCTCGACGTGCCCGCCTCGACGGACCTGGACGTGATCCCCGTGCGCTACGCCATCGCGTCCGACCTGGCTTCGATGGTGAACAAACTGATGGAAGGCGGCAATGCGGGCGCCGGCGCAGGGGCCGACGCGGGCAAGGTGTCCGTGCTGGCCGACCCGCGCACCAATTCGCTGGTGCTGCGCGCGCCGTCGGCGGCGCGCGCCAACCTGGCCAAGTCGCTGATCTCGAAGCTGGACCAGCCCACCACGCAGCTGGGCAACGTGCACGTGGTGTACCTGAAGAATGCGGACGCCACCAAGCTGGCGCAGACCCTGCGCTCGGTGGTGACGTCGGACGGCACGGCCGCCTCGGCGCAGCAGCCAACCAGCAACAGCCTGAATACGAACAACCAGAATAGCCAGGGCGGCGGCATGAACAGCACTGGCCTGGGCGGCAACACGCAAAGCGGCACCTCGGGCGGCGCGTCGCTGAGCAACGGGCCGCAGCAGCTGTCCTCGGGCGGCGCGGCCGGCTTCATCCAGGCCGACGCCTCCACCAACACCCTGATCCTGACCTGCAACGAGGCCGTCTACCGCAACCTGCGCGCCGTGATCGACCAGCTCGATGTGCGCCGCGCGCAGGTCTACATCGAGGCGCTGATCGTCGAAGTGACGTCGGCCAAGGCATCCGAGTTCGGCGTGCAGTGGCTGGGACTTTCCGGCGACAGCAGCAGCAACTACCGCGTGGGCGCGCTGCAGTCGTTCGCCTCCGGCACCACCAACAACATCGCCGCCATCGCCACGGGCGGCGGCAAGGTCTTGCCGACGGGCGGCCTGACTGTCGGCATCTTCAAGCAGATCAACGGCGCGCTGGGCCTGGGCGCCGTGGCGCATGCGCTGGAATCGGACGGCAACGCAAACATCCTGTCGACGCCGAACCTGATCACGCTGGACAACGAGCTGGCGACCATCAAGGTGGGCCAGAACGTGCCTATCCTGACGGGCCAGTACACCAGCACGGCCGGCACCAACACGAACCCGTTCCAGACCATCGACCGCAAGGAAGTGGGCCTGACCCTGAAGGTGCGTCCGCAGATTTCCGAAGGCGGCACCATCAAGCTGGGCATCTATCACGAGACGTCGAGCGTGGACAAATCCACGTCGACGGCCGTCAGCGGCATCACCATCAACAACCGCGTGATCGAAAACAATGTGCTGGCCGACGATGGCCAGATCATTGTTTTGGGCGGCCTGATCGAGGACAGCACGGGCGACAATGCGGAAAAAGTGCGCGGCCTGGGCGACATTCCCCTGATCGGCAACCTGTTCAAGTACCAGACGCGCGAGCGCAAGAAAACCAATCTGATGATCTTCCTGCGCCCCGTCATCGTGCGCAACAAGGAGCAGAGCGGCAGCCTGGCGGCCGACCGCTACGACTACATGCGCTCGGCCGAGACGGCCGCCGTGCCGGCCACGGGCAATCTGATGCTGAAAGACCTGGGCACGCCGGTGCTGCCGGCCTTGCAGGATGGCCAGCCGGTGGGCGGCAACATGGTGACGCGTCCCGTGCCGCCGGCGCCGACGCCGCCGCCAGGCGCGCCGGCCAACGCGGCCACGCCGCCGCAGCCGTTGCTGCAGCAGTATCAGCAGCAGCCGCAACAGCAGCCGCCGCAGAAGTGATGGGACAGCCATGAGCAATCTGCTTCCCTACGCCTACGCGCGCGATTTCGGCCTGCTGGCGCGGCCCGGCGCCGTCGACGGCGCCCCCGTCGAGGTGCTGGTGGCCGCATCGACGGCGCCGGCGGCGATCGCCGAAGTGTCGCGCCGTTTCGGCCAGATCCAGCTGACGGTGCTGCCGCGCGGCGACCTCGATGCGGCCATTGCCGGCGCCTACGCGGGCGGCGGCGGCGACGCGTCGCAGATGGCCGATGAATTCGACGCCGACCTGGATTTGACAAAACTGCTGCAGGACGTGCCGGCCATCGAGGACTTGCTCGAATCGTCCGACGACGCGCCCGTCATCCGCATGATCAACGCGCTGCTGACGCAGGCGCTGCGCGAAGGCGCGTCCGACATCCACATCGAGCCGTTCGAGCAGACCTCCGTCGTGCGCTTTCGCATCGACGGCAGCCTGCGCGACGTGGTGCGTCCGCGCAAGGCCATCCACGGTTCGCTGATCTCGCGCATCAAGATCATGGCGCAGCTCGACATCGCCGAAAAGCGCTTGCCGCAGGACGGCCGCATCACCCTGCGCGTGGGCGGCAAGCCCGTCGACGTGCGCGTCTCGACCCTGCCCACCGGGCATGGCGAACGGGCCGTATTGCGTTTGCTGGACAAGGAAGCGGGCCGCCTCGACCTGCAGCACCTGGGCATGAGCGCGCCCATGCTGGGGCAGTTCGACGGCCTGATCACGCAGCCGCACGGCATCGTGCTCGTCACGGGGCCGACCGGCTCGGGCAAGACGACGACCCTGTATGCGGCGCTGTCGATGCTCAACGCCACCACCACGAACATCCTGACGGTGGAAGACCCGATCGAGTACGACCTGGCCGGCGTGGGCCAGACGCAAGTCAATCCGCGTATCGACATGACCTTTGCCAAGGCGCTGCGGGCGATTTTGCGGCAAGACCCGGACGTGATCATGATCGGCGAGATCCGCGACCTGGAAACGGCGCAGATCGCCGTGCAGGCATCCTTGACGGGCCACCTGGTGCTGGCGACCCTGCACACCAACGACGCGTCGGCGGCCGTCACGCGCCTGCTCGACATGGGCATCGAACCGTTCCTGCTGTCGTCGTCGCTGCTCGGCGTGCTGGCGCAGCGCCTGGTGCGCAAATTGTGCGGTTCCTGCAAGACCTTCGACGGGCAATACTGGCAGGCGGTCGGCTGCGAGCATTGCGGCCAGACGGGTTACCAGGGCCGCGTGGGGGTGTATGAGCTGCTGCGCACGACGGAGCAGATCCGCGCGCAGATCCACAATCGCGCTTCGGAAGCGGAAGTGCGCGCGGTGGCCCTGCAGGATGGCATGACGAGCATGCGCGACGACGGCGAACGCTGGCTGCGCGACGGCACCACCACGCAGGCTGAATTGCTGCGCGTGACCAAAGACTAGGCCCGCCACCATGCCCGCATTCCGCTATGAAGCCGTCGACGCGCAAGGCGCCACCCGCAAGGGCGTGCTCAATGCCGACAGTCCCCGTTCCGCGCGCGCCGAGCTGCGCGTGCAAGGCCTGGTGCCGCTGGCCGTCGAGCCGATCACCGCGCAGGTTGACGCCGCCGGCGTAACCAAACGGCGCGGCTTCGGCGAACGCCTGTCGAGCACCGAGCTGGCCCTGTTTACGCGCCAGCTGGCCAGCCTGCTGGAAGCGGGCCTGCCGCTGGAGCAGGCCTTTTCCGCCTTGCTGGAACAGGCCGAGCGGCCGTATCTGCGCGACCTGATCGCCTCGATCCGCTCGGAAGTGATCGGCGGCGCCGCGTTTTCCGACGTGCTGGCGCGCCATCCGCGCGATTTCGCGGAAATTTACCGGGCCCTGGTGGCGTCGGGCGAGCAGATCGGCCATTTGTCGCGCGTGCTCTCGCGCCTGGCCGACTACATCGAGCGGCGCAACGCGCTGGTGCAGAAGGTCAAGCTGGCGTTCACGTATCCGGCCATCGTCACGGTGGTGGCGTTTTCCATCGTCATTTTCCTGCTTACCTATGTGGTGCCGCAGATCGTCTCCGTGTTCGCCAATACCAAGCAGAAGCTGCCCATGCTGACGGTGATCATGCTGGCGCTGTCGGACTTCGTGCGCCACTACGGCATCGTCGTGGCGCTGATTCTGGTCGGCGCCTGGTTCGCCTGGCGTCGCGCGCTGCAGCAGCCGGCCCTGAAGCGGCGCTGGCATACCTGGCTGCTGACGGCGCCCTTGTATGGAAAATTCGAGCGCAGCCTGAACACGGCGCGTTTCGCCAGCACCCTGGCCATCACCACGGGTTCCGGCGTGCCGATCCTGCGCGCGCTTGACACCAGCCGCGACACGCTCACCAACGTGGCGATGCAGGAGCTGGTGCAGGAGGCCAGCGGCGCCGTGCGCGAGGGCGTGAGCCTGGCGCGCGCGCTGTCGGCGCAAAAGCATTTTCCGCCCATGCTGATCCACATGATACGCGCCGGCGAAATCACGGGCGAGCTGCCGGCCATGCTGGAACGGGCCGCCAGCGCGCAGGAGCAGGACCTGGAACGCCGTACCCTGACGATCGCCGGCCTGCTGGAGCCGGCCCTGATCCTGGCGATGGGCGTGGTGGTGCTGCTGATCGTGCTGGCCGTGCTGATGCCGATTATCGAAATCAATCAGCTCGTCAGATAAGAAACCCAAGGAAGCCATGAAGCGTTTGCCCCAAGTTACAAGTTTGCTCGCCGTCGTGGCGCTGTCCGTGTCGCTGGCCTATTGGGCCATGCAGCTGTTCAAGGCGCCGCAGCGTCCCATCAATCCGCCCGCCGTACCGGTGGTGCAGGACGCCAGCGTGGAGGCGGGCGCCTCGCTGTTCGGCGGCCAGGTCAGCGTGGCCACAGCCAGCAACTACCAGCTCAAGGGCGTGGTCGCCGCCGGCAATGGCCGCGGCAGCGTGGCCATCATCTCGACCGACGGCAAGCCTTCCGTGGCCCTGCCGGCAGGCGCCGAGGTGGTGCCCGGCGTGACGGTGCTGGAAGTGCATGCGCGCCACGTGCTGCTGCGCGATGGCGGCGTGAGCAAGCGCATCGACCTGGTGGCCGACGACAAGGCGCTGGCCTTGCCGGGGCTAGTGTCTGCCACCACGCCGGCCGCGCCCCCTGCGCCGGTCACGAACCTGGTGCCGCCACCGCTGCCGATGGAGCAGCAGCGGCCGGCGACCATGATGCCGGCGCCGCAAGTGAGCGGCAGCGTGCCGCCGCCGTCGAATTAACGCTGTTCTTATCGTACTTTGCCGATGGCGCCGTGCCGCCATCGCTACAGGAGTCTTCATGTTCTCGATCCGTGCCGTCCTGGCGGGCTGCGTGGCGGCGCTGTGCGCCTTGCCGCCGGCTGCCGCAGCCGACATCCCCGCCGCCACAGTTTCTCCCGTTGCTACCCTTGCCGTCCCCACGCCCGTCGCGGCGCGTCCGCGCATCGCCCTGGTGCTGTCGGGCGGCGGCGCGCGCGGTCTGGCGCATATCGGCGTATTGAAAGTGCTCAAGGAACTGCATGTGCCGGTCGACATGGTGGTGGGCACCAGCATGGGCGGCGTGGTGGGCGGCGCGTATGCGGCCGGCGCTTCCGTGGCGGACCTGGAAAAGATGGCGCGCGAGACCAACTGGGCGCGCGTGGTGGCGGACCGTCCGCCGCGCGACGAACTGGCGTTCCGCCGCCGCGAGGAAGATTTGCTGCTGCCGTCGCGCATCGAATTTGGCGTGAGCCGCAACGGCATTTCCACGCCGCCGGCCGCGGCCAGCAATGCGGCGCTGGAGATGGCCCTGAGCCGGCTGCTGCCGGCCGGCATGCGCGACCGTCCCGCCAGCCAGCTGCCGCTGCCCTTCCGCTCGGTGGCCTCGGACCTGGTCAGTGGTGAGCTGGTGGAACTGGTCGATACGCCATTGTTCCTGTCGATGCGCGCCTCGCTGGCCGTGCCGGGCGTGTTCGCCCCCGTGCGCGTAAACAACCGGCTGGTGGTCGATGGCGGCCTGGTGCGCAACCTGCCCGTCGACATGGCGCGCGCCATGGGCGCCGACATCATCATCGCCGTCAACGTGGGCACGCCGCTGGCGCCGGAAAAAGACCTGGGCAGCGCCATCGGCGTGGCGCAGCAGATGCTGCAGATCCTCACGGAACAGAACGTGCAGCGCTCGCTCAAGGAATTGCGGCCGCAGGATGTGCTGGTGGCGCCGGACCTGACGGGCGTCAGTTTCCTCGACTTTGAAAACTATGCGCGCGCCATGCGCGCCGGCGAACAGGCGGCGCAGGCGCTGGCCGCCCGCCTGGCGCCGCTGGCGCTGCCGCCGGAACAGTATGCGGCGCGCGAGCAGTTGCGCCTGGCGGCGCCGGCCTTGCTGGACGTGGCCCTGCCGCTCACGCGCCTGGCCGTGGAGAGCGAAGGCGACATCAATCCGCGCATCCTGCAGGCGCAATCGGGCCTGGTGGAGGGGCAGGCGGTCAGCCAGGAAGATGTGCTCAAGGCGGCGGCCAAGCTGTATGGCCGCGGCGACGTGGCGCGCGTGGAGACGGAAGTGGTCGATTCGGGTGACCAGCGCACGGTCAATATCAAGGCGGTCGAAGCGCCGTGGGCCAGCAACCGCCTGCGCGTGGGCCTGGAGCTGTCCAGCGATTTCAGGGACAGCAACAGCTTCGCCCTGAAGCTGCTGCACGTGCGCTCGAATCTGAACAGCTGGGGCGGCGAGTTGCGCAGCACGGCGCAGATCGGCAATGCGCGCGGCTATGGCGTGCAGTTCTGGCAGCCACTGGGCGCAGGCAACCCCTGGTATATCGCGCCGCAGCTGCAGTACACCTCGTCGGCGATGGACGTGTTCGACAAGGGCCGGCGCAGCGCGCGCGTGGCGTATAACGGCCAGACGGCGGCGCTGGTGCTGGGACGCGAGTTCGGCACCTGGGGCGATTTGCAAATCGGTGTCACGCGCACGGAGATCAAGGGCAAGCTGGCGATCCCGGCCGATCCCGCGCAGCCCGAGTCGCGTGTGCTGGGCACCACCCAGTTCGTCCAGTTCCGCGTCGATACGCTCGATTCGCCGGGTTTCCCCACGCGCGGCGCGCTGCTCGACGCCACCTGGACGCGCGCCTCGACCACGGGTTCGGGCGAAGCGGCGCTGGGCCGTTCTTCGCTGACGGCATTGAAGGCTTTCGGCTATGGCAACTGGGCCGGCCACGTGTATGGCGAGTGGGCGCGCGCGCAGCGCGGCGAGGCGCCGCTCAGCCTGGGCGGCTTCCTGCGCCTGTCCGGCACGGATTTTGAATCGGTGAGCGGGCGCAGCATCGCCCTGGCGCGGGTGGTGATGGCGCGCCGCATCGGTTCCCTGCCCAGCACCCTGGGCGGCGCCGTGCGGGCCGGCTTTTCGCTGGAAATGGGCGGTGGCTTCGACCAGAACGAACGCTGGAAGAGCAGCAAGTTCACGCAGGCCAGCAGCGCCTTCATCTCCGTCGATACCCGCTTCGGCCCCGTGTACGTGGCCTCTGGCGCGTCCAAGGGCGGCGAGAGCACCTTCTATCTGTTCCTGGGACCGGTCTGGTAAGGCGCCGCCGGGGCGGCGGACGCCGTGCTGCGGCGCAGGGCCGTGAAGGCGGCAAATTCCCATGAACGAAACCCCAGCAGCAGGGTAAAGCCGTCGCGCTCGGCGGGCGCAAGGCGCCGGTCGTTCTGGTGCAGCCGCGCCAGTTCCTCGGCCAGCTGGCGGATCTTTTGCACCAGCTCCTGCGCGCTCGACAGCGACAGACGCGCCGGAATGCACATCAGGGTTTCGCCGGCGCCGTCAAAATGCCCGCTGAAATAATCGGCCACCACGTGTTCGCGGAAGTATTGCTGCACCGGGCCGTCGGCCAGCCAGTGGAAAGCGTTCGAGACGCGCAGGCTGTAGCGGTTCAGCGGCTTGAGTTCGATCAAGCCCAGCCGGTCCAGCTCGGCCAGGCAGCCGATGCATTCGGCCTGCGTCAGCGCATACGTTTCCACCACTTGCTCCAGGCTCCAGTGACCGAGGCAGCAGATCGCCACCAGCAGCAGGCGCGGATGCGCCACCAGCGACTTTTCCTGCACCAGGGTGAGCGTGTCGGCATGCGGCGTGATGTCGGCCGCGCCGCGCAGCACGTCTTCCATGGCGATGCCAGAGGCCTTGCAGATCAGGGCCAGGCGCGACAGCGACATGTCGTGCTGGCCAAACATGCGCTTGACGCTCGACTCGCTCATGCCGATGCGTTCGGCCAATACCTTGTACGTGATGCCGGCGGCGCGCAGTTGGGTGCGCAGTACGCGCAAAACCAGTTCAGGTGAACTCACGATAGTTCCTTTATGCAAGTTTGGTAGCGGATGACGGTACCGAATGTAGCCGTTAATGGCACTTTGCACAAGGTGATAGTACTTTTCGGCAAAAGCGATGACACTCCCGCTTGTGGCTCGCGCAGCGCGCTACAACCAGGCAATCCATCCACTTGTAGAGGTTATCCATGTTCTCCAAATTTCATTTTCCAGCAGCGATACTGGCGCTGGCCGCCATCGCTCCCCTGCATGCCGCCGCAGCCGAGCCTGCACCAGGTCCGTTCTATGCGGGCGCCAGCTACGGCTTTCGCGCCAGCAGCGGCCTCGATTGCATCGCCGGACAAAGCGATTGCGACAAAAGCAGCAAGCGCAATGGCAAGGCCTACCTGGGCTACAGTTTCGACGCGCTGCCGTTTCAGGGGGGCGTGGCCCTGCCTTCGATTGAGCTGGTGGGGTACATGGGTGGCGAGGTCAAGTCCGGCTTCGACACGGGCGCCGGCAAGCGCGCTGGCCGTGGCAAGTTCACGGGCCTCGGCATGCAGGGCGTGCTCGGTTACCAGTTTGACGCGTTTACACTGAGCGGCCGCGCCGGCGCGGCCTACACGCAGGGCAAGGTCGATTATCTGGGCGGCGGTTCGGACAAGAAGAGCAAGATCGGCCTGACCTACGGCATCGGCGCGGCGTATGCGCTGAACAAGAACTGGTCGCTGCACCTCGACTGGGATCGCGTGCCGGTGAAGTACAGCGCCAAGCAAACGACCAAGGTCGACATGTTTTCGCTGGGCGCGTCCTACCGTTTCTAAGGGGATGATGCCGCGGCACACAGTGGCCTGATGGCGGACGCCCCAGAAAGGGGTGTCCGCGGGCGGCCTGAAATGTCCATAGCGGCGTTGCACGGCCTCGCCGTATTACTCATACTGTCTTCGTCCATGCGCCTTGCCATGGACATTTCCAGATCAGTCTTTGACGTCAATTTTCAACAGCAATTTCGCCAGCAGGCGTTTTTCCTGCTGGCGCTGGCCTGACACGGTTTTCACGTGTGCCCCGGCGGCGCGCTGCAGGGCTGCAGTGGCGACCGGGTTGCGCGGTTTTTGCGAGGGCTCGACGCGGAACTGCATTTTCTGCCGCGTCGCCAATGCCTTGTTTGCCATCGGTTTCCCCTTTTCTTCTTACAGCACGTAGCGCGACAGGTCCTCGTTGACCGACAGCGCTTCCAGGCGTTCGTTGACATACGCGGCATCGATCACCAGCAGGTTTTCCGTGCTGCTGCTGTTTTCGCTGGCCGTAAACGACACTTCTTCCAGCAGCTTTTCCATCACCGTATGCAGCCGGCGCGCGCCGATGTTTTCCGTGCGCTCGTTGACCGCATAGGCGATTTCCGCCAGGCGCGTGATGCCTTCCGGCGCGAATTGCAAGGTCAGGTTTTCCGTCGCCAGCAAGGCTTCGTACTGCATCGTCAGGCAGGCGTCGGTGCTGGTGAGAATGCGCTCGAAATCGGAGATCGACAGCGATTCCAGTTCCACGCGGATGGGGAAGCGGCCCTGCAGCTCGGGAATCAGGTCCGACGGTTTCGACAGGTGGAAGGCGCCCGAGGCGATGAACAGGATGTGGTCCGTGCGGATCATGCCGTACTTGGTGTTGACGGTCGTGCCCTCGACCAGCGGCAGCAGGTCGCGCTGCACGCCGGCGCGTGAAACGTCGGCGCCGCCCGATTCCGAGCGCGAGGCGATCTTGTCGATTTCATCGAGGAAGACGATGCCGTTCTGCTCGACGTTCTGGATGGCCTTCTGCTTCAGTTCATCCTCGTTCACCAGCTTGGCCGCTTCTTCCTCGACCAGCAGTTTCAATGCTTCGCGGATCTTGACCTTGCGCGCCTTCTTGCGCTGCCCGCCCACGCCCGAGAACATGGACTTGATCTGCTCCGTCATTTCTTCCATGCCTGGCGGCGCCATGATTTCCATCTGCGGACCCGCCTCGGCCAGCTCGATCTCGATTTCCTTGTCATCGAGCTCGCCCTGGCGCAAGCGCTTGCGGAAGGTCTGGCGCGTGCTGTCGCCGCTGCCCGTATCCACGGCCGCCGCCGTATTCGGCGTGAAGCCGAAGTCGCGCGCCGGCGGCACCAGGATGTCGATGACGCGGTCTTCGGCCGCATCTTCGGCGCGTGCGCGCACTTTCTTCATTTCCAGCGCGCGCGTCTGCTTGATGCCGATGTCGATCAGGTCGCGGATGATGGTGTCGACGTCGCGCCCCACGTAGCCCACTTCGGTGAACTTGGTCGCTTCGATCTTGATGAACGGCGCCTCGGCCAGCTTGGCCAGGCGGCGCGCGATTTCCGTCTTGCCGACGCCCGTGGGGCCGATCATGAGGATGTTCTTGGGCGTGATTTCATGGCGCAGGGGCTCGGCCACCTGCTGGCGGCGCCAGCGGTTGCGCAGGGCGATGGCGACGGCGCGCTTGGCCTTGGCCTGGCCCACCACGTGCTTGTCGAGTTCAGTGACGATTTCCGACGGGGTCATGTTCATGATCATAGTTGGCTTTCTATCTTTCTTTTGCGTAGAGTGCCCGAAAAACGTTCAGGGCAAGGCGCTTGGCCGCAGGCAGTACCTTTTTGTACGCCCAGGCCAGGCAACGCAGCCATGGGCGTTTTCTCGGGGACTCTTAATCCAAGGTCTCGATGATGTGGGACATATTCGTGTAGATGCACAGCTCGGCGGCGATGGTCAGCGATTTCTTGACCACGTCGGCCGGCGACAAGTCCGTGTTTTCCTGCAGCGCCTTGGCGGCCGACTGGGCATAGGTGCCGCCCGAGCCGATGGCGCCGATGCCGTCTTCCGGTTCCAGCACGTCGCCATTGCCCGTGATCACCAGGGTCGACTCGCTGTCGGCCACCAGCAGCATCGCTTCCAGGCGGCGCAGCACGCGGTCGGTGCGCCAGTCCTTGGCCAGCTCGACGGAGGCGCGCAGCAGATTGCCCTGGTGTTTTTCCAGCTTGCCTTCAAAGCGGTCGAGCAAGGTAAAAGCGTCGGCGGTACCGCCGGCAAAGCCGACCAGGACCTTGCCCTGATACAACTTACGCACTTTGCGGGCCGTGCCCTTCATGACGATGTTGCCCAGCGTTACCTGGCCGTCGCCGCCCAGGGCGACTTGCTTGCCGCGCCGGACGCAGAGGATGGTGGTGCCGTGAAATTGTTCCATAGAGACCTCAAAAGATTCGTGCCGATGCGTGCAAGGCCATGCGATTGCGCGCCCATGGCTCAAAAGTGGGGATGGAAAAGGCAATTGCAAGCGGCACTTGCCGCTGCCGCGTCTGCTTCAGTGTAGTCGGCGCGGGACGAAAAAAAAGCACGCAACCGAGGTTGTGTGCTTTTTTATCGCCATCGCGGAGCTGCCGGGGCGGCCGCGCAAGGGGAGGGGCGATCAGTCGCCGTAGAGTTTTTGCTTCAGTTCGCGCCGTTGCTGGGCTTCCAGCGACAGGGTGGCGGTCGGACGGGCGATCAGGCGCGGGATGCCGATCGGCTCGCCCGTTTCTTCGCACCAGCCATAGTCGCCGGCGTCGATGCTGGCGATCGATTGCTGCACTTTCTTCAGCAATTTGCGCTCGCGGTCGCGCGTGCGCAGTTCCAGCGCATGCTCTTCCTCGATGGTGGCGCGGTCGGCAGGGTCCGGTACGAGCACGGTTTCACGCAAGTGTTCCGTGGTTTCGCCGGCGTTTTTCAGCAGGTCTTTTTCGAGCTGCTGCAGGCGCGCCTTGAAGAATGCCAGTTGTGCCGGATTCATGTAGTCATCTTCGCTCATGGCGCGAATTTGGTCTTCGCTGATGAGAGGGATGTCTTGGTTGGCGGCCGGGGTCGATTTATTAGTTTTGGTCATAACTTCGCTTACCTTCGATACGACAGAGTTTTCAAATTGATCAGTTGATGCGGCGATACCGAGCAACTGTACAGGTTCCGCTTGGCATTGCTGTCCCGCTGTACTGCGTGCGACCTTGGCTTGCCGGCGAGAGCCAGGATTACCGGCAGGCTATGGTGCCATGTTGATAACTTTTTACCGCTCTATGCCAGTCGCGCTATGCGCGCGACAACGGGCGTGTTGGGTGGATCGCTTGCATGCCTTGCATGCGGCCAGCGGCAGTTTGCCAGCATTTCATGACAGGCGAACGACATGGGCCGTTTTCGTCGCTGATTTTGGCACGCTTTGCCTTATATTGCCATCCCGATTTGTTGACCAGCCGATCAGAAACGGCTACTTGTTGGTTTATGCCAGCAAGATGGGTGTCGGACAGCGGGAAAGCGTGCTTAACTTTCCCTTTTGTTTCTGCTTTGCAACGGATACTTTGCAAAACCCGGCTAGTTTATACCAAACATTGTTCGAGTCCGCGAATAAAAATGTCTTTTGGTAGATTCTTGCCAATAAACACCATTTTGCTGCCGCGCACTTCATTCTCGCCCCATTTGGCACCCAGGTCGCTGCCCATCAACTGGTGCACGCCCTGGAATACCACCTTGCGTTCGGCCCCCTGCATCAGCAGCACGCCCTTGTAGCGCAGCATGCGCGGGCCATACACTTGCACCAGGCCGCCGAGGAACTCGTCGAGTTTGGCGCTGTCGAATGGTTGCGTGCTCTTGAAAACAAAGGCGGCGATATCGTCGCTGTGCTGCGCATGGTGGTGGTCGGCATGGCCGCAATCGGTAGCGCAGGCGTCGCTGTGCTCATGATGATGTGCTTTCTCGCCGGCATGCTCGTGCGCATGGTCATGATCGTGGACGTGCGCCGTTTCCGTGGCCAGGAAATCCGGGTCCAGCTCCAGCTTTTCATTCAGGTTGAAACCGCGAATGTCGAGCACCTCGGCCAGCGGCGCGCGGCCGAAATCGACCTTGGCAATGGGCGCGCGGGGATTGATGCGCTTCAGGCGGCGCGTCAGGGCGGCCACGTCCTCTTCACTGACGAGGTCGGTTTTCGACAGCAGCAGTTTGTCGGCAAAACCCACTTGCCGCTGGGCTTCCTCATATTCATCGAGTTGCTTCATGGCATGGCGAGCATCGACTACCGTGATAATAGCGTCGAGCATGTAGTGGCTGCCCACTTCTTCGTCGACAAAGAAGGTTTGCGCCACGGGGCCGGGATTGGCCAGGCCCGTCGTTTCGATGACGACGCGGTCAAACGCCAGCAAGCCGGCGTCGCGCTTGCGCGCCAGTTCCGTCAAGCCCACGATCAGGTCGCCGCGCACGGTGCAGCAGATGCAGCCGTTGTTCATCTCGATGATGTGTTCGTTGCTATCTTGCACCAGGATCTCATTATCGATGTTTTCCTGGCCAAACTCGTTCTCGATCACGGCGATGCGTATGCCATGGTCTTCCTGCAGTATGCGGTTGAGCAAGGTGGTTTTGCCGGCGCCCAGGAAACCGGTGAGGATGGTGGTTGGAATCAGTGCCATGAGAGATGCCTATGCTGTAATCGGTGGTGCCGCCGCGCAAGCGGAAGAATGCGGACGATTATGCCGGAATTTTGCAAAAGCTTGCAAATACGCGCCCATCCGCTTGATATGGATCAGGCTGGTCAGCAGGCGCGGCTGTCTACTTGAGCTTGGCGCGCGGGTGTGCCTGGTCGTACACGTGCGCCAGGTGCTGGAAGTCGAGGGCCGTGTAAACCTGGGTCGAGGTGATGCTGGAGTGGCCCAGCATTTCCTGCACGGCGCGCAAGTCGCCCGACGATTGCAGCACGTGCGAAGCAAACGAGTGGCGCAGCACGTGCGGGTGCACATTCGCGGGAATGTCCGTCGCCAGCGCATGCGCCTTCAGGCGCAGCTGCAGCACGCGCGGCGAGATGCGCGTGCCGCGCGTGCTTAAAAACAAGGCAGCGCTGCCATCGCTTGCCGGCGGGCGCACGCCCAGCCAGGCCGTCAAGGCGACGAGGGCCGCCTTGCCGACGGGCACCTTGCGCATCTTGCTGCCCTTGCCCGTGACGATGACTTCGAAGCTGGCCATGTCGAGCCAGCCCAGCGAGGCGGGCTGGCCGCCGTCGGCCTTGCAGTAATGGGTGTCCAGGCTGGTCAGCTCCGACACGCGCAAGCCGCTCGAATACAGCAGTTCGAACATGGCGCGGTTGCACAGCTGTTCCGGCTCGGCCGCGCCTTGCTGGTGTTGCGCGGGCGCCACGAGGCGCACGGCGTCATCCACCGACAGGGCTTTGGGTAGCGTTTTGGCCCGCTTGGGGGCGCGGATGCCGTCGACAGGGTTGGCGTCGAGCTTGGTCTCCCCACTGAGCCAGTTGAAAAAGCCGCGCCACGACGACAGCTTGCGGGCGATCGAGCGCGGGTCGAGGCCGCCAGCGTGCAGCTTGGCCGTGTAGCGGCGCACTTCGTTGTGCGCCAGCGCCGTCCAGGGCGTATTGCCGCTCAGTTCCAGCAAGGCGCGCAGGTCGCGCCCGTAGGCGTCCAGCGTATGCGGCGACAGCTTGCGCTGCATGGCCAGCTGGGCCAGATAGGCATCGAGCCACTCGGCCTTGCCGCGCGCCTCGCCCATGGCTGACTCAGGCCGGCGCGCCGGCGCGCAGCGCGGCCAGGGCGGCGCTGGCCGTGGCGCCGATGTGCACGAGGAAGTCGGTGCCCATGCTCGACGTAAAGCGTTCGCTGTCGGGCGAGCCGAGCACCAGCAAGCCGAAGGTGCCGGTGGTGCCGGGCGCGCGCAGGGCGATCATGACGGTCGATGCGATTTTCTCGGCCTGCAACCAGTGCACGGCTTCGAAATCGCGGTTGCTGCCGCAGTACGGCGTTTGCAGGCTGTTGGCGAACATGCGCACATCGGCCGTGACATCTTCCGTGAACCAGCCGTTGGCGTGTTCCGGCAGCACTTGCCACAGGCGCAGGCTGACGTAGGGCACGTCGAAATTGCTTTGCAAGGCGTCGACCAGCACGCGCGGCATGTCCGCATCGTTGCGCACTTGCAGCATGGCCTGGTTCCAGCCATGGAACTTGCTGGCGATGTCGCCATTTTCCTCGGCCACGCGGCTCAGCTTGGACATGCGCAGTTCCAGCGCCTTGTACTTGTCGCGCATCACTTCCATCTGCCTCTCCTGCAGCGAGATGGTGCGTCCCGTCAGCGGGCTGCTCAGTTTGACCTCGCCGAGCAGAGCGGTATGCTCTTCGAAGAAATTCGGGTGCTCGCTCAGGTACTGGGCGACGGTGCTGGAATCGAGTGTGGCGGTCATTGAGAATATCTGTCAGTGAAAGTTGAACACTTCATTCTAACCGAGAGTGCGCCGGCATAGGCGCAAAGGGCGTGGCGCCCGTGCATTTTCCGTGCGCCCATGAAAAAAGCGGCATGGTTGCCCATGCCGCTTTGCATTTCCTGGTCAGCTGTCACCCGCGAAGGGTGGCAGGCGGGCCATTAGAAGTTGTGGTGTACGCCCAGGCCGATGTAGGTGATCGACGTTGCTGCCTTGCGGTTCGAGATGTCTGCGTACAGGTAGGTGCGCTTCGACAGGTTGTAGTCGTAGCCCAGCGATGCTTGCTTGGTTTTGGTCACGCCGTCTGGCGTTTTTTGACCGTAACCGGCGCGAACCTTGCCTGGGCCGACGTCGTAGTTGGCGCCAACCAGCCATGCTTTGGTGTCCGTATTGACGATCTTGAAGTTGCCGTCATCCTGATGTTGGTACGATGCCATCAGTTTCAGTTCCGTTACCGGATTGAACGATGCGGCAACCGACCACAGCTTGGCTTGCAGGCCATTGCGCTCATACGCGGCCATACCGGCGAACTGGCCGTAGTTGTACGTGGCCGAGACCGAGTATGGATTCGACGCTGGCTCGGCATTGGCTGGCACGAAGTAGTTGCCTGCCGTTGCAGGAACGGCGGCGTTACCGTTGGCTTCCTTGGCGGCGACAGTGGCGTTGAACTGGAAGCCGCTGAAGACTGGCGAGTTGTAGAACAAGGCATTCGAGAAGCGGTTACGCGAATTGCCGGATGCGCTCAACGGATCGCTGCTGTAGGCGGCCACCGTGATGTCGGTCTGGAAACCGGCTGGCGTAGGCATGCCCGACCATGGTTCGAACGCGGTGCTCGATTCCTGGAAGGCGGTCAGGCCACGGCCCAGACGCACGGTACCGAAGTTGCCTTGCAGGCCGACGCGGCTTTGACCCTGGAACAGCGGACGGGAGTTGCTTTCCAGCGTACCCGTATCGGATTCATAGCGAATTTCCAGTTGGAAAATAGCTTTCAAGCCATTGCCCAGATCTTCCGTGCCCTTGAAACCCAGCTTGTTGTTGTCGCGCTTGGTGACTTTGGTGGTGTCACCGGTCGACTTGCCCAGGCCTGCATCGATCGTGCCGTAGATTTGGACGGACGACTGCGCTTGTGCGGTTGCGGCAAAGGCGCCGAAGAGTGCGAGGGCAACGAGTGATTTTTTCATGTCTTATTCCCTATTAAAAGTGAGTTCCGTCCGAGATCCGAGCAGATTGAAATGCGCTAACTGTCGCGTTTCGATGAATGAACCTTAATTCGTCGGCGCGCAAGACGTGTGGGATTGGTCAAATGTGCGTGAAAAGATTGGTGAAAAGCGGCATAACAGCATGCCCCTGTTGTATTTTTGTAACGCGCGGTTTCTGCCGATCCTGCGCCGATGGCACGCGTTCTCCCATCGTCACGGTCGCGGCGCCTTGTCATATTGGCGCGTTCGGGCCAGGCGATTGTTGCGTTGAATCAAGTTCTTGAGGCGGCTTTGGCGGATTTATGACACAAGGACGGTACACTAAGGGACGGCCTGCATGGATGGGCCTGGAGACGGTTCACTATTATTAGAATCATTGACTCAATATCGAGAATCGATGGCAAATCGCGAAACATTAGGATTGATCAAGGGCGCACGCGCGGGCGATGTCGCTTGCCAGCTGGCGTTGGGACGGGTGTATCTGTTTGGTCAGGGTGTGCCGCAAAGCTTGCCCACCGCCTTGCACTGGCTGGCGCGGGCGGCCCAGGAAGATAGCGAGGAAGCGTGCTTGCTGATTGGCACGCACGTGCCGTTCGAATTGGCGCAGCCGGCAGCCAAGGCGCTGATCCCCTATTACGCGCAGGCGTTCGATGCGGGTCTGGTGCAGGCGGGCCTGGTGCTGGCGCAACTGGTGCTGGGCAATGCCGCCAGCCACTGTGAAGCCATGCGCGCCAAGGCGCGCGTGGCGCTGGACGCGGCCGTGCGCGCCGGCTTGCCCGATGCGCAATGGTTGTTGTCCATGCAAGAAGGATCGTCTGCCGCCGCCGTGCCTGATACCAGCCTTGCTGGCGAACTGGCCCTCAATGGCGACACGCCGCTGCATGCCGGGCTGGAGCAGGCCTGGAGCCAGGGCGACCATGCAGGCTTCCTGGCGCAAGGCTTGCCGCTGGCGCGCCAGCTGTTACAGCGCCAGGCGGCGGCCGGGGCGCGCACGATCGTCCTCGATGCGCAGCAAGTGCTATTGCTGTCGCGTTGTGCCCAGGCATTGGCGCCTGGCGGCGATGCCGAAGGCTGGCAGTGCTGCGAGCTGGCCGCGCATGGCGGCGATCGCACGGCGCAGCTGGAGCTGGGGCTCGGCTATGCGCGCATGGATGCGCATGGCCAGCGGCTGGCCACGCGCAACGGTGCGGCCAATTTCAAGCGTGCCGTGCGCTGGCTGACGCAGGCTGGCGAGCAGGGGCTGGCCGAAGCCTGGTTCGTGCTGTCGCGCATCTACACGAAACCGGAATTTTCCCAGCGCAATGTGGTCGAAGCCCATTGCTGCCTCGAGCGTGCCGCCGACCTGGGGCATGGCCCGGCCCAGCTCGAGTGTGGCATGCATGCCTGGCGCAATCGGCGCGATGGCGTCAACAATGATGTGCGGGCCGCGTATTGGCTGCTGCAGGCGCAGGCGCAAGGCAGCGGTGAAGCGGAGGCGGCGCTGGCGAAGATCGCGCCGCGAGGCGAACCCGGCGACTGGGGCCAGTGCGCCGCCATGCAGGTTGATGGACATTTGCGGCAATTGGGGCAGAGCCACCCCTTGCTGGCGGCGCGGCTGGAGCTGGCGCGCTGCTTCCATCTGTCGCGTGCCGAGGCGCTGCTGCTCGATATCCATGCGGCCGACCAGGGACATTGTCTGTTGATCGACATCAGCGCCACGCATGGGCGCGGCAAGCGGCGCCTAGTGCTGATCCGCACGGCGCAGGAGCGCCAGCTGCTCGATCAGGTGGCGCGCCTGTTCGAGCGCGTCGATTGCGGTGTGGCGGGGCCGGAAGGCAATTACCGGCAGCGCCTGTACCGCCTGAAGTGCTACCTGGCCGAACAGGGTGTCGCGCAGGAACAGCAGTTCCTGGCGGCCTGACTTTTACTGCTCATTGTCACCCGTCTACAGTTCGATCGTGCCTTCGAACACGGTCACGGCCGGGCCCGTCATCAGGACGGGATGGCCGGGCCCTTGCCAGGCGATCGACAGTTCGCCGCCGCGCGCGCTGATGCGCACGGGCGAATCAAGCAAGCCGCGCAGAATGCCGGCCACGGCGGCGGCGCAGGCGCCTGTGCCGCAGGCCAGGGTTTCGCCCGCGCCCCGTTCAAACACGCGCAGTTTCACGTGCTGGCGGTTGACGATCTGCATGTAGCCGGCGTTGACCCGGCGCGGAAAGCGCGGGTGGTGCTCGATCAGCGGCCCCGATTTTTCCAGGTCTTGCGCATCGACATCGTCGACCACTTGCACGGCATGCGGATTGCCCATCGAGACGACGGACACCAGCACGGGAGATGTTTGGCCCGGCAGCGCCAGGTCCAGCGGCCACAGGGTGTCGCCGCCTTGTGCGACACCGGCGAGGCCAGCCGCATCGAACGGCACCAGCTGTGGCTCCAGCACGGGCGCGCCCATGTCGACCGTGATGCTGCCGTCCGCCTCCAGGCGCGGCGCGATGATGCCGGCCATGGTTTCCACGCGGATGCTGTCCTTGTTCGACAAGCCTTTTTCGCTGACGAACTTGACGAATGCGCGCGCGCCGTTGCCGCATTGTTCGACTTCGCCGCCATCGTTGTTATAGATGCGGTAGCGGAAGTCGCAGCCGGGCAGGCGCGGTTTTTCCACCACCAGGATCTGGTCGGCGCCGATGCCGAAACGGCGGTCGGCCAGGCGCTGCCACTGGGCCGGCGTGAAGTTGATATCTTGATGGATGGCATCGATGACGATGAAGTCATTGCCGGCGCCATGCATCTTGGTAAATTGAAGTTTCATGTTCTGCCGTATCACTTGTGCTGGTTATAGAACGATGCTTCGCCTTCCGGACGCGTCTTGAAGCGTTTATGCGTCCAGAAATACTCGGCCGGCGCTTCGCGCACGCGCTCCTCGATGAATTCGTTCATGCGGCGCGTGGCGGCCGTGATGTCGTCGCCCGGATAATCGTCCCAGGCCGGGTAATACGTCACTTGCCAGCCCTGGTAGTTGGGCAGGAAGGTGGCGATGACGGGAATCACCTGCGCCTTGGCGGCCAGCGCCAGGCGCGCCGTGGCCGTCAGGGTGGCGGCGGGCACGCCGAAGAAGGGCACGAATTCCGCATCCTTCTCGCCGAAATCCATGTCCGGCAGCATGAAATACGGCAAGCCGTCGCGCAGGGCGCGCAGAATCGTCTTGATGCCGTCCTGGCGCGTAAACAGCTTGGGCGGCTTGAAGCGCGAACGGCCGTTGCGCAAGGCCTGGTCGAAGGCGGCGTTCTTTTGCTGCACGTACATGGACGAGGCGGAAATTTCCATGGCCGTGGCGGCGCCGGCCACGTCGAGGCAGACGAAGTGCGGACACAGCAAGATGGTCGGCTTGGCCGCGATCTGCTGGCCCGGGAAGGCGGGCACCTTTTTGATCAGGCGGTTCAGGCGCGCTTCCGACGACCACCACAGGATGCTGCGTTCCCACACGCTGCGCGAATACGCCTGGAAATGCTGGCGCGCCAGCGCCACGCGCTGGGCTTCCGTCAATTCCGGCATGCACAGGCGCAGATTCGTCAGGGCAATCTTGCGCCGCGTGGGCATGGCGATGAACAGCAGGCTGCCGACGGCCACGCCGAAGCGGCCGAGGATGGGCAGGGGCAGCCAGTGTAGCAGCCACATGAAGGCGATCAGCAGTCTCATGCCTGCTCCTTGGCGGCATCCGGCGTGGCGGGCGTGGGCGGTGGTGCGCCGCGCGGCACCTTGTAGCGATTGTAGCTCCACAGGTATTGCGCGGGACTGCGCGCGATCAATTGTTCCATGGCCGTATTGATGGTGCGCGCCTGCTCCGCCGAGGTGCTGTCGAGCGACTCGGTGAAGGGCACGAAATGCACGACATAGCCGCGCCCGCCCGGCAGGCGTTCCGCGTAGGTGATGATGACTTCGGCGCCGCCCATCTGCGCCAGCTTGGCCGGCAGGGTCATGGTGTAGGCGGGACGGCCGAAGAAATCGGCCCACACGCCTTCGCCTTCCTGCGGCACCTGGTCGGGCAGCAGGCCGATGGGCTGGCCTTTTTTCAGGCATTTGGCGAAGATGCGCACGCCCGACATGTTGGCCGGCGCCAGCATCAGGTTTTCGCGCGCGCGGGCCCCTTCGATCAGCGGTTTCAGGGCGGCGCGCTTGGGCGGGCGGTACATCACGGTGAGCGGCGTGCGCAGGGCGATCTGCTGGGCGACGATTTCAAAGCAGCCCAGATGCGGCGTCAGGAAGACGATGCCGCGACCGTGCTGCAGCGCTTTTTCCACCAGTTCCCAATTTTCCACCGTCGCATGGCGCGCTACGCGCGCGGCTGGGGCGCACCAGATGAAGGGCAGTTCCAGCACGCTTTTGCCCGCTTCGGCCACGGCCGTGTGCAAGTGTTGCGAAAACCCCGCACCCTGCATGTTCTCGCGCATGCGGCGGCGGTAGGACGGGGAAATGGCGTAAATCACCCAGCCGAGCGCCGCGCCCAGGGCATGCAAGACGGGCAGGGGAAAGAGGGACAAGAAGCGGAAAATTGGGACTAACATGTATAAGCTGTTTCCAGGAATGGCGTGTTGCCGTGCCAAAATTTTTTAAGAAGCGTAAAATACCACGTATGCAGTAACCGCTGAGTTAATAGACAACTTGCGAAGCGGAATATAAATATCGCTAAAGCGTCGCAGGCAAAATCCTCTTTACTGCGACAGAACATTCACATAGTAATCAGGAGCTTGCAATGTCAAACGACTATCTCTTCACTTCCGAATCCGTTTCGGAAGGCCATCCCGACAAGGTTGCCGATCAAATTTCCGACGCCATCCTTGACGCCATCCTGACCCAGGATCCAGCCGCCCGCGTGGCTGCCGAAACCCTGTGCAACACGGGTCTGGTGGTGCTGGCTGGCGAGATTACCACGCACGCCAATGTGGATTATATTCAAGTTGCGCGCGAAACCATCAAACGCATCGGCTACGACAACACGGAATACGGCATCGACTACAAGGGTTGCGCCGTGCTGGTGGCCTATGACAAGCAGTCGCCGGACATCGCGCAAGGCGTCGATGAAGGTGCGGGAATTGACCTGGATCAAGGCGCTGGCGATCAGGGCCTGATGTTCGGCTACGCCTGCGATGAAACGGCCGAACTGATGCCTGCCGCCATCCACTACGCGCACCGCCTGGTCGAGCGCCAGTCGCAGCTGCGCAAGGATGGCCGCCTGCCATGGCTGCGTCCGGATGCAAAATCGCAAGTGACGCTGCGCTACGTCGATGGCCGCCCCGTCGGCGTGCACACGGTCGTGCTGTCGACCCAGCATGCGCCGGAAATCTCGCACAAGCAGATCGAAGAAGCCGTCATCGAAGAGATCATCAAGCCGATCCTGCCACGCGAATGGCTGACGGAGACCAAATTCCTCGTCAACCCGACGGGCCGTTTCGTCATCGGCGGTCCGCAAGGCGATTGCGGCTTGACCGGCCGCAAGATCATCGTCGACACCTACGGCGGTGCAGCCCCGCACGGCGGCGGCGCGTTCTCGGGCAAGGATCCTTCGAAAGTCGACCGTTCGGCAGCCTACGCGGCACGTTACGTGGCGAAAAACATCGTCGCGGCCGGCCTGGCGCGCCAATGCCAGGTGCAGGTCAGCTACGCCATCGGCGTGGCCAAGCCGATCAACATCACCGTCTACACGGAAGGCACGGGTGTGATTCCCGACGCGGAAATCGCCAAGCTGGTGCTGGCGCACTTTGATTTGCGTCCCAAAGGCATCGTGCAAATGCTCGACCTGCTGCGCCCGATCTACCAGAAGAGCGCCGCCTACGGCCACTTCGGCCGCGAAGAGCCGGAATTCACGTGGGAGCGCACCGACAAGGTCGCCCTGCTGCGCGACGCTGCCGGCCTGAAGTAATCTAAGTAACCCCCAATAAATTATTGTGATCTCTGACTTCCATAACCGGCGCTCTGCAAGGTGGCCGACGAGGCTTGCCCGCTGCTAGCAGTGCTCGCACTGCGTCGCAGCGGGCGCCCTGCATAGCATCCGGTTCTGTTCGTCATAAATTCACAATAATTTCCTGAGGATTACTTAGTCAGACTTGCAAGAAAAGCGCCCCGGCCAGCTGGCCGCGGGCGCTTTTTTTATGTGTTGTTACCTGGCAATGTATGGCGAACAAGCTGGCGCGCCAGCCTTGGCAATGTTAAAATCCCCCGTCCGAGGAGCGTTGCGACGAAGAAATTCGCCAGGCTCGGAATATCCTGCAACTGCGCTCACGTACCTTTTTCAACTGAAAGGAGGGCGTGATGAACGCCGTACTCAAATCGCAACACGACTACACCATCGCCGATATCACCTTGGCCGCATGGGGCAACAAAGAAATCAAGATTGCTGAAACGGAAATGCCTGGCCTGATGGCCATCCGCGAAGAATTCGCGGCTGCGCAGCCTCTGAAAGGCGCGCGCATTACCGGTTCCATCCACATGACCATCCAGACCGCCGTGCTGATCCAGACCCTGGAAGCACTGGGCGCGCAAGTGCGTTGGGCATCGTGCAACATTTACTCGACGCAAGATCACGCTGCCGCCGCCATCGCTGCGGCCGGCACGCCTGTGTTCGCCATCAAGGGCGAGTCGCTGGACGACTACTGGGAATACACGCACCGCATCTTCGAATGGCCGAACGTGGACGGCAAGGCCGTCTACTCGAACATGATCCTCGACGATGGCGGCGACGCGACCCTGCTGCTGCACCTGGGCGTGCGCGCGGAAACCGACCTGTCGGTGCTGGCCAACCCCGGTTCGGAAGAAGAAATCTGCATGTTCAACTCGATCAAGCAGCATTTGCTGGTCGACCCGACGTGGTACTCGAAGCGTCTGCCGGAAATCCTCGGCGTGACGGAAGAAACCACCACCGGCGTGCACCGCTTGTATCAAATGCACAAGGAAGGCAAGCTGGCGTTCCCTGCGATCAACGTGAACGATTCCGTCACGAAATCGAAGTTCGACAATCTGTATGGCTGCCGCGAATCGCTGGTCGACGGCATCAAGCGCGCCACCGACGTGATGATCGCTGGCAAAGTGGCCGTCATCGCCGGTTACGGTGACGTGGGCAAAGGTTCGGCCCAAGCCATGCGTGCCCTGTCGGCGCAAGTATGGGTGACGGAAGTCGATCCGATCTGCGCACTGCAGGCGGCGATGGAAGGCTACCGCGTGGTGACCATGGATTACGCCTGCGAACACGGCGACATCTTTGTCACCTGCACCGGCAACTATCACATCCTCACGCACGATCACCTGACGCGCATGAAAGACCAGGCCATCGTCTGCAACATTGGTCACTTCGACAATGAAATCGACGTCGCTTCGTTGAAGCAATACGAGTGGGAAAACATCAAGCCGCAAGTCGATCACATCATCTTCCCGTCGGGTCGCCGCATCATCCTGCTGGCCGAAGGCCGTCTGGTCAACCTCGGCTGCGGCACGGGCCACCCGTCGTACGTGATGAGCTCGTCGTTTGCCAACCAGACGATCGCCCAGATCGAGCTGTACGCGAACACGGCCAACTACCCGGTCGGCGTGTACACCCTGCCAAAACACCTCGATGAAAAAGTCGCCCGCCTGCAACTCAAAAAGTTGAATGCGCAGCTGACGGAACTGACGCAAGAGCAAGCCGACTACATTGGCGTGCGTCAAGAAGGCCCTTATAAACCTGAACACTACCGTTACTGATCGGTAGTCCGGGGCTGTCGTTCACCCTCCGAGGGCCGGCGCCTGGCGCCGGCCTGACCCTACTTTTGACAGGCTAGAGAAATGCGCTTGCTACTGATTTGGTTTATCAATGCGGCAGCCCTGTTTGCCGTCCCTTACCTGATGCACTCGGTGACGATGAGCAGCGGCTGGACTGCGCTGCTGGCCGCTGCCGTGCTGGGGCTGGTCAATGCGCTGATCCGTCCTTTGCTGATCCTGCTGACCCTGCCCGTGACATTCCTGTCGCTGGGCCTGTTCATTTTGATCATCAACGGCTTCATGTTCTGGCTGGTAGCGCAGGTGATCGATGGTTTCCATGTCGCCAGTTTCTGGTCTGCCGTGGGTGGTGCCATTCTGTACAGCATCATTTCCTGGGCCCTGTCGACCTTACTTTTGAGTAATGACGATGGAAAAGCATAATTTCAGTATTGAGTTTTTCCCGCCGAAGACCCCGGAAGGGGCGGAGAAGCTGCGTGCCACGCGTATCAAATTGTCTGAATTGCATCCGAAGTATTTCTCGGTGACCTTTGGCGCCGGCGGCACCACGCAGCAAGGCACGCTGGACACCGTGCGCGAGATCCTGGCGGCCGGCGAACAGGCCGCACCGCATCTGTCTTGCGTGGGCGGTTCGCGCGAATCGATCCGCGCCGTGCTGGCCGACTTCAAGGCGGCCGGCGTGAGCCGTATCGTGGCCTTGCGCGGCGACTTGCCCAGCGGCTATGGCGCTTCGGGCGAGTTCCGCTACGCCAACGAGTTGGTGGAATTCATCCGCGCCGAGACGGGCGACCATTTCCATATCGAAGTGGCCGCCTATCCGGAAGTGCATCCGCAAGCGCGTTCGCCGCAGGACGACCTGAACGCGTTTGCGCGCAAGGTGCAGGCCGGCGCCGATGCGGCCATCACCCAGTACTTCTACAATGCCGACGCGTATTTCCAGTTTGTCGAGCAGACACAGAAGATGGGTATCAACGTGCCCATCGTGGCCGGCATCATGCCGATCACGAATTACACGCAATTGATGCGCTTTTCGGACATGTGCGGCGCGGAAATTCCACGCTGGGTGCGTCTGAAACTGGCCAGCTTCGGCGACGATAGCGCGTCCATCAAGGCCTTTGGCCTGGACGTGGTGACGGGCCTGTGCGAACGCCTGCTGGAAGGCGGCGCACCGGGCTTGCATTTCTATAGCATGAATCAGGCGGCGCCCACGACCGCCTTGTGGCAGCGCCTGGTCAAGTAATCCCCATCTGATGCTTCAGAGCAGATCGCCCTCGGTCACGATGTGATCGAGGGCGATGTCGTATTCGCCGTTGGGAAAGCTTGCCGCCAGGCAGGCATAGGCGATGCCCACAGTGCGCGGACGGGGCGTGGCCGCCAGGGTGCGGTCGTAATACCCGCCGCCATAGCCGAGACGAAAACGTTCCGTATTAAAACCCAGGCAGGGCACCAGCAGGGTGGCGGGCGCCGGGCGCAGGCGCAATTGGGCCGGCACGGCCACGCCCATGCCATCCTTGACCATCGCTTCACCGGGCGTCCAGTCGGAAAATGCCAGCGGCGCATGCTTTTCCAGCACCACCGGCAAGCTCAATTGCACGCCGCGCGCGGCCAGTTGCGCATACGCGCCGTGCAAGTCCGGCTCGCCGTGCAGGGGCCAGTACACGCCCAGTTCCTCGATGTTTTCCTGCGCGCACCAGTCCAGCAGGCGCTGCGCGATGGCCGCATCCCACCGCGCGCGCGCGGCGTCGGGCAGGGCGCGCCGGGCCGCCAGCAGGGCTTTGCGCAGGCCAGCTTTTTCCTGTGGCGCAATGGGTGGCCGTGTAGCCGGATCGCATGTTATTCTAGGGTCGCTATTCATATCACCATCAAGTTAAGATTGAGAGTCGTACATTGATTTCCCCACTGAAATGGATTGCCGGCACGATGTTGTGTGTTGCATCGGCCTTGTCTCCCTTGGCCGCCCTGGCCCAGGCGTCCGCCACCGTATCCCCAGCCGCCCCCGACACGCGCAGCGAGGACGATGCCTTCCTGCTGCTGCGCGACGCCGCGCGCAAGGATGACGCCGAGAAAGCCGACTTTTATGCGGGGCGCCTGACGAATTACCAGATTCCATCATATGTTGACTATTATCGGCTGAAACCGCGCATCAAACAGTTGAGCGAGGCGCAATTTCGCGATTACCTGAGCCGCTACAAGGGCAGCGCCATCGCCGACCGCTTCCGCAACGACTGGCTGCTGGAGCTGGGCCGCAAGCGCGACTGGGTCGTGTTTGATGAACAATACCCGCAATTCGCCCTCGATGACGACACCCAGCTCAAGTGCTACGCGCTGATGTCGCGCGCCGCCAAGGGGCAGAACGTGGCGTCCGAGGCGCGCAATCTGCTCGTCTCGCCGCCCGGCTATGGCGAAGCGTGCGGTAGCCTGATCGCGGCATTGGCGCAAAACGGCCAGTTCGACGCGAATGACCTGTGGGCGCAGATTCGCCTGGCGGGCCAAACCAACGCCACGGGCCCGGCGCGCCGCATCGCGCTGCTGCTGGGCGCGTCCGACGCGAAGATGGCGCAAGCCATCGATTTGCCGGCGCTGGTGCTGGCGAAGGGCGTGGGCGCCAGCCGTGCCGATCACGAGATGTACCTAGTGGCCGTGGGCCGCATGGCGAAAAGCACCCTGAAGCTGGGCGTCGTGGCCCTGCAAAAGGCGAGTTCGCAACTGACGCCGCAAGAGCAAGCCATCGGCTGGGCCAGCCTGGCCCTGCAGGCGTCATATTCGCTGGCGCCGGAAGCGTTTGAATATTGGCAAAAAACCAATGGCGCCCCGTTGACGCAGGAGCAGATGCAGTGGAAAACGCGTATCGCCTTGCGTGAAGGTAACTGGCCCGTGGTGAAGGCCAGCATCCAGGCCATGCCGGCGTCCCTGCGTGCCGATCCCACCTGGGTCTACTGGCTGGCGCGCGCACATCAGGCGGAAACGCCGGGCCGGCCGAACGTGCAGGCCGATACGCTGTACCGCACGATCAGCGAGCAATCGAATTTCTATGGCTTGCTGGCCAATGAAGAGCTGGGCAACCATCTGGTGCTGCCGCCGCCGGGCCAGCCGATCTCGCCGACGGAAATCGCCGCCATGGCTGCCAATCCGGGACTGCAGCGGGCCTTGAAATTTTTCAACATGCGCTTGCGCTTCGAAGGCACGCGCGAGTGGAACTGGGAATTGCGTTCGATGACGGACCGCCAGCATCTGGCGGCCGCGGAATTTGCGCGCCAGAACAATGTGCTCGACCGCATGGTCAATACTTCGGACCGCACGCGCCTGGAAGTGGACTATACGCAGCGCTATCCGACGCCGCACGACGACGTTATGCATCCGGCCACGCAAACCCTGGGCCTCGATAAAGCCTGGGTGTATGGCTTGATCCGCCAGGAATCGCGCTTCATCATGGATGCGCAGTCGCACGTGGGCGCGTCCGGTCTGATGCAGGTGATGCCGTCGACGGCCCGTTATGTGGCCAAGAAGATCGGCCTCACCGATTTCGTCACGGAAACTTTGAGCGACGTGCGCACCAACGTCTTGCTGGGCACGAACTACCTGAACATGGTGCTCGGTGGCCTCGACGGTTCGCAAGTGCTGGCCAGCGCCGCCTACAACGCGGGGCCGGGGCGCTTGCGCATCTGGCGCGCCACCGTGAAGAGTCCGCTGGAAGGCGCCATTTTCGCCGAGATCATTCCGTACACGGAAACGCGCGGTTACGTGAAAAACGTGATGGCCAACGCCACGTATTATGCGGCCCTGTTCGAGAAGCGCCCGCAGTCGCTGAAAGCGCGCCTGGGCACCGTCGGACCGAAAAACGGCGCCATCGCGGCTGACTTGCCTTGAACCTTTCCTGGAATAGCTGATTATGCAAACGACCATCCTTGATCCCAGCCTGGCGCAAACCCTGGCCAGCGCCCGCGAGCCGGGTCTGACCCTCATCATCGGCAACAAGAATTACTCATCGTGGTCGATGCGCCCGTGGGTGGCCATGACGGCCTTCGGCATCCCGTTCCAGGAAGTGCGCGTGCTGCTCGACCAGAGCGACACGGCCACGAAAATTGCCGAATATTCGGCCTGCGGCCGGGTCCCCGTGCTGCTGGCGGGCGAGATGACGATCTGGGACAGCCTGGCCATCTGCGAATACCTGGCCGAGCAGTTTCCCGATAAACACATGTGGCCGCAAGACGTGGCCGCGCGCGCCATGGCGCGCTGTGTCTGCGCGGAAATGCATTCCGGTTTCGCCGGCTTGCGCACGGATATGTCGATGAACATCAAGGCGAAGTTGCCGGGACGGGGCCGCACGGCCGCCGCGCAGGCCGACATTGGCCGCATCAGCGAAATCTGGGAAGAGTGTCTGTCTCGCTTTGGCCACCACCAGTTCCTGTTCGGCGACTTTTCCATCGCCGATGCGTACTTTGCTCCCGTCGTCATGCGTTTTCGCACGTATGGCGTGAGCCTGGCGCCGGCGCTGAACGCGTATTGCGAGCGCGTGCAGGCGCACCCGGCCGTGGCCCGCTGGATCACGGAAGCGCTGGCGGAGACGGAAGTGGCGCCTAAGCACGACGCGGAATTACCTGAATAAGAGAAGCTCTATGAAGATTTACACGGTCGGTGGCGCGGTGCGCGACCAACTGCTGGGTTTGCCCGTGAAAGACCACGACCACGTCGTCGTTGGCGCCACGCCGGAAGACATGCTGCGCCAGGGTTTTCGCCCCGTCGGCAAGGATTTCCCCGTCTTCCTGCACCCGCAGACGCAGGAGGAATACGCGCTGGCCCGCACGGAGCGCAAGACGGCCCCCGGCTACCGGGGCTTTGTCTTCCACACGGCGCCCGACGTCACGCTGGAAGACGACCTGGTGCGGCGCGACCTCACCATCAACGCCATCGCGCAAGCCGGGGACGGGACGTTGACCGACCCGTTCGGCGGCATTGAGGATATTCGCAACAAAATCTTCCGCCACGTTTCCGGCGCGTTTGGCGAAGACCCCGTGCGCATCTTGCGCCTGGCCCGCTTCGCCGCCCGTTTTCATACTTTCACTGTCGCGCCCGCCACCATGGACCTGATGCGCCAGATGGTGGCCGATGGCGAAGTCGATGCCCTGGTGGCCGAGCGCGTGTGGCAGGAAGTGGCCAAGGGGCTGATGGAAGCGCGGCCGTCGCGCATGCTGACGGTGCTGCGGGACTGTGGCGCGCTGGCGCGCATCATGGGCGAAATTGCCATCAGCGAGCGCTTGCTGCAGGTGATCGACCATGCCGCCGCGCAAGGCGTTGACTTGCCCGTGCGCTTCGCCGCCCTGCTGCTGCACCTGCCGAAAGA
Organism: Janthinobacterium sp. JF4; assembly: GCF_059617925.1. Taxonomy (NCBI): domain Bacteria; kingdom Pseudomonadati; phylum Pseudomonadota; class Betaproteobacteria; order Burkholderiales; family Oxalobacteraceae; genus Janthinobacterium; species Janthinobacterium sp. JF4. Next base: position 285,969 of record NZ_JCAQAV010000002.1, on the reverse strand, counting down.
TGCCATTGAACAACTGAGCGAGCGCCTGCGCGTGCCCAACGAGTGCCGCGAGCTGGCCGTCATGGCGGCGCGCGAGCTGGAGCATATCAATGGCGCGTTGACGCTGAGCGCCGAAGCCATCGTCGCCTTGTGCGAACGCTGCGATGGCTGGCGCAAGCCGCAGCGCTTTGCGCAACTGCTGCAGGCCGTGGCTTGCGACAGGCTGGCCAGCGGCGACTTTGCGCCTGGGGCACGGCTGCAGGGTAGCCTCGACGCGGCGCGCGGCGTGAATGCGGGCGCGCTGGCGCAAGCGTGTACGGAGCCGAAACGCATCCCCGAAGTCATCCATGCGGCGCGGGTGGCGGCCGTGCAGGCATTCCTGGCCCAGGCTTGAATGGCGGGAATAGGCTACAATGGCGCCATAATGCTGCACTGCACAATATTGGCCTGACGTGCCGCAGCACCGCTTCCAGGAGTCGACGTGACCTTACCCAAGCTGTTTCAAAACCCGTTTCGCCGCTGGCTCAGCCGTAGCGGCGGAGGGCGTCCGAGCGTGCTCGTCAAGCAGTTGCATGAGCGCGACCGGCGCCGCATGATGAAGCATTTCCTGAATCTGGAGAAAAGCGACCGGCTGCTGCGCTTCGGCAGTGCCTTGCCCGATGAACTGGTGGCCCAGTACGTGCAGAAGATGGATTTCTCGCGCGACATGATCTACGGCGTCTACAACAGCCTGTTCAAGCTGGTGGGCGTGGGGCATCTGGCGTTCGCGCCGAAGGACAAGTCGCCGGCGAAAAGTGTCGTCACGGACAAGGAGCAGGTGGCCGAGTTTGGCGTGTCCGTGTCGAAATCCATGCGCGGCATGGGTGTCGGTTCAAAACTGTTCGAGCGGGCGGCGATTCACTGCCGCAACAACGATGTCGATACCCTGTACATGCATTGTTTGTCGTCGAACAAGACGATGATGCATATCGCCAAGAAGGCGGGCATGGAAATCCAGCGCGATTATGGCGAAACTGATGCTTATTTGAAACTATTGCCGCCGAACCCGACCAGCATGCTGCAGGAAGCCGTGCAGGAGCAGTTTGCCATGTTCGACTACACGTTCAAGGCGAACGCGCGCGCCGCATTCAAACTGTGGGATCGCTTGCCGGGGCGCAAGAAGAAGCCCGGGCCGCCATCACAGTAAGGGCAGGGCCGTCGTATCCTTGATGCGCTGCAAGGCGAAGCTCGATTTCACATCCAGCACGGCCGGGTGGCGCAGCAGGGTCGCCATCATGAAGCGCGAAAAGTGTTCCATGTCTTCCACGTGCACGCGCAACAGATAATCCATTTCGCCCGTCATCGCATAGCAGGCCACCACTTCCGGCCATTGCGCCACGGCCACGGCAAAATCGGCGCGCGGCGAGGTGTTCGTCACCAGATTGGGCGCCAGCACGCGTGCCGTGCTGTGGGCGGTGGCGTCGCTGTGCTTTTCCAGCCGCACGTTCACGTAGGCGAGCAAGCCCAGGCCGATCTTTTCCGGGTCCAGCAGGGCCACGTACTGGCGGATCACGCCCGCTTCTTCCAGCCGTTTGACGCGGCGCAAGCATGGCGACGGCGACAGGCTGACCTGCTCGGCCACGTCCTGATTCGACAGGCGGCCATCGGCCTGCAGGACGGCGAGGATCTTGCGATCCGTTTTATCCAGCGTAATTTTGCTCATGCTTCCTCCGGTGGTTCTTGTTTCACGCAATATTATTGCGCAAATCATGATTGTTCGGGAGATCTTTGGCATTTAATGCCCGTGACCCACGCCTATACTGTGCGCTACTTCTTGGAGGAGACATCATGCAATTTCAGCCTTGGGATAACCCGATGGGTACCGATGGTTTCGAGTTCGTCGAGTATGCAGCACCAGACCCAAAAGCATTGGGCAAGCTGTTCGAGAACATGGGCTTCACGGCCATCGCGCGCCACCGCCACAAGGATGTGACCCTGTACCGTCAGGGCGACATCAATTTCATCATCAATGCCGAACAAGATTCGTTCGCGCAACGTTTTGCCCGCCATCACGGCCCGTCCGTGTGCGCCATCGCCATCCGCGTCGACGACGCGGCCTTCGTGTACCGCCGCGCGCTGGAACTGGGCGCCTGGGGCTTCGACAATAAAACGGGTCCGATGGAGCTGAACATTCCCGCCATCAAGGGCGTGGGCGATTCGCTGCTGTACTTCGTCGACCGCTGGCGCGGCAAGGGCGCCGACAAGCCGGACGCGGCCGCTCCCGGCGGCATCGGCGACATCAGCATCTATGACGTCGACTTCGTCGCCATTCCCGGCGCCGTTGCCAACCCCGTCGGCCATGGCCTGACCTATATCGACCACCTGACGCACAATGTGCACCGTGGCCGCATGAAGGAATGGGCCGGTTTCTATGAAAATCTGTTCAACTTCCGCGAAGTGCGCTACTTCGATATCGAAGGCAAGCATACGGGTCTGAAGTCGAAAGCCATGACTTCGCCCTGCGGCAAGATCCGCATCCCGATCAACGAATCGTCGGATGACAAGTCGCAGATCGCCGAATACCTGGACCAGTATCATGGCGAAGGCATCCAGCATATCGCGCTGGGCACCGACGATATCTACGGCTCCGTGCAAGGCATGCGCGACACGGGTATCGATTTCCAGGACACGATTGAAACTTACTATGAGCTGGTCAACCGCCGCCTGCCGAACCATGGCGAGCAGCTGGAGGAACTGCGCCGCCTGCGCATCCTGATCGATGGCCACAGCACGGAAAACGAACGCGAACTGCTGCTGCAAATTTTCACGCAGACGGTGATCGGCCCGATCTTCTTCGAGATCATCCAGCGCAAGGGCGACCAGGGCTTCGGCGAAGGCAATTTCCGCGCCCTGTTCGAGTCGATCGAGCTGGACCAGATCAAGCGCGGCGTGCTGAAAGATACGAACGCGGCGTAAGCTCGGCGCTGTTTGTCGGCTTACGCCGTTCCGGCTAAGCCGACCTACGCGTCCCGTGCCACTCAGGTAGGTCGGATTAGCGGGGCCGCCGAGGCGCAGCGTAATCCGACATTGCCAGCAAAAAGCAGCCCGGTAGGTCGGATTAGCGTAGCGTAATCCGACATGCCTAAAAGCAGCAAAAGGTAAAAACACGGGAGTGCAGTGCAGCAAAGAACTGCGCGCCTTCCTGTGGTAGTCTACGACAAACAAGTCATTTTTCCGCACCGGCATGGTCCACAAGGCACAGCCGGTACGTGTGAGTTCAACCGACTTTGCACGCGTAGCACAGAGAATAATGGAGACAAGTAATGAATGCACCAATCAAGGGCTCGAGTCTTGAGCCGGGCGCGCACGCGTCCGAAATTTCCCTGAACGACAAATACACGCTTGAGCGTGGCCGCGCCTTCATGACGGGCACGCAAGCGCTGATCCGCCTGCCGATGCTGCAGCGCGAGCGCGACCTGAAGGCTGGCCTGAATACGGCCGGCTACATCACCGGTTACCGCGGTTCGCCTGTGACGTCCGTCGACATGACGGCGATCAAGGCCAAGAAATACCTCGATGAACACCACGTCAAATTCCACCCGGGCCTGAACGAAGACCTGGCCGCCACGGCCGTCTGGGGCACGCAGCAAACGAATCTGTTCGAAGACGCGAAATACGACGGCGTGTTCGGCATGTGGTACGGCAAGGGCCCCGGCGTCGACCGCTGCGGCGACGTGTTCAAGCACGCGAATAACGCCGGTTCCGCCAAGCATGGCGGCGTGCTGGTGCTGGCCGGCGACGACCATGCGGCCAAGTCGTCGTCCACGGCGCACCAGTCCGACCATATCCTGAACGCCTGCGGCATCCCCGTGCTGTACCCGTCGTCGGTGCAGGAATACATCGACTACGGCTTGCACGCCTGGGCCATGAGCCGCTATACGGGGCTATGGGTGTCGATGAAATGCGTGACCGACATCATCGAGTCGGGCGCCGCCGTCGACTTCGACCCGGACCGCGTGCAGATCGTGCTGCCGACCGACTTCGAGATGCCGGCCGGTGGCCTGAACATCCGCTGGCCCGACACGGTGCTGGAACAAGAAGTGCGCATGAACAGCTACAAATGGTACGCGGCGCTGGCGTATGCGCGCGCCAACAAGCTCAATAAAATCATCTGGGACAGCCCGAAGGCGCGCATCGGCATCATCACGGCCGGCAAATCCTACCTGGACACGCGCCAGGCGCTGGCAGATCTGGGCATCGACGAACAGACGGCGTCCGATATCGGCATCCGCCTGTACAAGATCGGCATGACCTGGCCGCTGGAAGCGGACGGCGTGCACGAATTCGCCAAGGGTCTCGATGAAATCCTCGTGGTGGAAGAAAAGCGCCAGATCCTCGAATACGCGCTGAAGGAAGAACTGTACAACCTCAAGGATGGCGAACGTCCGCGCGTGGTCGGCAAGTTCGACGACACGGGCGAATGGAGCAACCAGAAGGGGACCGGTCATGGCGACTGGCTGCTGCCGGCCACGTATGAGCTGAACCCGGCCATGATCGCCCGCGCCATCGCCAGCCGCATCTCGCGCTATTACGCGGGCCACCCGGTCGAGCAGCGCGTGAAGGAACGCATCGCCTACCTGGAAGCGAAGGAAAACGTCCTCAAGGCCATCAGCGTGAAACCCGATCCGCAAAAGGACCGCACGCCATTCTTCTGCTCCGGCTGCCCGCACAATACCTCGACCAAGGTGCCGGAAGGTTCGCGCGCGCTGGCCGGCATCGGCTGCCACTACATGGTGCTGTGGATGGACCGCGAAACGTCGACCTTTACCCACATGGGCGCCGAAGGCGTCACGTGGGTGGGGCAGGCGCCGTTCACGAATGAAAAGCACGTGTTTACCAACCTCGGCGACGGCACGTATTTCCACTCGGGCATCCTGGCCATCCGCGCGGCCGTCTCGGCCAAGGTGAACATCACCTATAAAATTCTGTTCAACGATGCGGTGGCCATGACGGGCGGCCAGGAATTCGACGGGCCTCTGTCTCCGGCCATCATTTCACGCCAGATCGCCGCCGAAGGCGTCGGTCCGATCATCGTCGTCACGGATGAACCGGAAAAATACCCGGACGATTACGCCTGGGCCGAAGGCGTCACCGTGCGCCACCGCTCGGAACTGATGGACGTGCAGCGCGAACTGCGCGACATGCCCGGCGTGTCGGCCATGATCTACGACCAGACCTGCGCCTCGGAAAAACGCCGCCGCCGCAAACGCAATGAATACCCGGACCCGGCCAAGCGCGCCGTCATCAACGAAGCCGTCTGCGAAGGCTGCGGCGACTGTTCCGTGCAATCGAACTGCCTGTCGGTGGAACCGCTGGAAACGGAACTGGGGCGCAAGCGCCAGATCAACCAGTCGTCCTGCAACAAGGACTTCTCGTGCACGACGGGCTTCTGCCCCAGTTTCGTGACGGTGGAAGGCGGCGGCCTGAAAAAGCCGAAGAAGGCAGCTGCCGCCGACAAGGACGCGCCCGCCGCGCCGGCCTTGCCGACACCCACCATTCCCTCGACGGCCGAGCCGTTCGGCATCCTGGTTACCGGCATCGGCGGCACGGGCGTGGTCACCGTCGGCCAGATCCTGGCCATGGCGGCGCACGTGGAAGGCAAGGGCTGTTCCGTGCTGGACATGAGCGGCCTGGCGCAAAAGGGCGGCCCCGTGATGTCGCACGTGCGCCTGGCGGACCGCCAGGAAGACATCCACTCGACGCGCGTCGGCACCGGTGCTGCCGATCTCGTCATCGGCTGCGACCTGATCGTCACGGCCAGCCGCGACGCCCTGTCGCGCATGGGAGAAGGGCGCAGCTGGGCCATGATCAACTCGACCAGCTCGTCGACGGCCGCGTTCGTGAAAAACCCGGACTGGCAATTTCCCGGTGCTTCCGCGCGCATGGAAATCGAAAAGGCCTGCGGCAGCGACCACGTGGACTTCATCGACGCGGGGCAGATCGCCACGGCGCTGATGGGCGACTCGATCGCGACGAACATGTTCATGCTCGGTTATGCCTGGCAAAAGGGCAAAGTGCCGCTCACCGAAGCGTCCATCATGAAGGCCATCGACTTGAACAACGTCTCGGTGGCGTTCAACAAGGCCGCCTTCAACTGGGGCCGCGCGGGCGCCCACGATACGGCCAGCCTGGTGCGCATGACGACGCCAGCGAAAGTGGTGGAATTCAAGCGCATCGACACGCTCGACGACATCATCGAAAAAAGAGTGGCCCTGCTGACGGCCTACCAGGACCGCGCGTATGCGCAGCAGTACCTGGACTTCATCAAACAGGTGCGCGCCGCCGAAAGCGCCCTGAATGGCCCGCACTTGCGCCTGACGGAAGCCGTGGCCCGCTACTTATACAAGCTGATGGCTTACAAGGACGAGTACGAAGTGGCGCGCCTGTACACGGACGGCACCTTCCAGGCGAAGATCGCCGCCATGTTCGAAGGCGACATCAAGCTCAAGTTCCACCTGGCGCCGCCGATCATGGCGAAGACGGATGCCCAGGGCCATCTGGTGAAGAAGGAATTCGGCCCGTGGATGCTGAAGGCGTTCGGCGTGCTGGCCAAGTTCAAGGGCTTGCGCGGCACGGCCTTCGACGTGTTCGGTCATACGGCCGAGCGCAAGATGGAGCGCGCGCTGATTCTGGAATACCGTGCGACGGTGGGCGGCTTGCTGCCGAAACTGACGACGGCCAAGCTGGCGCAAGCCGTGGCGATCGCCAGCATTCCGGAAGACATCCGCGGCTATGGCCACGTGAAGGAGCGTCATTTGAAGGCGGCGAAAGAGAAGGAAGCCAGTCTGCTGATCGCCTTCAACGCGCCGATGCCGCTGCCGCCCGTCGTGGCTGCGCCCGTGGCGGCCACCGTGGCGTGATGGGGTGAACTCCACGCTGTAGCAATGGCGCCTGCGGGCGCCATTGTGTCAAAGAAAACAACGCCTGCCTGCAAAACACATTATAATTTTTCGATAATTTCTTTTCGGAAAGTTTGTCATGTCTTCCCTGCGCTTTTCCGCCCTGGCGGTTCCTCTCGTCTTGTTGTTGAGTGCCTGCGGCGGAGGCGGCGGTAGCAGCAGCGACAGCGCTTCCGCCGTCCCTCCCGTGACGCCGACAGGCCCCACGGCGCTGGTCGCTTCCTCCACGGTGGCGAACCGCTGCGAGGCGCCGCGCAGCGGCAGCAGCATCGACAAGCCGGGCACCTTGCTCAATGAACAGACGTGGGTGCGCAGCTGGATCGATGAAACGTATCTGTGGTATCGCGAAGTGCCGACCACCTACCTGCCGCAAAGCTTCACCACGCCCATCGCGTATTTCGACGTGCTGAAATCCACGGCCACGACGGCGTCCGGCAAGCCCAAGGACCGGTTTCATTTCACGTATACGACGGCCGAGTGGGAGAATGCGCAGAACGGCATTGAGTTGGGCTACGGCATGCTGCTGGCCATGACGCGGCAAGCGCCACCGCGCAAGGCGGTGATCTCGATCGTCGAGCCGGGCTCGCCGGCGGCACTGGCGGGTTTGCAGCGCGGCGACCTGCTGCAAACCATCGATGGCGTCGATTTCGTCCATGCCCCCGATGCTGCCAGCATAAATATCATCTACGCGGGCCTGTTCCCTGCAGCGCAAGGCACGCACACGCTGTCGTTCAGCCGTAACGGGGCGCCCATCTCCGTGAGCCTGCAGGCGGTGGAAGTCAGCACCAGCGCCGTGCAAAACGAACGCATCATCGATACGCCCACGGGCAAGGTGGGCTACCTGACCTTCAATACGCATAACAATGTGGCCGAGCGCCAATTGGTCGAGACCATGCGCCGCTTCCAGGCGGCCGGCATCAGCGACCTGGTGCTCGATGTGCGCTACAACGGCGGCGGCTACCTGGATGTCGCCAGTGAACTCGCTTACATGATTGCCGGCCCGCAAGTTACCGCTGGCAAGACCTTCGAGCAGGTGCTGGCCAATGACAAGACGCGGCCGGCAGCGCCCGTGCCATTCCATGCGCAAAGCCAGGGCTTTCTTGGGCCAAACCCGCTGCCCAAGGGAACGCCGCTGCCTTCCCTGGGCCTCAAGCGCGTGACCTTGCTGACCACCGCCAATACCTGTTCGGCCAGCGAAGCGATCATCAACGGCTTGCGCGGGGTGGGCGTGCAAGTCAACCTGATCGGCGGCACGACGTGCGGCAAGCCCTACGGTTTCTTTCCCGCGCCGAATTGCGGCACCACGTATTTTGCGGTGCAGTTCCAGGGCGTCAATGCCAAGGGCTTTGGCGACTTTGCCGATGGCATGGCGCCGACCTGCGACGTGGCGGACGATTACCAGCACCAGCTGGGCGACGCGGCCGAAGGCATGCTGGCGGCGGCGCTGCGCTACCGCAGCAGCGGCAGCTGCACACCGGCCATGGGCGCGCTCAGGTTGTTGAATTCGGTGGAGAGTCCGGCCGATACGGCCACGCGCCTGCTGCGCCCGGCCTACAAGGAAATTGCCATCATGCGTCGTTAAAGCGCATGTTTCTGCCATGAGCCAGACAGGGTGCCTGGCATTTTCCTGCTCAAGAATATTTCTATATAACAATTTTGATATATAGAAAGATGAATCCATTCGTTCTGTAATTGCTGGCATCTTGATATCTTTCGCCTTCTCCCTAACCTTGAGAAGCGCAAAGATGCCTATACAATTCAAGTTACCACCTCTCACTGTAGCCGTATTGGCCATCCTGGGCGGTTCCGCATGGCAGGCGCACGCGCAAACGCAAGCGCCCGCAGCGGATCAGCAGCCGGCGTCCACCCCGCCAGCCGTCGTGGTCACCGGTTCGCGCATTCCCCGCGCCAGCCTGGAAGGCCCGTCTTCCGTCACCATCCTGACGGGCGATGAAATCACCAAACAAGGGTACAAGAACGTCTTCGATGCGCTGACCAACCAGGTGCAGAACAGCGGCTTTACGCAAGGCGAGGATTACGGCAATACCTTCACGCCGTCGGCCAATACCATCAGCTTGCGCGGCCTGGGCCCGAACCACACCTTGATCCTGCTGAACGGCCGCCGCCTGGCCGACTTTCCCGTCGCCTACGAAGGCACGGTCAACTTCACCAACCTGGCGAACATCCCGTCGAGCATCGTCGACCGTATCGAGATACTCAACGGCGGCGCCTCGGCCATTTATGGTTCCGACGCGATCGCCGGCGTGGTCAATGTGATCCTGAAAAAACAGACGGAAGGCGTCGATATCAACGTCAAGCTGGGCGGTACCTCGCGTGGCGGCGCCGGCAACCAGCGCGTGCAGCTGACGGGCGGCGGCAATTTCGACAAGCTGCATACCCTGTTCAGCGTGGAGCTGAGCCAGCGCGATCCGCTGTCGAGCCTGCAGCGCGACTTCATGGCCACCCGTTCGGGCGCGCCGACGAATATTGCGTCGCGCCGCGTGGTACAGGCTGGCACCTCCGGCAGCTATGTGGACCTGGGCGACACCTGCGGCCAGTTCGGCGACATGTTTGGCGGCAGCGTCGTCAAGTACCAGGCGAAGAACGGCAGCTATTGCGCCAGCCCGAAAGTCGGCCCCACCTACTGGACCACGCAAACCAAGAACCGCAGCCAGAACGTGTTTGGCAGCGCCAACTATGAGCTGTCGCCGGAAACGACCCTGTTCGCCGACTTCCTGATCGGCAAGAACTCGACGGAGAACAATACGCGCGGCCCGACGTGGACGTCGTCGTCGACGGGCAGCAGCTATTTCCGCAACCAGAATACGAATCGCTATGAAGCGTGGACGCGCTATATCTCGCCCGAGGAAATGGGCGGCGTGGAGCGCTACAACCGCAAGTGGGACGACCTGGCCACGGCCATTTCGCTGGGCGCCAAGGGCCGCATTCCCGGCACGTCATCCTGGCAGTATGAGGCGAACTACAACGCCTCGGTGTACAAGAGCGAAAGCCACACGCCGCGCGCGCTGGCCAATATCGACAGCTTCTTCCTTGGGCCGAAACTGGGCACCGACGCTGCCGGCGTGCCGATCTACGCACCGGATCCGGCCCGCTTGTCGCGCCGCGTGACGGCGGCCGAATTCGACAGCATCACGGGCAATTCCGACAGCGATGACAAGGCCTGGACGAATACCCTGAGCCTGGCCACGAATGGCGACCTGTTCCAGCTGCCCGCTGGCGCGGCGAAGATCGCCACCATCGCCGAAGTGGGCAAGCAGGGCTTCAGCAATGTGCCCGATGCGCGCCTGAACGACGGTTATTTCAACGTCGCCACCAAATCCGATATCACGGCCGGCACGCGTACCCGCTATGCGCTGGGGGCGGAAGTGAACCTGCCGCTGCATGAAAAGCTGACCGGTACCCTGGCCGGCCGTTACGACCGCTACAGCTTTGCCGGCCGCCATGAGGGCAAGTTCACCTACAACGGCGGCCTGGAACTGCGTCCCGCGCCTGAGCTGCTGTTCCGCGCCAACTACGCTACCAGCTTCCGCGCGCCAGACATGAACTATATCTACAAGGCGCGCGGCACCGGTTACTACTCGAGCACCACCGATTACTATCGCTGCGGCGCTGCCGGTCAAAGTATCGACAAGTGTGAATTTGCAAACAAGTCGCCGGGCGCTGATTACGTGCAGAATGGCAGCCGCGATCTGCAGTCGGAAAAAGGCAAGTCGTTCGGCGTCGGCGCCGTCTGGTCGCCGAGTGCCAATTTCGATGTCTCGCTCGACTACTGGAACATCAAGATCGATGACCTGGTGACGAACCTGAGCGCCGACAAGATCCTGCGCGACGAAGCCGATTGCCGCCTGGGCAAGCTCGACATCAATTCGCCTACCTGCGCCGATACCCTGGGCCGCGTTGAGCGTTTCGCGGCCAATGCCCTGAACCGCGCCGGCGAGATCAAGACCATCACCGTCAACCCGATCAACGCGGCCAAGCAGAGCAGCAGCGGCATCGACGTCAGCGTGAAGTATTTGCTGCGCACGGCGGACTATGGCCGCTTTGCCTTCAAGGCCAATTACGCCAAGGTGCTGAGCAATAAATCGCAGCAATTTTCCGGCGACGAAGAGATCGACGAGCTCAAATCGCTGAACAATTCGGATTGGCGCGACAAGTTGAACCTGAGCGTCAACTGGGCTGCGGGCGACTGGTCGAACACCTTGCTGGTCAGCCGCTACAGCAAGATCCCGAACGGCGCCGGTACCGGCTACCTGACGCCGACGGCACTGGCCAATATCAGCACCGTGTACCGCATCAGCGACCGCGCCACCTTGTCGCTGATCGTCAACAACGTGTTCGACAAGATCAAGCGCGACGACAGCGGCGGCTGGCCGTACTATCCGGTCGGCAGCTACAGCCCGCAAGGCCGCCAGGGATGGGTCGAATTCAACTATCATTTCGGTTCATAATTCACGCTTGCCAGAGCCAGGCCGGAGCAGCGGATGCTGTTCCGGCTTTTTTATTTTTCGGCGCCTTCTTATCCGACGGCCACTCTATAATTGCCCGCTTGTCCTCTCTCGATGGAATTTGACCCATGCTACGCCACGCCTTGCTGTCCGCCGCCCTGTTTACCGTGTTTGCCGCCAGCGCGCACGCCGCTCCCGCCCTGACGACGGTGGCCGAGCGCTCGGGCTTTTTGAATACGGGCCGCTATGCGGAAGTGGAAGCCTTGTGCCGCCAGTTCCAGGCGCGCTATCCGAAGCAGGTGCGCTGCGTGGAATTTGGCCGCACGCCGGAAAACCGCCCCATGCTGGCGCTGGCCGTTTCCAACACGGGCGCGCTGACGCCGGCCGAGGCGGCGCGCCGCAAGCTGCCCGTGCTGCTGGTGCAGGGCGGCATCCATGCGGGCGAGATCGATGGCAAGGATGCGGGCTTCCTGGCCCTGCGCGAAGTCCTGGAAGGCAAGGCGGCGCCCGGCGCGCTGGACAAGCAGGTGCTGCTGTTCGTCCCCGTCTTCAATGTCGATGGCCATGAGCGCTTCGGCCAGTGGAACCGGCCGAACCAGCGCGGACCCGTGGAAATGGGCTGGCGCAGCACGGCGCAAAACTATAATCTGAACCGCGAATACATGAAGGCCGATACGCCCGAGATGCAGCACATGCTGGCGCTGGTGAACGCCTGGGATCCGCTGGCCTATGTCGACCTGCACGTCACCGATGGCGCCCAGTTCGAACCCGATATCTCGATCCAGGTCGAACCCGTGCATGCGGGCGACGCGGCCCTGCGCGTGGCCGGCACGGCCTTGCGCGATCAGGTCCTGGCCGACCTGGCCAGGCAGGGCTCGGACCCGAAGCCGTTCTACATTTCGTTTGCCGAGAACGACAATCCGCAATCGGGCTTTGTCGATTCGGCACCGAACCCGCGCTTCTCGCATGGATATTTCCTGTTGCGCAATCGCTTCGGCATGCTGGTAGAAACCCATTCGTGGAAGGATTACCCGACCCGCGTGCGCATCACCCGCAACACCATCGTCTCGCTGCTGTCGCAAGTGGCCCAGCATGGCGCGCAGTGGCGGCAAACGGCGCTCGAGGCGGACGCGCGCGCCGCCAAGCTGGCCGGCAGCACCTTGCCGCTCACGTATAAAACCACCGAGAAGAGCCGCATGATCGCCTTTCGCGGCTACGCCTACACGCGCACGCCGTCCGAAGTGTCGGGCGCGCTGATGACGCGCTACGATGAAACCACGCCGCAGATCTGGAACGTGCCCCTGCGCGACGAGATCGTGCCCGACCTGCAGCAGGCCGCGCCGCAGGCCGGCTACCTGGTGCCCGCCGCGCAGGCGCAGATGGTGGCGGCCAAACTGCGCCAGCATGGCGTGTCCTACCAGGTGCTCGCTGCCGCGCAGGGCAAGCTGCCGGTCGAAACCTTCCGCGCCACGACGGTGAAATTTGGCGCGCAGTCGTTCGAAGGACGCCAGACGGCGGCCGTGCAGGGCGAGTGGCAGAAAGAGGAGCGCGTGGTCGCCGCAGGCGCGCTGTACGTGCCCGTCAACCAGGCCAAGGCGCGCCTGGTCGTGGCCCTGCTCGAGCCGCGCGCGCCCGATTCCCTGCTGGCCTGGGGCAGTTTCAATACGGCCTTCGAGCGCAAGGAGTACATGGAAGAATATGTGGCCGAAGACGTGGCGCGCGCGCAGCTGGCGGCCGACCCTGCGCTGGCGGCGCAGTTCCACCAGAAGCTGGCCAGCGATCCCGCGTTCGCCAGTAACCCGGCCGCGCGCCTGGAGTTCTTCGCCCGCCGCCACGCTTCCTGGGATGAGCGCCTGAACCTGTATCCGGTGCTGCGCACGGATATCGCGCCGGTGCAGAAATAGGGAAAGCCGCGCCGCCTTGTGAAATGGCAATGTGCGCGGCGCGGAAAATGCTATTGTGCCTGCTTTCCAGGTCAGAAATTCCCGTGGAGCGCCAGCGCATGCCCCAGCAAACACCGAAAAAAAATTCTTCTCCTGAGCGTCTCGGCCGGCGCCGGCCACCTGCGCGCGGCGCAAGCCATCGCGGCGTATGCGGCGCGCGATGACGGTGCCGGGCCCGCGGCACTGGCCCTGCATCTCGATGTGATGGATTTCGTCACGCCTGCATTTCGCAAGCTGTACACGGATTTGTATATCAAGCTGGTCAACAAGGCGCCCGCGCTGTGGGGCTACCTGTATCACGCCACCCACGATGCGCCGCGCGACAGCTCGATGCAGCGCCTGCGCCGCGCCGTCGAGCGCCTCAATACGCGCGCGCTGATGGCGCGGATCGCCGCCTTTCAGCCCGACGCCATCATCTGCACGCATTTCCTGCCGGCCGAACTGCTGTCGCGCGCGCTGCGCCAGCGGCAGCTGGCCTGCCCCGTATGGGTGCAAGTCACGGATTTCGACCTGCACCGCATGTGGGTGCACGAACAGATGCAGGGCTATTTCGCCGCCACCGACGAAGTGGCGTTCCGCATGCGCCACGAAGGCATCCCCGCCGACCGCATCCACGTGACGGGCATTCCCATCATGCCCGCCTTCGCGCAGGCGCCCGATCGGGCACACAGCGCGCAGGCATTCGGCCTCGATCCGCAGCGCACGACGATCTTGCTGATGGGCGGCGGGGCGGGACTGGGCAGCCTTGAAACGGTCGCCGCGCGCCTGCTGGCGCTGCCAGGCGACTTCCAGCTGATCGTGCTGGCGGGGAAAAACGCCGCCGCGCTGGCGGCGCTGCAGGCATTGGCCGGCCGGTATCCGGGCCGCCTGCTGGCGCAAGGCTTTACCGGCGAAGTCGAGCGCCTGATGGCGTGCGCCGACCTGGTGATCACCAAGCCGGGCGGGCTGACCACCTCGGAATGCCTGGCCCTGGGCTTGCCCATGATCGTCAACTCGCCAATCCCCGGGCAGGAAGAGCGCAATGCCGACTATCTGCTGGAGCAGGGCGTGGCCCTGAAGGCATTCGATGCCGTCACCCTCGAATACCGCGTGCGCCTGTTGCTCGATCATCCTGAGCAGTTGCAATCCATGCGCGCAAAAGCGCTGGCGCTGGGCCGCCCGCGCGCCGCCCTGGACGTGCTGGCGCAGGTGCTGCGCGCTGGCGCCGTTCTTCAATAACAAGGAAGCCATGATGTTGCATGCAGTACTCTTGACCCTCGCCCTGGGGCTGGCTGCCGCGCCTGCCGGGGCACAATCATCGCCGCCACGCCATCCGGACTGGGCGACGCCGCTGCCGCAGGTGTCCAACCTGCACCAGGTCACGCCCGTCCTGTACCGCAGCGCCATGCTCGATAGTGCCGACGTGGCCCAGCTGCAGGCGCTGGGCGTGAAGACCGTGATCAGCCTGCGCTCCTTCCACGCCGATACGCAGGTGCTGGAAGGCAGCGGCATTCGCGCCGTCCGCATTCCCATCAATACCTGGGCCATCGGCGACCGGCATGTGATAGCGACCATGCGTGCCATCCGCGCCGCCGGGCAGCAGGGTCCGGTGCTGCTGCATTGCCTGCATGGCGCCGACCGCACGGGCATGATGGCCGCCATGTACCGCATGCTGTATCAGGGCTGGCCGCGCGAGAAGGCGATCGACGAGCTGAAAAATGGCGGTTACGGCTACCACGCCGTGTGGAAAAACATCGAACGCTATCTGTCGCGCGTGAATGTCGACGAACTACGCGCGCGCATCGACTCTCCGCAGCCTTGACCCCCGCCGGTGCGCCACTTCAGGCATGATTGCGATTCCAATCACGTTTTTCCGGAATCCGCATGGAACACCACAGCTTTCTCATCAACATACTGTTTTACCTGGTGGCCGCCATCATCATGGTGCCGCTGGCCAAGCGCCTGGGCATGGGCGCCGTGCTGGGCTATCTGGTGGCCGGCGTCGTCATCGGTCCCTGGGGCCTGGGCCTGATCAAGAATGTCGAGGTGATCCTCAGCTTCTCCGAATTCGGCGTGGTGCTGCTGCTGTTCCTGATCGGCCTGGAGCTTGAACCCAAACGCTTGTGGCTGCTGCGCCGCCCGATTTTCGGCTGGGGCGGGGCGCAGGTGGGTGTCGTCAGCGCGGGGCTGTGCGCCGTGGCCATGGCCTTCGGCGTGGACTGGCGCACGGCGCTGGTCGGTGCACTGGGGTTGTCGCTGTCGTCGACGGCCATCGTGCTGGCCACCCTGGGCGAACGCAAGCTGATGGCTACGCCGGCCGGTTCCGCCGGCTTTTCGATTTTGCTGTTCCAGGATATCGCCGCCATACCCATGATCGCGCTGGTACCGCTCTTGGGCGGCCTGGTCACGCATAGCGGAGAGCCGGGCTGGCTGCGCGTGGCCAAGCTGGCCGCCGTGCTGGCCGCCCTGGTGATCGGCGGACGCTTTCTGGTGAACCCCATCCTGCGCTTCATCGCCAAAACGGATTTGCGCGAAATCTTCACGGCCTTCGCCCTGCTGCTGGTGATCGCCATCTGCGTGCTGATGGAATCGGTGGGCCTGTCGATGGCGCTGGGCACCTTCATGGCGGGCGTGCTGCTGGCCGACTCCGAATACCGCCATGAGCTCATTTCCGACCTGGAGCCGTTCAAGGGCCTGTTATTGGGGCTGTTCTTCATTGCCGTGGGCATGTCCGTCGATTTCGGCGTGCTGCGCGCCCAGCCGATGCTGATCCTGGCCCTGGTGGCCGGCCTGCTGGCGGTGAAAATCGCCTTGCTGTACGGGCTGTCGAAGTTTGTCGACATTCCCCGCGGCCAGCAGCTGTTCTTCGCGCTGCTGCTGTCGCAGGGCGGCGAATTCGCCTTCGTCGTGTTTGCTGCCGCCGAGGCCGCGCATGTGTTCGCGCCGCAGACGGCCGCGCTGCTGGTCGTGGTGGTGACCCTGTCGATGGTGGCCACGCCCTTGCTGCTGCTGGCGCACGACAAATTCGTCGCGCCGCGCCTGCAAGGCGACAAGAAGCGCCGTCCTGACGACCCTATCGAGGCGCAGGACAACCCCATCGTCATCGCCGGTTTCGGCCGTTTCGGCCAGATCATTGGCCGCCTGCTGGCGGCCAATAAAATCGGCGTGACGGTGCTCGACCACGATCCGGACCAGATCGAGTTGCTGCGCAAGTTCGGCTTCAAGGTGTTTTATGGCGACGCCACGCGCGTGGACCTGCTGGTGGCGGCCGGCATCGAAAAGGCCAGGGCGCTGGTGATCGCCATCGACAACGTGGATGACAGCCTGGCCCTGGTCGACGCCGTGCGCCTGCGCCTGCCCCAACTGACGATTCTGGCGCGCGCGCGCAACGTCACGCATTACTATGAATTGATGAAGCGGGGCGTGACCCTGATCGAGCGCGAAACGTTCGCCGCGGCCTTGCTGCTGGGCGAGCAGACCTTGCAGCAGGTGGGTTTCAGCGCGGAGCGCGCGCAGCGCGCGGCCGGCATCTTTGGCCGGCATAACCTCAAGACCCTGCTGGAAGTGGCGCCGCACTTCCAGGACCAGCAAAAAGTCATGTCGCTCACGCGCCAGGCGCGCGAGGAGCTGGAAGACATGTTCGAGAGCGATGCGGCGGCGTTTGCGGCGGCAGGAGCGGAAACTCCGGGGTCAGACCCTCAACACCGCTAACACAGAGGCTTGCGCTAACAATAGAGGGGGTCTGACCCCAGCATTATCTCCCCCGCTTCGCTTCAATCGCCTCGATCTGGTCCATGATGCCGTTCATGCGCGCCGCCAGCGCCTGGTACGGTTTCGGTGACGCCAGGTCGACGCCGGCCGCCTTCACCAGATCGTACGGATAGGCCGAACCGCCGGAACTGAGCATCTTCAGGTAGGCGGCCAGCGCGCCCGGTTCCTTGTCGAGGATGCGCTGCGCGAAATCCTGCGCCGCCGCGATCGAGGTGGCGTACTGGAACACATAGAAGCCGTGATAAAAATGCGGCACGTACGCCCATTCCAGCGCGTAGGCGGGATCGATGGTCATGACGCCCTGTGCTTCGCCGTGGTAGCGCTTCAGGATATCGGCATAGATGGCCGTCATCTGCTCGCCCGTCAGCGATTCGCCTTGATCCACCTTGGCGTGGATGGCCGCCTCGAATTCGGCAAACATGGCCTGGCGGAAGAAGGTACCGCGCAGGTTTTCCAGCGCCGCGCCCAGGTACAGCAGGCGCTCGTCGTCGTCCCTGGCCTGCTTCAGGCGCGCGTCGAGCAGCAGCGCCTCGTTCGTCGTCGAGGCGATTTCCGCCACAAAGATGCTGTACGGCGCATAGATCGACGGCTGCGCCTTGTTGGCCAGCACCGAGTGCATGGCGTGGCCCCATTCGTGCGTCAGGGTGCTGACGGCTTCGTAATTGTCCGTGTAGTTGAGCAGCACGAATGGATGCACGTCATACGCATCGCCATTCATGTAAGCGCCCGCCGCCTTGCGCGGGCGCGGGTACACATCCATCCAGCGCGCGTCCACGGCGGCAGTCAGCGCCTTGACGTAGTCGGGGCCCAGCGGCGCGACGGAGGCCAGCATCATCTGCTTGCCCTCGGCCAGGGGGAAGGTGCGCTCGCTTTTCAGCAGCGGCGCATAGATGTCGTAATACGCCAGGTCCTTCACGCCCAGCATGCGCGCGCGCAGCTTGAAGTAGCGGTGCAGGGTGGGCAGGTTGGCATTGGTTTGCGCGATCAGGGTCTGGTAGACGGCCGGCGGCAGGTTGTCGGCGTCCAGCGCGGCGCTTTGCGAGTCGGCATAGCGGCGCACCTTCGCATACGCGGCGTCCGTCTTCAGCTGGCCGTACAGGGTTTCGCCGAACGTGCGTTCATACTCTTTCCACTTGCCGAAGAAGGCGTCGAACACCAGCTTGCGATCAGCGCGCTTGTCGTCGCCGCGGTATTTGGTATACGCCGCCTGGTCGAGCCGTACTTGCGTGCCATCCGATAATGTGACGGTCGGCCACGGGATTTCCGCATTGGCCAGGGTGCGGTAGACGCTGGCGGCCGAGCTTGTTGCCAGGCCGAACTGCGCCACCAGCTGTTCGCCAGCCGCGTCGAGCGTGTGCGGCGCGCTGCGCAGCATGTTGCTCAATTGAAAACGGTACAGCTGCAAACCCTGGTCTTTGGCCAGCATGGCATCGATGCGCTTGCCGCCCAGGGCGAGGATTTCCGGCTGCAAAAAGGTGCTCGCCTGGGTGAAGTCGTTGCCCAGCAGGGCGGCGCGCTGGTTCAGCTGGTTGCCCTTGCTGTCGCCCGTATCCTGGTCGTAATACTGCGCCGCATAGGTGCTGAGCGTGTTGACGCGCTTGCGCGCCTCCGCGTACAGGTCGAGGCAGCTTTTCAGGCGGGCCGGCGACGCGCCTAGTTGCCCCTTGCAGGCGCCCAGTTGCCGCAACTGGGACGACAGCTTTTTCGCGTCGGCGCCGAAGGCGGCGTCGCTGGCATATAGCGCCGTCAGGTCCCAGCGGTCGGCTTGCCGGTCGACCGGCGTGGGGGCGGCAAAGGCGGTGGAGAGGCTGAGGGCCAGCAGGGAGAACAGCAGGGGGCGCTTGAGCGTGGATGGCGTCATGGTTCATTCCAGTGAGTTTGTCGGAAGAATGCTTGCTGACTGCCGGGCAGGAATGCGCGCGTGACACATCGCGTACCGGCAGAGCTGACTACGGTACATCAAATGCACGCACGGGGAAAGAGGCAGGGGAAGATGCTGCGCCACCGGGAAGGTGGCGGCGAAACAACAGGAGCTTACAGCGGCTGCAACGGAATGGTGCCAAACGTCGTCGGCGTCGAGCATGGCTCTTCGTCAAAGGCGATGTCGCCCATGGGGCTGGCCACGCCGTCGGCCTTCAAATCCTTGAAGCCGAACAGTTTCGGGTCCATCAAATGCGATGGCGCCACGTTCGACAGGGCCGAGAAGATGCTTTCCACGCGGCCGGGGAATTTCTTGTCCCATTCGCGCATCAAGCCCTTGATCTGCTTGCGCTGCAGGTTTTCCTGCGAACCGCACAGGTCGCATGGGATGATGGGGAAGCCCTTGACTTCCGCATAGCGCTGCGTGTCTTCTTCCTTCACATACGCCATCGGGCGGATGACGATGTGCTTGCCGTCGTCCGACTGCAACTTGGCCGGCATGCCCTTTAATTTTCCACCGAAGAACATATTCAGGAAGAAGGTTTCCAGGATGTCATCGCGGTGGTGGCCCAGGGCGATCTTGTTGGCGCCCAGCTCGTCGGCCACGCGGTACAAAATGCCGCGGCGCAGGCGCGAGCACAGCGAGCAGGTGGTCTTGCCTTCGGGGATCAGGCGCTTGACGATGCTGTAGGTATCCTGGTTTTCGATGTGGAAGGCCACGCCCAGTTCCGTCAGGTAGGCGGGCAGGATTTCCGGCGGGAAGTTCGGCTGCTTCTGGTCCAGGTTGACGGCGACGATGTCGAAGTGGATCGGCGCGCGTTCGCGCAAGGTCATCAGGATATCCAGCAGCGCGTAGCTATCCTTGCCGCCCGACAGGCACACCATCACCTTGTCGCCGTCTTCGATCATGTTGAAGTCGCCGATGGCTTGCCCCACCAGGCGGCACAAGCGCTTGTGCAGCTTGTTGTTTTCCAGGGCGATCTTTTCCGCCTTCTTGCGCGCCAGTTTCTGCGCTTCCACATTGGCCGGGAATTCCACGGCCGTCGTCGTCGTTTCCATCACTGCGCTATTGCTCATGTTGCTCATGCTTCATCCTTGATCTTGAATACTTCCACGCCCACGCCTTCGCAGTCGGGATACACGTCCGGTTTCATGCTCGACACGCGCGCGGCGCGCACGCGCGGGTGCGCCAGCATGGCCGCGAGCACGTCGTCGACCAGGCTTTCCTGCAGCTGCACATGGCCTTGCGCCATGCGTTTGGCGATGGTTTCGCGCATGAAGTCATAGTCGACCACTTCTTCCAGCTGGTCATCCTTCGGTGTCGACAGGGCCAGGGGAATGTACAGGTCGACGTTGATGAGGACGCGCTGCTCGCCCTTTTTCTCGAAGTCGTAGACGCCGATGTTGATGAGGACTTCGTAATTGCGCAGGAACAGGCGGCGGCAATCGGCCAGGCGAGGGTGAGACAGGGCGGACGACATAGTTTTACCTTTTAGGGGATGCTGGAATGCTGGTTGTTTGCTAAGTAACCCCCAATAAATTATTGTGATTTCTGACTTCCATAACCGGCGCTCTGCGGCGTTGCCCGCTGCTAGCAGTGCTCGCACTGCGTCGCAGCGGGCGCCTTGCATAGCATCCGGTTCTGTTCGTCATAAATTCACAATAATTTCCTGAGGATTACTTAGGACTGCTGATTATTTGGTTAAAAACATGACGTCGCGCGGCAAGCCGATCAAATGCTGGCCGCCATCGACCAGCAGGGTCGTGCCCGTCAGCGCGCGCGCGCCGGCCACGTAACAGACGCTGTCGGCCACATCCTCGGGCGTGCTGGAGCGGCCCAGCGGCGTGTTCTCATGCGCCTTGGCAAAGTTCGCTTCCGTCTGCTCGCCGGAGACCATGGTGATGCCGGGGGCAATGCCCACCACGCGCACTTTCGGCGCCAGCGCCTGGGCCAGCATGGTGGTCGCCGACAGCAGCGCCGCCTTGGACAGGGTGTACGACAAAAAATCAGGATTGAGATTGTACAGTTTTTGGTCCAGCAAGTTGATGACCACGGCTTGCCCGTCTGCCGGGGTGGCCTGGTACAGCGCTTGCGCCAGCAGGATGGGGGCGGCCAGGTTGGCGTGCATGTGGGCGTCCAGGGCGGCGAAGGAAAAATCGCCCGCATTGTCGTATGCAAACAACGATGCGTTGTTGACCACGCAAGTGACGGGCCCCAGCGCCGCCTGCGCCTGCGGCAGCAGCTGGCGCACGGCGTCTTCCTGCGCCAGGTCGCAGGGGAACGCTTGCGCGCGGCGGCCCAGCGCGGCGATTTCGGCCACGAGGCTGAGCGCTTCCTCGCGCGAGTCGCGGTAGTGGACGGCGATATCCCAGCCGTCGCGCGCCAGGCCCAGCGCGATGGCGCGGCCGATGCGGCGCGCGGCGCCCGTGACGAGGGCGACGCGGGGAGTGCTGTGTGGCAGTGTCGATGCTGGAGTCATGTCTATATTTGCTGTGCTTGTGTGTGAAGTGCGCCTGGCCGCCATGGCCGATACTCAGGCTGATACTGGCGCCGTGGCCCGCCGATTCGCTACAATGCGGGTATGTCTCTTCCCGCACCCGATAGCGACGCGCTGGCCGCGTCCCATGCCTTGCAGCACCAGATTGCCGCCGAAATCGCGCGCAATGACGGCGCCATTCCCTTTGTCCGCTTCATGGAGCTGGCGCTGTATGCGCCTGACCTCGGCTATTACAGCGGCGGTGCCGCCAAGCTGGGGAAAGATGGCGATTTTACAACCGCGCCGGAGATATCTCCCCTGTTCGGCGCCACGCTGGCCCATGTGGCAGCCGCTATTATGGCGCAAACGGCCCCGCGCATCCTCGAATTCGGCGCCGGCACGGGCAAGCTGGCCTTTGATATCCTGACGGAAGCGGCGAAGGCCGGCATCCCTGTGGAACAGTACGCGATCGTCGAATTGTCCGGCGAATTGCGCGCGCGCCAGGAGCTGGCGCTGGCTGGCTTCCCGCAAGTGGTGTGGCTCGACGGCTTCCCCGACAGTTTCGAGGGCGCCGTATTCGGCAATGAAGTGCTCGACGCCATGCCCGTCAACCTGATCAGCAAGACGCCCGCCGGCTGGTGCGAACTCGACGTCAGCATCGCCGACGGCCAGTTCGTGTTTGTCGAACGCCCGGCCGGCGCCGACGTGGCCGCGCAGATCGCCGCCCAGGTGCCGGACGCCGATGCCTTGCCGGTCGGCTATGTCACGGAAATTCATGGCGTGGCCTGCGGCTTCATGCGTTCGCTGGCGCGCATGCTGACCAATGGCAGGGGCGGCGCGGCTGTGCTGTTCGATTACGGTTTCCCTGCACACGAGTATTACCTGGACTTGCGCGCCACGGGCACCCTGATGTGCCATTACCGCCACCATGCCCACGCGGAACCGTTTTATCTGCCCGGCTTGCAGGACATCACGGCCCATGTCGATTTCACGGCCATGGCGGTGGCGGCGCAGGATGCGGGTCTCGATGTGCTCGCCTACATGAACCAGGCGTCCTTCCTGCTGGGCTCCGGCCTCGGCGACTTGCTGTTGCGCACTGATCCCGAGCAGGTCAAAACGTATTTGCCGCAAGCGAGCGCCGTGCAAAAGCTGGTGTCGCCCGCCGAGATGGGGGAATTGTTCAAGGTGCTGGTAGTGGGGCACCGCGTGGCATTGCCGGAAGTCCTGTTGTCCAGTGACCGCAGTCACCGCCTGTAAGCGCCTGCAATATCAAGGCAGGGCAGTGTCGCCCTGCAATTTCCTGTCCGCCGGTGGTTATTATCTTGTCATATCGTATATGATGACCGACACAGCACGGTTCCATCCTGCAAGAACCCGTCGCCGCGCACCGATTTCAAGATAGAACGATGGGAAAGATACATACACACTATGACAACCTGAAAGTGGCGCGCCTGGCGCCGCAGGAAGTCATACGTGCCGCGTACAAAGCCCTCAGCCAGAAATACCACCCGGACAAGAATCCCGGCGACGAAAAGGCCGCCCGCATCATGGCGATCCTCAACAGCGCCTATGGCACCTTATCCGATCCACAACGCCGCAAGGAGCACGACGAGTGGATCGCCGCCGAGGAGTGGGAAATCGAATGGCTGGAAAGCACCCACCAGGAAGAAGGCAAGAGCCGCGATGGCCGCGCGAAAGGCCATGCCCAGCCGCATGAGCACGCCTGGGCGCAGGATGTGCCGCCACCGAAGGGCAAGCAGCGGCGCGGCTTGCAGCCCATCTGGCGCAACTGGCGCTGGTGGCTGAGTTTGCTTGTCTGCCTGTTGCTGGGCTGGCTGGGCGCCTTGCTGATGCTCGATACTTCGCAACCCATGCCGGCCGCGCTGGCGTCGGCCTGGAGCGGCCTGGCCCGCGATGGCGCCACACCCCATGGGGAAATGGCCGCGCCAGCGGCCAGTGCCGTGTCGCCGCCATCGAAAGGCGAGGCCGTGGCAGTCGATAGCTGGGCGGTGGGCAAGCCGTATGCGCCCGAGCCTCCGCAAGCGAAGACGCCCGAGATCCGCGTGCTGGCCGTGGCGCAACTGAGCCTGAAAGCCAGCCAGCCCGTCTGCGATGGCGTGGGCCAGTCCGTGGCGCTGGTGGCGCCGAATGGCGAGCCCTGGCCGGCGCAGTCCGGCTATGTGGATGGCTTCCCGATCGGTAACAAGGGCGACGAACTGAGCTTGACCATCGACAACAGCAACAATGCGGCGCCCGTCTTCGTCAAGCTGTATGACCAGGAGCGGCGCTCGAATGTGCGCTACCTGTACATCCTGGCCAATGACAAGCTGACGGTGGAGCAGCTCAGCGCCGGCAAGTATGAAGTGCGCTACCAGGCCGTCGGGCCGGGCCAGGACAATTGTGGCGGCGCCACGCGCGGCGGCGCCTCGGCGCCGGTGCCGTCCGCCGGCGAAGGCGGTACGCAGAATCCTGTTGTAAGCGGCATCTAATCTGATTATGCTTGATAGGCGTTAACGCAGCGTCCACATCGAACTTATCCCTTAGGAGTATTCATGACCGACCTCAAAGCCGACGCAGATGATAACTGGCTGCTCGACGAAGATGAGCCGGTGGCCAGTCCTGCCGGGCTGGCCGCGCCCGACCAGCGCCTGTGGCGTGTCCTGATCGTCGATGACGACGTCGATGTGCATGCGGTCACGCGGCTGGCGCTGCGCAATGTCAGCTTCAAGGGCCGCGAACTGGAACTGTTTTCCGCCTACAGCGGCCGCGAAGCGTACGACATCCTGCGCGACACGCCCGATATCGCGCTGGTGCTGCTCGACGTGGTGATGGAAACGGATGATGCCGGCCTGATCCTCGCCAAGCGCATCCGCGCCGACCTGAACAACTCCATCGTGCGCGTCGTGCTGCGCACGGGCCAGCCGGGCCAGGCGCCCGAGCAGCGCGTCATCATCGAATACGACATCAACGATTACAAGGCCAAGACGGAACTGACGACGCAAAAGCTGTTTACCACCGTCATCTCGGCCCTGCGCGCCTACGAGAGCCTGATGATGCTCGAGCGCAGCCGCATCGGCCTGGGCAAGATCCTCGCCGGCGCCACCAATCTGTACCAGATCCATTCCCTGCGCGAATTCGCTTCCGGCGTGCTCAACCAGGTCAGCGCCATCCTCGACGTGGGTGCCGACGGCGTGCTGTGCCTGATGCAGGGCGGCGCCGGGCGGCCCGAGGTGGTCGCCGCCACGGGCACCTATGCCATGTTGGCCGAGGCGGAAGCCATGCCGGCCGACCATGCGCTCACCGCCACCATCGCCAAGGCGTTCGCGGAAAAGCGCAGCCAGTTCGAGCATCCGGCCAATGTGCTGTTCATCCACACGGAAGGCAACCGCGAGCTGGCCATCTCCGTCACGCCGCCGTGGCCGCTGGCGCAGATCCAGCGCGACTTGCTGGAAGTGTTTTGCCAGCGCATCGCCGCCGCCTTCGACAACCTGTACATGTTCGGCCAGCTGCGCAAGGCGCAGGAAGCGACCGTGGTGGCGCTGGCCGACCTGGCCGAGTTCCGCGACAGCGACACGGGCGGCCATGTGCGGCGCGTGCAGCTCTTGTCCGACGCCATCGCCCGGTGCATGCAGCAGCGCGGCGTGTACCCGGATGAACTGACGCCGCAGCTGCTCGACATGATCGGCCTGGCCAGCATCCTGCACGACGTGGGCAAGGTGGCCACGCCGGACGCCGTGCTGCTCAAGCCGGGCAAGCATACGGACGAGGAGCGGGCGCAGATGCAGCTGCATGCCGGCGTCGGGCGCACCATCCTCGAGCGGGCCGCCAACATGGTCGACGGCGTCAGCTACCTGACCTATGGCGCGCAGATCGCCGGCGGCCACCACGAACACTTCGATGGCGCCGGCTACCCGAATGGCCTGAAGGGGCGCGACATTCCCGTGGCCGCGCGCATCGTCGCCGTGGTCGACGTCTTCGATGCCTTGCTGCGCGAGCGGCCGTACAAGGAACCGTGGCCGTATCCGCAGGTGCGCGAATACATCGCGCAGCGCAGCGGCAGCCAGTTCGATCCGGAAGTGGTGACGGCGTTGCTGGAACTGATCGACCATGAGCCGCAACTGTGGCATCCGGAGCGCGCCGTCGCCTGAGCGGCAACGTCGTTGGCCTTTTTCGGCGCGCCGCCATTCCCTTGCGCGCGGCGCCGTCATATACTCGGCAGCCTCATGCTGGCTGGCGCCACGCACCAGTGTGGCGCGCCGCGGAGTTTTCGGACATCACGACATGAAAGAACTCAAGGGCCTTAGCGCACTGATCATCGAGCCGCATCCGGGCATGCGCGCCAGCCTGCACAATATGCTCAACCTGTGCGGCCTGGCGAAGATCGATGACGCGGCCAGTTCGGGTCAGGCGATCCGCATGCTGGGCAGCAAAGCGTATGATTTGATCCTGTGCGAATACGATCTCGACGGCGGGCAGGATGGCCAGCAGATGCTGGAAGACTTGCGCCACCACAAATTGATGCACGCGTCGACCATGTTTTTCATGGTGACGGGCGAAGGCAGCTTTGCCAAGGTGGTCAGTGCCGTCGAGCTGTTGCCCACCGATTACATCCTCAAGCCGTTCACCGCTGACAATATGCTTGAGCGCATCGGCCGCGCGCTGGACAAGCGCAATGCCTTCGTGCCCGTGTATGAGCTGATTGACGTGGGCAATGAGCGCGCGGCGATTGCCGCCTGCGCCGAGGGCGCCAGCCTGTATCCCCGCTACGCCACCGATTTCCTGCGCCTGCGCGCGGAACTGCATTTGCTGCTGGGCGAGGCGGCCGACGCCGAGCCGATCTACGCAGCCCTGTACCAAGCCAAGTCCATCGGCTGGGCGCGCCTGGGCCAGGCCAAGACGCAATTCCTGCTGGGCGAGTACGCAGCGGCGCAGGGCACGCTGGAAGGGCTACTGGAAAACAACAAGCGTTTTCTCGACGCCTATGACTGGCTGGCGCGCACGCATCTGGCGCAAGGCAAGCCGGAATTGGCGCAGGCGGCCTTGAGCGAAGCGGTGGCCCTGTCGCCGCACGCCGTGCGCCGCTTGCGCCGCCTGGGCGAGGCTGCCCTGGCGGCCGACGATATCGAGATGGCGGAGAAATCCCTCAAATTGGTGGTCAGCAAGGCCAAGTATTCGGAATTCCGCGATCCGGAAGACCATGTACGCCTGGTGCAGACCCTGGTGCGCAAGGGAGATCCCTTGCAGGCAGGCGCCGTGATCCGCGACCTCGACAAGTCGATGGGCGGGCAAAAGAATACGGAGCTGTGCAGCGCTCTGTGCAGCGCCATGCTGCATGCGCAGACGGGCAACGAGGAGCGCCTGCAGCAATCGCTGGACGTGGCACTGGCTGCCAACCGCCACAGCGTGGGCGGCTCGACCATGCTGAAAACAGAACTGGCGCGCCACTGCCTGGCGCACGGGCGCGAGGATGGCGCCGCCGAGGTGATGCGCGAAGTCATGCGCAATGCGCCCGACAGCGCGGCCATGACGCGCGCCATGGCCGTGTTCGAGCAGGCGGGGCGCGAAGAGCTGGCCAAGGCGCTGGCGCGGCAAAGCCGCCAGGAAGTGGCCGACATGGTGGCGGCCGGCGCCGCCAGGGCGGGAGAGGGCGATTTCCGCGGCGCCGTCGATCTGATGGGCGAAGCCGTCACGCGCCTGCCCGACAATCCGCAAGTGGTCTTCAATGCGGCTGTGGCCGTGCTGAAATGCCTGGAGCACGAAGGCTGGGATGAACGCATGGGGCAGCAGGCGCTGACGTTTATCGCCGGCGTGCGCCGCCTGGACCCGCGCAACCCCAAATTGCCCGTACTGTCGGGCCTGCATCAGCAGCTATTGCGTAAATATAAGCCTCTGGGCAACTCCTGGATGCATCCGCCTGACGCCCGGTAAAGAAGGAAAATGCGGGGCGAATGACGGGAAAATGCGGCTTGCGGGCAGGGGCGATAAAAAAATGCGAAAAAAAGTCGACTTTTTCGCGCCAACCCTTGCACATTCTCAAATCGGGAGCTTATAATCACGCCCCGAAGCAGCCAACTTCTTCTTTATACGAAAATGCAGCAGTCAGGCATCAGAAAATAAGGTTGACAGTTGTGAGTAGATGCTTCATACTCTGCGGTTCCCGCGGAGGGGTGGCCGAGTGGTTAAAGGCGACAGACTGTAAATCTGTTCTCTATGAGTACGCTGGTTCGAATCCAGCCCCCTCCACCAAGTTTTTGCAAGGAAAACTGGGTAGTAGCAAAAAGCAAGTGAAGATAAAGTGAACGATACCTCGCGGGTGTAGCTCAATGGTAGAGCAGAAGCCTTCCAAGCTTACGACGAGGGTTCGATTCCCTTCACCCGCTCCAGTTTCCGTTCAGATGCTTGATGCATCGCATGCAACAAATTACAGCCCTTGTAGCTCAGTGGTAGAGCACTCCCTTGGTAAGGGAGAGGCCACGTGTTCGATCCACGTCAAGGGCACCAGAATTCGCAGCAGGCAGCACAGAAGCAATTCAAACCAGACCGTCGGGCGTGTGCCTGAGCAATCTAATCAAATCATTAGGAGTTCAAAATGGCAAAAGGTAAATTCGAACGGACCAAGCCGCACGTCAACGTCGGCACCATCGGCCACGTCGACCACGGTAAAACCACGCTGACCGCTGCAATCGCAACGGTTCTGTCGAAGAAATTCGGCGGCGAAGCTAAAGCATACGACCAGATCGATGCGGCACCAGAAGAAAAAGCGCGCGGTATCACGATTAACACCGCCCACGTCGAGTACGAAACGGAAACGCGTCACTACGCGCACGTTGACTGCCCAGGCCACGCCGATTACATCAAAAACATGATTACCGGTGCTGCCCAGATGGACGGCGCGATCCTGGTGTGCTCCGCAGCTGACGGCCCAATGCCACAGACCCGCGAACACATCCTGCTGGCCCGCCAAGTTGGCGTTCCGTACATCATCGTGTTCCTGAACAAGTGCGACCTGGTCGACGACGCAGAGCTGCTGGAACTGGTTGAAATGGAAGTGCGCGAGCTGTTGTCGAAGTACGAATTCCCAGGCGACGACCTGCCAATCATCAAAGGTTCGGCACGTATGGCGCTGGAAGGCAAAGAAGGCGAAATGGGCGTTGACGCAGTGCTGCGTCTGGCCGATGCGCTGGATGCTTACATCCCAACGCCAGAGCGCGCTGTTGACGGTGCGTTCCTGATGCCAGTAGAAGACGTGTTCTCGATCTCGGGTCGCGGTACGGTTGTAACCGGTCGTATCGAGCGCGGCATCGTCAAAGTCGGCGAAGAGATCGAAATCGTCGGTATCACCGATACCGTCAAAACGACTTGCACCGGCGTGGAAATGTTCCGCAAGCTGCTGGACCAAGGTCAAGCAGGCGACAACGTTGGTCTGCTGCTGCGCGGCACCAAGCGTGAAGACGTGCAACGTGGTCAAGTTCTGGCAAAGCCAGGCTCGATCAAGCCGCATGCTCACTTCACCGGCGAGATCTATGTTCTGTCGAAAGACGAAGGCGGCCGTCATACGCCATTCTTCAACAACTATCGTCCACAGTTCTACTTCCGCACGACGGACGTAACCGGTTCGATTGAGTTGCCAGCAGACAAAGAAATGGTCATGCCAGGCGATAACGTGTCGATCACCGTCAAGCTGATCAACCCGATCGCGATGGAAGAAGGTCTGCGCTTCGCTATCCGTGAAGGCGGCCGTACCGTCGGCGCCGGCGTGGTTGCAAAAATCCTCGCATAAGGAAATGTTATGCTTCCACCCGGGGCGTCCTGGGTGGTAGAATAGCACTCCTCGAAAGTTTTACGTAGGGACGTAGCTCAATTGGCAGAGCGTCGGTCTCCAAAACCGAAGGTTGGGGGTTCGATGCCCTCCGTCCCTGCCACCGTCAAGGTGCAGGGCACCGAAAGTAGAAAAATGTCAAATCAATCCGTGCAAACCGTTAGCACGTCGAGTGACAAGATAAAAGTCGCGCTGGCAATAGTGGCTGCGATTGCAGGAGTAGTCGGGTTTTATTACCTGGCAGGCCAACCAGCTCTGGTGCGTGCAAGCGCGCTTGTGGCTGGTTTGGTTATTGCTGTTGCGCTCTTGTATGTCTCGACGACCGGCCGTGAATTTCTCAATTTCGCCAAAGAAGCTGTGCGCGAAACCAAGAAAGTCGTTTGGCCTACCCGCAAAGAAGCCACGCAGATTACTGCGATCGTGTTTGCCTTTGTGCTGGTCATGGCGATTTTCCTGTGGGGCACGGATAAATTGCTCGAGTTTTTGTTGTATGACGTAATTCTGGGTTGGAAAAAATAATGAGCGAAAATGTGCATGATGAAGCGGCGGACGAGTCCGTTCCGGGCGACGCTCCGGTAGCGGACACTGGTGCAGCGCTGAGCGTGCCAGTCAGCAGCAAGCGCTGGTATGTCGTGCATGCTTATTCCGGCATGGAAAAAAGCGTCATGCGCGCACTGACCGAGCGCATCGAGCGCGCGGGCATGCAAGACCAGTTCGGCCAGATCCTGGTGCCGATCGAAGAAGTCGTCGAAGTCAAGAATGGCGTGAAGTCCGTCACCGAACGTCGTTTCTATCCTGGCTATGTGCTGGTTGAAATGGAAATGACGGACGAGAGCTGGCACTTGGTCAAGAACACCAGCAAGGTTACCGGTTTCATTGGTGGCAAGTCGAACAAGCCGACGCCGATCTCCGCGCGCGAAATCGACGGCATCATGAAGCAGATGCAAGAGGGTGTTGAAAAGCCCCGTCCAAAAACCTTGTACGAGGTGGGCGAGCAAGTCCGTATCAAGGATGGTCCGTTCACCGATTTCAACGGCAATGTCGAAGAAGTCAATTACGAGAAATCCAAAGTGCGCGTCTCGGTCACCATTTTCGGCCGCGCTACTCCGGTAGAGCTCGAATTCGGCCAGGTCGAAAAAGTCTAAGTATTATCAAGCGCCACCAGGAGCGTTGCGGTAGTAACAGCAAAATCCGGTCAGAGGAGCCCCGCCAGGGTAGGATCGGCGGGGCGCTACTACTCAATCCAAGATAGGAGCCATCATGGCAAAGAAAATCATTGGTTTTATCAAGCTGCAAGTGCCAGCTGGTAAAGCAAACCCATCCCCACCAATCGGTCCAGCTCTGGGTCAACGCGGTCTGAACATCATGGAATTCTGCAAAGCGTTCAACGCGCAGACCCAAGGTATGGAACCAGGCATGCCGATCCCAGTCGTGATCACCGCGTTTGCGGACAAGTCCTTCACGTTCGTGATGAAGACGCCTCCAGCAACCTACCTGATCAAAAAAGCTGCTGCGATCACCAAAGGTTCGCCGAAGCCACATACCGACAAAGTCGGTACGCTGACCCGCGCACAAGCTGAAGAAATCGCTAAATTGAAAACCCCTGATCTGACCGCTGCCGACATGGATGCTGCTGTACGCACCATCGCTGGTTCCGCTCGTTCGATTGGTATCACGGTGGAAGGTGTTGTATAATGGCTAAGTTATCCAAACGTATCAAGGCTTTGAAAGCCAAAGTCGACCGTACCAAAGTGTACGCTTTCGACAACGCTGTCGCTCTGATCAAAGAGTGCGCAACGGCCAAGTTCAATGAATCGATCGACGTATCGGTACAACTGGGTGTTGATCCTAAGAAATCCGACCAAGTGGTGCGCGGCTCCGTCGTGCTGCCAGCTGGTACCGGCAAAACCGTACGCGTGGCAGTATTCGCGTCGGGCGAAAAAGCGGAAGCTGCTAAAGCAGCTGGCGCCGACATCGTTGGTATGGAAGACCTGGCTGAGCAGATCAAAGCCGGCGACATGCCTTTCGACATCGTTATCGCTTCGCCAGATACCATGCGTATCGTTGGTACCCTGGGTCAGATCCTGGGCCCACGCGGCATGATGCCTAACCCGAAAGTTGGCACTGTTACTCCTGACGTCGCTACCGCCGTGAAAAACGCGAAAGCCGGTCAAGTTCAGTACCGCACCGACAAATCCGGTATCATCCACGCTACCATCGGCCGTAAATCGTTCGCTGACGCAGATCTGAAGTCGAATCTGGTCGCACTGATCGACGCACTGAACAAAGCCAAGCCAGCATCGAGCAAAGGCGTGTACCTGCGCAAAGTTTCGCTGTCGTCGACCATGGGCGCTGGCGTCCGTGTTGACCAGGCTAGCCTGGCAGCTTAAGTAACAGAATCAAGTCCTGTAGCGCCTTCGGGCGCTGCGGGCGCATCTTTGGGCTGTCTGCCCGGTGTTCGCACCAGGCAGGCAGACAATCAAAGACCGTTGGGCCGACTGCGATCGCACATGCAGAAGGTTAATAGGCTTGCCGGCAACGGCAAGTGCCCAACGCAGATGGTGTACCCGAACAAGTTTTGTAGTCCTCATGCTGCGTGAATCCATCCGCTCAGTTTAGTACTTCTTGACTTCGGACGCCGTGTTCGAACCGATGCAAGGCGCTCAACCACTCGGTTGTGATTGCCGAACATCATTTAAGGAGGTTGACCGTGAGTCTCAATCTGAATGACAAAAAGGCCGTCGTCGCCGAAGTTTCCGCACAAGTAGCAAATGCGCAAACGATCGTCGTGGCCGAATATCGTGGCATCCAGGTTGGTCACTTGACGCAACTGCGTGCTAAAGCGCGTGCCCAAGGCGTGTACCTGCGTGTGTTGAAAAACACTCTGGCTCGTCGCTCCGTTGAAGGTACCGCATTCGCCAGCCTGGCAGATGCCATGACCGGCCCGTTGATCTACTCGATCTCGGCCGATGCCGTTGCAGCAGCTAAAGTCATCGCTGACTTCGCTAAAACCAACGACAAACTGGTCATCAAAGCAGGTAACTACGCAGGCAAGCCGCTGGATACAGCTGCTGTCACCGCGTTGGCGAGCATTCCTAGCCGTGAAGTCCTCATTTCGCAGTTGTTGGGCGTTATGCTGGCTCCGGTTTCGGGCTTTGCACGTGGTCTGGCTGCCCTGGCAGCGAAAAAAGGCGAAGGCGCCGAAGCTCCTGCAGAAGCAGCAGCAGAAGAAGCCCCAGCAGCCGCTTAATTGCGCGCGCTTTTTTCTCTCAGTACCAATCTGATGTAACTAACGTAATAAATTTAGGAGTTTCAAAATGGCAATTAGCAAAGACGATATCCTGGAAGCAGTTAGCGCCATGTCCGTAATGGACCTGAACGACCTGGTTAAAGCATTCGAAGAAAAATTCGGCGTGTCCGCAGCAGCGATGGCTTCGGCCGGTCCTGCAGCAGGCCCAGCAGCAGCTGCTGAAGAACAAACCGAATTCAACGTCATCCTGGACAGCTTCGGCGCAAACAAAGTTGGCGTCATTAAAGCAGTTCGCGAAATCACCGGCCTGGGCTTGAAAGAAGCTAAAGACCTGGTCGATGGCGCACCAAAAACTGTGAAAGAAGCAGTGTCGAAAGCTGACGCTGAAGCAGCACAGAAGAAACTGGTAGAAGCCGGCGCAACCGCTTCGATCAAGTAATATCTGTACCGGCGGCAGTTAGCGCCCGAGTCAAAGTCTGAGGTTCCCCCTCGCAAGGGGGGGAATCCGACTTTGGCTCCTTTGTCGTCTGCATCGTATTTGTCATGTAGTTGTAGCAGCAGTTTTTATTCGATTCAAGCCGGAAAGCAGAGCCTTGAGGTTTCGTCTGTGTCACACGCAGCGGTGCAAACGAACACTTGCAAAACCTGAATTTTCTATCCTTTCTGTCACTCACGGAGTGTCCATGCACTACTCATTTACTGAGAAGAAACGCATTCGCAAATCATTCGCGAAGCGCGCCAACGTTCACCACGTTCCGTTCCTGCTGGCGACCCAGCTCGAGTCTTATCATAGCTTCTTGCAAGAGGACATAGCACCGTCCGGCCGCAAGAATGATGGCCTGCAGTCGGCTTTCACCTCGATTTTCCCTATCGTGTCGCACAATGGTTTTGCGCGTCTCGAATTCTTGTCGTACGTTCTGGGCGATCCTGCCTTTGACGTCAAAGAATGTCAACAACGTGGCCTGACGTTCGCGTCGCCGCTGCGCGCGAAAGTGCGCCTGGTGATCCTGGACAAGGAATCGCCAACCAAGCCCGTCGTCAAAGAGATGAAGGAACAGGAAGTCTACATGGGCGAATTGCCGCTCATGACGACCACCGGTTCGTTCGTGATCAACGGCACGGAGCGGGTTATCGTTTCCCAGTTGCACCGTTCGCCTGGCGTGTTCTTCGAGCACGACCGCGGCAAGACCCACTCGTCCGGCAAACTGCTGTTCTCCGCGCGTATCATTCCTTACCGCGGTTCGTGGCTGGACTTCGAGTTCGACCCGAAAGACATCCTGTTCTTCCGCGTCGACCGCCGCCGCAAGATGCCTGTGACGATCCTGCTCAAAGCCATCGGCATGTCGCATGAGCAAATCCTGGCGAACTTCTTCGTCTTCGACAATTTCAACCTGCGCTCCGAAGGCGCGGAAATGGAATTCGTCTCCGAGCGTCTGCGCGGCGAAGTGGCGCGTTTCGACATCGTCGACAAGTCGGGCAAGACCCTGGTGCTGAAAGACAAGCGTATCAACGCGAAACACGTGCGCGATATCGAAGCTGCCGGCATCAAGCACATTTCCGTACCGGAAGACTACCTGCTGGGCCGCGTATTGGCGAAGAACATCGTCGATGGCGACACCGGCGAAGTCGTCGCGTCCGCGAACGATGAGCTGACGGAAGACCTGTTGGGCCGCTTGCGCGATGCCAACATTTCCGAAATCCAGACCTTGTACACCAACGACCTGGATCAGGGCGCCTACATCTCGCAAACCCTGCGTATCGACGACACCGCCGACCAGATGGCTGCGAAAGTGGCGATCTACCGCATGATGCGTCCAGGCGAACCGCCAACGGAAGACTCCGTTGAAGCGCTGTTCAATGGCCTGTTCTATAACTCGGACCGCTACGACCTGTCGGCCGT
Source organism: Janthinobacterium sp. JF4 (assembly GCF_059617925.1). Classification (NCBI taxonomy): domain Bacteria; kingdom Pseudomonadati; phylum Pseudomonadota; class Betaproteobacteria; order Burkholderiales; family Oxalobacteraceae; genus Janthinobacterium; species Janthinobacterium sp. JF4. Next base: position 251,527 of record NZ_JCAQAV010000002.1, on the reverse strand, counting down.
GGGCCGCATGAAGTTCAACCGCCGCATTGGCCGCGATGAACTGACCGGCGCCATGACCCTGTCGAACGAAGACGTGCTGGCCGTGATCAAGATCCTGGTGGAACTGCGCAATGGCCGCGGCGAAGTCGACGATATCGATCACCTGGGTAACCGTCGCGTACGTTGCGTGGGCGAACTGGCCGAGAATCAATTCCGCGCCGGCCTGGTGCGTGTTGAGCGCGCCGTCAAGGAACGCCTCGGCCAAGCCGAAGCGGACAACCTGATGCCGCACGACCTGATCAACTCGAAGCCGATTTCGGCCGCGATTCGCGAGTTCTTCGGTTCGTCCCAGCTGTCGCAGTTCATGGACCAAACCAATCCTCTGTCGGAAATTACCCACAAGCGCCGTGTATCGGCTCTGGGACCCGGCGGTCTGACACGCGAACGCGCCGGCTTTGAAGTGCGCGACGTGCATCCGACCCACTACGGCCGCGTCTGCCCGATCGAGACACCGGAAGGTCCGAACATTGGTCTGATCAACTCGCTGGCTCTGTATGCCCGCCTGAATGAATACGGCTTCCTGGAAACCCCATACCGCAAGGTCGAAGGCTCCAAGATTACCGATCAGATCGACTACCTGTCCGCCATCGAAGAAGGCCGCTACATCATCGCTCAGGCGAATGCGACCATCAGCGATGAAGGCATGCTGTCCGATGAACTGGTCTCGGCCCGTGAAGCCGGCGAAACCATCCTGGTCTCTCCAGAGCGCATCCAGTATATGGACGTGGCGCCAGGCCAGATCGTTTCCGTCGCTGCCTCGCTGATTCCGTTTCTTGAACACGATGATGCGAACCGTGCATTGATGGGCGCCAACATGCAACGCCAGGCTGTGCCTTGCTTGCGTCCGGAAAAAGCGCTGGTCGGTACCGGTATCGAACGCACCGTTGCGGTCGACTCGGGCACCACCGTGCAAGCGCTGCGTGGCGGTATCGTCGATTACATCGATGCGGGCCGTGTCGTGATTCGCGTCAACGATGACGAAGCCACCGCTGGTGAAGTGGGCGTCGACATCTACAACCTGATCAAGTACACCCGTTCGAACCAGAACACCAACATCAACCAGCGTCCTATCGTGCAAGTGGGCGACCGTGTTGCCAAGCGCGACGTGATCGCCGACGGCGCATCGACCGACCTGGGTGAATTGGCGCTGGGCCAGAACATGACCGTGGCCTTCATGCCATGGAATGGTCTGAACTTCGAAGATTCGATCCTGATCTCGGAAAACGTCGTCAAGGACGACCGCTACACCTCGATTCACATCGAAGAGTTGTCGGTGGTGGCCCGTGACACGAAACTGGGCGCGGAAGAAATTACGCGCGACATCTCGAACCTGGCTGAAAATCAGCTGGCACGTCTGGATGAGTCCGGTATCGTCTACATCGGCGCTGAAGTGCAAGCCGGCGACACCCTGGTCGGTAAAGTGACGCCAAAAGGCGAAACCCAGCTGACCCCGGAAGAGAAGCTGCTGCGCGCGATCTTCGGCGAAAAAGCGTCGGACGTGAAAGATACGTCGCTGCGCGTGCCTTCGGGCATGATCGGTACCGTGATCGACGTGCAAGTCTTCACCCGTGAAGGCATCGTGCGCGACAAACGCGCCCAGCAAATTATCGATGACGAACTGAAACGCTTCCGTCTGGATCTGAACGACCAGATGCGTATCGTGGAGGGCGATGCCTTCCAGCGTCTGGAAAAAATGCTGATCGGCAAAGTTGTCAACGGCGGCCCTAAAAAGCTGGCCAAAGGCGCCAAGATCACCAAGGAGTACCTGGCCGATCTGGACAAATACCACTGGTTCGACATCCGCCCTGCGGACGACGATGCAGCCGTAGCGCTGGAAGCGATCAAGGAATCGATCAACGAGAAGCGTCACCAGTTCGATCTGGCCTTCGAAGAGAAGCGCAAGAAACTGACGCAAGGCGATGAGCTGCAACCAGGCGTGCAAAAAATGGTCAAGGTATACCTGGCCGTGAAACGCCGCCTGCAGTCGGGCGACAAGATGGCAGGTCGCCACGGTAACAAGGGTGTGGTTTCCCGTATTGTTCCTGTGGAAGACATGCCATACATGGCCGACGGCACGCCAGCCGACGTTGTGCTGAACCCGCTGGGCGTTCCTTCGCGGATGAACGTTGGTCAGATTCTCGAGACGCACTTGGGCTGGGCTGCCAAGGGTCTGGGTATCCGCATCGGCGAAATGCTGAAGGCGCAAACCAAGGTCGAGCAAGTGCGCAAGTACCTGACGACGATCTACAACGACAACGGCCGCGCGGAAGATCTGGATAACTTCGACGACGAAGAGATCATGAAGCTGGCGGAAAACCTGAAAAAAGGTGTTCCATTCGCCACGCCAGTGTTCGACGGCGCCAATGAAGAAGAGATCCGCCGCATGCTGGACCTGGCGTATCCGGACGACATCGCCAAGAACCTGGGCATGACCGCTTCGAAAAACCAGGTGACCATGTATGACGGTCGCACCGGTGAAGCGTTCGAGCGCAAGGTCACTGTCGGCGTCATGCACATGCTGAAACTGCATCACTTGGTGGATGACAAGATGCATGCGCGTTCGACCGGTCCTTACTCGCTGGTAACGCAACAGCCACTGGGCGGTAAAGCCCAGTTCGGTGGTCAGCGTTTCGGTGAGATGGAAGTCTGGGCACTGGAAGCGTATGGCGCGTCGTATGTCTTGCAAGAGATGTTGACCGTCAAGTCCGATGACGTGAATGGCCGTACCAAAGTGTACGAGAACCTCGTCAAGGGCGACCACGTGATCGACGCCGGCATGCCGGAATCGTTCAACGTGCTGGTCAAGGAAATCCGTTCGCTGGGTATCGATATCGACCTCGAACGCAACTAAACGACAGCACTTGTCATTTGGTTTGGGAAACACAAAGCCCGGCTGGGAAACCACGCCGGGCAATGTAGTCTCAGGAATATAGAAATTTAATCACCTCTGGAGTGATACATGAAAGCACTGCTCGATCTATTCAAGCAAGTACAGACCAACGAGACCTTCGATGCAATCAAGATCGGTCTCGCTTCGCCTGAGAAAATCCGTTCGTGGTCCTACGGCGAAGTCAAGAAGCCGGAAACCATCAACTACCGTACCTTCAAGCCTGAGCGCGATGGCCTGTTCTGCGCCAAGATCTTTGGCCCGATCAAGGATTACGAATGCCTGTGCGGCAAGTACAAGCGCCTGAAACACCGCGGCGTCATCTGCGAAAAGTGCGGCGTCGAAGTCACGCTGGCCAAAGTGCGCCGCGAGCGCATGGGCCACATCGAGTTGGCCTCGCCGACCGCGCACATCTGGTTCCTGAAGTCGCTGCCGTCGCGTCTGGGCATGGTCCTGGACATGACCCTGCGGGATATCGAACGCGTGCTGTACTTTGAAGCATACGTCGTGACCGATCCAGGCATGACCCCGCTGAAGAAGTGCCAGATCATGTCGGAAGACGACTACGCCGCCAAGTACGAAGAGTACGGCGACGACTTCACCGCCTTCATGGGCGCCGAAGGTATCCGTGAACTGCTGCGCTCGATCGACATCCACCGCGATGCCGAAACGCTGCGCGTGGAACTGAAGGAATCGAAATCCGAAGCCAAGATCAAGAAATACGCGAAGCGCCTGAAAGTGCTGGAAGCGTTCCAACGTTCGGGCATCAAGCCTGACTGGATGATCATGGAAGTGCTGCCAGTGCTGCCGCCGGAACTGCGTCCGCTGGTACCGCTGGACGGTGGCCGTTTCGCGACCTCGGATCTGAACGATCTGTATCGCCGCGTCATCAACCGTAACAACCGTCTGAAACGCCTGATGGAGCTGCGCGCTCCAGAGATCATCACGCGCAACGAAAAGCGCATGCTGCAAGAAGCGGTCGATTCGCTGCTGGACAACGGCCGTCGCGGCAAAGCGATGACCGGCGCCAACAAGCGTCCGCTGAAGTCGCTGGCCGAGATGATCAAGGGCAAGGGCGGCCGTTTCCGTCAAAACTTGCTGGGCAAACGCGTCGATTACTCCGGTCGTTCCGTCATCGTCGTGGGCCCGCAATTGAAACTGCATCAGTGCGGCTTGCCGAAACTGATGGCGCTGGAACTGTTCAAGCCCTTCATTTTCAATAAACTGGAACTGATGGGTCTGGCGACCACGATCAAGGCGGCGAAGAAGCTGGTCGAGATTCAAGAGCCGGTCGTGTGGGACATCCTGGAAGACGTGATCCGCGAACATCCGATCATGTTGAACCGCGCACCGACGCTGCACCGTCTGGGTATCCAGGCGTTCGAGCCAGTCCTGATTGAAGGCAAGGCCATCCAGTTGCACCCGCTCGTCTGCGCCGCATTCAACGCCGACTTTGACGGTGACCAAATGGCGGTCCACGTTCCTCTGTCGATCGAAGCGCAGATGGAAGCACGCACCCTGATGCTGGCATCGAACAACATCCTGTTCCCGTCGAACGGCGAACCGTCGATCGTTCCTTCCCAGGATATCGTGCTGGGTCTGTACTACGCGACCCGCGAAGCGATCAATGCGAAGAACGAAGGGATGATGTTCCCTGACGTGTCGGAAGTGATCCGCGCCTACGACAACAAGGAAGTCGAACTGACGACCCGCGTCACCGTGCGTATTACCGAATACCCGAAAAACGCCGAAACGGGCGAATTCGAGAAAACGGTAACGCGTTACGAAACGACGATCGGCCGTGCGATCCTGTCGGAAATTCTGCCTAAAGGCCTGCCGTTCTCCGTCCTGAACCGCGCGCTGAAAAAGAAAGAAATTTCCAAACTGATCAACACGTCGTTCCGCAAGTGCGGCCTGCGCGCCACCGTGGTGTTCGCAGACAAACTGATGCAATCGGGTTTCCGCCTGGCGACACGCGCCGGTATCTCGATCTGCGTCGACGACATGCTGGTACCGCCGCAAAAAGTGACCCTGATCGCGACGGCCGAATCGGAAGTCAAGCAGATCGAACAGCAATACGCGTCGGGTCTCGTGACCGCCGGCGAGCGTTACAACAAGGTCGTCGATATCTGGGGCAAAACCTCGGATGAAGTCGGCAAGGCCATGATGGACCAGCTCAAAGTTGAAGACGTGATCCGCCGCGACGGCACCAAGTCGACGCAAGAATCGTTCAACGCCATTTACATGATGGCCGACTCCGGCGCGCGCGGTTCCGCAGCCCAGATTCGCCAGTTGGCCGGTATGCGTGGTCTGATGGCCAAACCGGATGGCTCGATTATCGAAACGCCGATTACCGCGAACTTCCGCGAAGGTCTGAACGTTTTGCAGTACTTCATTTCGACCCACGGTGCGCGTAAAGGTCTGGCCGATACGGCGCTGAAAACGGCTAACTCCGGTTACCTGACGCGTCGTCTGGTTGACGTGACGCAAGACTTGGTGGTGATCGAGGACGATTGCGGCACCATGAACGGCGCCGTCATGAAGGCACTGGTCGAAGGTGGTGAAGTCATCGAACCGTTGCGTGACCGTATCCTCGGCCGCGTGGTGGTGCATGACGTCGTCAATCCTGAAACCCAGGAAACGCTGTACGAAGCCGGCACCCTGATGGATGAAGACATGGTCGAAGAGATCGAGCGTCTGTCCATCGATGAAGTCAAGGTCCGCACGCCACTGACTTGCGACACGCGCTTCGGCCTGTGCGCCAAGTGCTATGGCCGCGACTTGGGCCGCGGCATGCTGGTCAACGCCGGCGAAGCCGTCGGTGTGGTGGCAGCGCAGTCGATTGGTGAGCCTGGTACCCAGCTGACCATGCGTACGTTCCACATTGGTGGTGCGGCATCGCGTGCAGCAGTGGCATCGTCGGTGGAAGCCAAATCGAACGGTACCATCCGCTTCACGGCAACCATGCGTTACGTGACGAACGGTAAGGGCGCGCAAATCGTCATTTCCCGTTCCGGCGAAGTGCTGATCACCGACGACCATGGCCGTGAGCGTGAGCGTCATAAAGTACCGTACGGCGCGACCCTGATCGTCAAGGACGGCATGGTCATCAAGGCCGGTACGGCCCTGGCAACGTGGGATCCGCTGACCCGTCCGATCATTACCGAATACGCCGGTCAAGTGCGTTTCGAGAACGTCGAAGAAGGCGTCACCGTAGCCCGTCAGGTCGACGAAGTGACCGGTCTGTCCACCCTGGTGGCGATCGATGCGAAACGTCGCGGTTCGCTGACGAAAACGTTGCGTCCGCAAGTCAAGCTGATCAACGACGCGAACGAAGAAGTCAAGATCGCCGGCACCGAACACTCGGTGGCGATCGGCTTCCAGGTCGGCGCGCTGATCATGGTCAAGGACGGTCAACAGGTATCGGTGGGCGAAGTGCTGGCACGTATCCCGACCGAATCGCAAAAAACGCGCGATATTACCGGTGGTCTGCCACGCGTTGCAGAACTGTTCGAAGCGCGCTCGCCGAAAGATGCCGGTATGCTGGCGGAAGTCACGGGTACGGTTGCGTTCGGTAAAGAAACCAAGGGCAAGCAGCGTCTGGAAATCACGGACATGGACGGCAACAAGCATGAGTTCTTGATCACCAAGGACAAACAAGTGCTGGTGCATGACGGCCAAGTCGTGAACAAGGGCGAGATGATCGTGGACGGCCCGGCCGATCCGCAAGACATCCTGCGCCTGCTGGGTATCGAAGCGCTGGCACGTTACATCGTTGACGAAGTGCAAGACGTGTACCGTCTGCAAGGCGTGAAGATCAATGACAAGCACATCGAAGTGATCGTGCGTCAGATGCTGCGCCGCGTGCAGATCGTCAATGCCGGCGACACCAACTACATCGTTGGCGAGCAGGTTGAGCGTTCGGAACTGCTGGACGAGAACGATCGCATGGCCGTTGAGAACAAGATTCCTGCGACCTACGAAAACGTCTTGCTGGGTATTACCAAGGCATCGCTGTCGACCGATTCGTTTATCTCGGCCGCATCGTTCCAGGAAACTACCCGCGTGCTGACGGAAGCGGCGATCATGGGCAAGCGCGATGGTCTGCGTGGCCTGAAAGAGAACGTCATCGTCGGTCGTCTGATTCCTGGCGGTACGGGCCTGGCTTTCCACCGCGCACGCAAAGAGAAGGAAGCGTGGGAAGTGGAAGAGCGTCAAGCGCTGCTGCTGGCCGAGAAAGCCTCGATGGCTGGCGAAGCTGCCGAAGCGCTGCAGGATATCGAGACCCAGCAACACCACGGCGACGAAGCGTAATCTGCGCTGCTAGCTGATTTCAAAAAGGCACCTTCGGGTGCCTTTTTTAATTTTTATCAAGCAGCGTGCAATTTGCAATTAATTACCATCGCATGGACGCCGTCCGCTTTATTTGTCCGGGAATTTGCAATTATTTAATTGATACAAATTTCAATTAATCAGAAAAAGTATTGCGTATGCCATGCAGCGGTCATCCGTTAACTATTTAATCTATTAAGTATATTCATCTGTGCTTAGCTGAACAGAACGGCACCAGGGAGAAATTCCTGGGGCCATTTTTTATATTCGTTACCGTGGCCTTCCAGCGCGAACGCAAAGAGAAAGCGGCGCGATATGGCCCGCCGGTTTTTCCGATCGAGCTGGAGCGCGCAAACCATGGCAATGATGCATGATGCCGTCACGCAGCCACACTCCGTTGGCATGTGGCAAAGCACGCTTGCCACGCCAATTTCCGGCGCGCTCATGCTAATATCTGGCACATGATTGCCCAAGCCCTGTTTACTCCCGCCCAGCAGAAACTGCTGGGACTGCTCTTTGTCCGCGTGAATGAAGGCTTTCACTTGAACGAGATCATGCGCCTGACGGGACTGGGCAGCGCGTCGGCGCAGCGGGAACTGCGCCGCCTGCATGATTCCGGATTGATCACGTCGGAGCGGATCGGCAATGTGCGGCGCTTCTGGCCCAACAAGGAAAGCCTCGTGTATCCGGAGTTGAGCGGACTGGTGCAGAAAACCTTCGGCATCGTCGGCGTGCTCAGCATGACCCTGGCACCCTTGCGTGCCCAGTTGCACCTGGCATTCGTGTCGGGCGCCACGGCGAAGGGACAGGACATGCCTGGCAGTGCCATCGATTTGTTGCTGGTGGGAGAAGACGCCAATTATGGCGATCTGTTGACGGGATTGGCCCCGGCCGAGCGAACCTTAAGGCGTAAAATCAATCCCAATTTATATACGCTGGCCGATTATCGCCGGCGTCTGCGTGAAGGCCAGCCATTTCTACTGCAGGTACTACAGCAGCCGAAATTGTTTGTCATCGGCGATGAATCGCTATTACATGCGCTGGCATTACCTGATTCTTCAATACAAGCGAATGACATGCCATCTGTATTCTAAAGGCCGGGCATGGCATGCAATTTCTGATGCATGAAATTGCTAGTCAGAAAAATATCTGAGGCGGATTGAGCGTATGATGAAAAAATTACAGGCTTTCGGTTTAATTGTTTCACAGGCAGTGCGCGGAGAATTAACGTTTCCCACGAGTGTTAATTCCGCATTGCAATTGCAATTGGCCCTGGCTGAACCGGATTGCCATATCGATCATGCCATCAAGCTGGTCCTGGGCGAACCCCTGCTGGCGGCGCGCACTGTGGCCTTGGCCAATTCGGCCGTGTACAGCCGTGGCGATGGGGCGCCCGTGACCAGCGTGCGCGCTGCCGTCATGCGCATGGGTTACCGCAATCTGTACGCGCTGGTGGCAGCCATGGTGGTGCGCCAGTTCGGCAGCAAGATCATCGATCCCGTCCTGCGCCAGAAGGCGACCCAGCTGTGGGAGCACACGGCCCACGTGGCGGCGCTGGCGCACGTGCTTGCCCGCCGCGTGACGCACGTCGATGCCGACACGGCGCTGTTCGCGGGCATCGTGCATGAAGTGGGCGGCTTTTACCTGCTGTCGCGTGCCGATGAATTCCCCGGCCTGCTCGACGACGATGCGGATCACTGGATGGAGTCCGCCGAAGAGATCATCTCCCGCGAAGTCATGAAGAAGCTGCTGATCCCGCTGGCCGTGAGGGAAGCCATCGAAGGCTTGCGCGACGGCTTGCTATCGATCCCGCCGGACTCCCTGCTCGACACCTTATTGTTGGCCAAGCAACTGTCGCCCGTGCCCTCGCCCTTGCAGGTGACGTACGTGGAAATGCTCACGCCCTCCGATTCCGTCATCGATTTCATTATCGACAACGAGACCTTGCAAAGCATCCTGGCCGAGTCAAACGAGGAAGTGCGCTCGATGAGTGCCGCGCTGCTGGTGTAATCTCAAACGCTCAGGCGAAAAAAACGGCAACCCCGTCAAGGAGCTGCCGTTTTGCCTTCAGGCGCTGCGTTTTACTTCTGCTGCGCGATCCACCGGTCGACCTTGGCTTCCAGCAGTTTCAAAGGCAGGGTGCCGTCGCCGAGCACCACTTCATGAAACTTCGGCAGGCTGAACTTGTCTCCCAATGCCTGCTGCGCGCGCTGGCGCAGCTCGACGATCTTCAGCGAGCCGATCTTGTAGCCCAGCGCCTGGCCCGGCCAGGCCATGTAGCGTTCCGTCTCGCTTTTCGCCACGGCGTCATAGCCGAGGGTGTCGCGCATGTACTTGATCGTCTGCTCGCGCGTCCAGCCCTTGGTGTGCAAGCCCGTGTCGACCACCAGGCGCACGGCGCGCAGCATCTCGTCGTTCAAATGGCCGAAATACTGGGCCGGGTCGTCGAACAGGCCCATTTCCTTGCCCAGGGTTTCCGCATACAGGGCCCAGCCTTCCGAGAAGGCATTGTTGCCGCCGAAACGGCGGAAGTTCGGCAAGTCCATCTCTTGCACCAGCGCCAGGTGGAAATGGTGGCCAGGCTTGCCTTCATGCAGGAACAAGGTGGTCATGCCCGTGTCGCCATACAGTTTCGGATCCGTGACGACGGACCAGAACACGCCGGGGCGCGAACCGTCGGCGGCAGGCGCCGTGTAGTGGTCGGCGGCCGTGTCGCGGCTCAGTTCAGGTTCCAGGCGCAAGTCCAGCGGCGCCTTCGGCACCAGAGTGAACAGGGCAGGTAATTTGCTGTCGAGCAGCACATTCAGCTTGCGGTAGACGTCGAGCACTTCCTGCTCCGTCTTGAACGGGCGGTATTTCGCCTGCTGCGAGACCCACACGGGCAAGCCGGCGGCCGGGCCGTTGTAGCCCATCTTCGGGCCGACGATCGCATATTGTTCCTGGATGCGTGCCACTTCCTTCAGGCCAATGGCGTGGATCTGCTCCGGTTTCAGATCCGTGGTGGTGCTGCTGGCCACGCGCGCCTGGTACCAGGCCGCGCCATCGGGCAGGGCGCTCCAGCCGCTGCTCGTGCGTCCGGCCGGCAGGTAATCGCGTTCCATGAAGGTGGACAGGCGCTGCAGCGCGGGCATCAGCTTGGCCCCGATGATGACGGTGTAGGTTTGCGTCAGGCGCGCCTTGTCCGCATCGGAAAAGCTGGCCGGCAAGTTCTTGATGGGGGTGTAGTAAACGCTGTCTTGCGGCGTGGCGCTGACGAGCTTTTTGAATTGCGGCAAGGCCGATTCCGTCAGCGCCTTGGGCAGCACGATACCCTTTTGCATGCCCACTTTCATGTTGGCGATGGCCTGGTCTATCCAGCCCGGCAACTGGCCGATACGGCTCAGGTAAGCGTCATACTCCTTGACCGTGGTCAACGGCTGCGATGCCTCGCCGCCCGCATAATTGGCCAGGGTGACGGGCATGCTGTCCATCTGGTTCAAGGGCAGCAGGTATTCGGGGAAGCGCTCGAAGCTCAGTGCCGTGGCCAGTTCATAGTCGAGGATATCGTAGTTGATCTGGTCCTGGTGCGACAGCTGCGCGCGGCCAATGCTGCGCAGCGTCTTCTGGTACTGGCGGTACAGGGCGAACTGTTTTGCGCGCGCGGCGGGCACGATGGCTGAACCGAGCTGGTCGTCAAAACGGTTGTCGCCGCTCTCGGTGGCGTTGATCGGCTCGAAACGGGCCAGCGCATCGTAGTACTGATCGGCCACGACCTGCAATCGCTGTTTGGCTTGCGGCGCGCTGACGGCCACGGTGTTTGCAGCGGGCCGGGCCGCTTGCGCCATGGGCGCATGGGCGAGCAACAGGGAGATGGCCAGGGTGCCGAGGGTGCCGGCGGCAATACGATGCTTCATGCGCGATGTCCTTTGTAAGGAAGGAGAATGAACGGAGGCTTACAACGCCTAATAAAACCGTAGCGAGCGGAAGGAAGTTGTGGTCGAGAAGCGCAACTGTACGAAGGTACAGTGAGCATCGCAGACCGCAAATTACGACGCGCAGTAGGTTTTGATAGGCGTTCTTGGCGGGGTCGGGGTGGCCGGTCGCGAAGGAACAGCCGGGGCGTAAGCATACGCCATTGCCCAGTGCGTTTGGACAAATTGTGCGGGAGGAATGTTGCTATTTTGCCGTAGGCGGCAGGGCCGCTTTCATGGCCGGCCAGTGCGAACTGGCCAATGGGACGCAGGCGGGGCAGGGCGTGGCGGCGATCAGGCTGCGGATGTGCTGCGCGCGCGCCGCCGTCTGCGGGTGCGAGGAAATCCATCCCGGCACGCTGGCCTTGTCCTTGTCATCGAGCTTCTGGAAAAAGCGCAGCATGCCGTCGGGACGGATCTGTGCGCGCTGCAAGGCAAGCAAGCCCAGGCGGTCTGCCTCTTCTTCCATGTCGCGGCTGAAATACAGGGTGCCGGCCTGGTGCGCCAGCATGGCGGCCACGGCGCTGATGTCGCCGATGGTCACGCCCACCAGGGCGCCCCAGCCCAGGCTGCTGATCATTTGCCGCAGCGAATGGCGCTGCTCCACGTGCTGCACTTCATGCGCGAGCACGCCGGCCAGTTCGCCCGGATCGCCCGCCTGGCGCAGCAAGCCCGTATGCACGACGATGATGCCGCCCGGCATGGCAAATGCATTGACCGTGTCGTCCTGCTTGACCAGCCAGCGGTACTCGTAGCGCGAACCGGCCGTCAGCTTGCGGCCGATCTCCTGCACCGTTTGCTGCGCCACGCCGTGCTCGCTGATGCCGCCCTGCGCGCGCACTTGCGACAGGGCCAGTTCGCCCAGCTGTTTTTCTGTCGACAGGGGGATCCATCGCGCCAGCGCGCCGACGGCATGGCCGCCTTGCCACCACAGCAGGGCGGCCGCGACGACGGCAGCTCCCGTCAAACCGGCCAGCCAGCCCGATACTTGCCGCCGGTTGCGCTGGCGCTCGCTCCACTGGCGCTGCAGTTGCGGCTGCAGCGCGGCCGGCGCTTCCTTCAAGACGATGGCGATGTCCTCCGCTCCGAGCGGTTTCAGCGACGCTTGCCGTCCTTGTTCGTCGAGCCAGTTCAGGAACAGTTCGGGGCCGTCGACGCCGCCCACGCTGACGACCAGCCGCGCCACGTCGATGCTGGAGCCGGGGGCGTCGATGGCCAGCTGCGCACCGAAAAAATGCGCGCTGACGACCGTGCCGGCCGGGCCGCCATCGGAGCCGCTCAGCAGTGCCTGGAATGGCCTCATGCGGCCACCTCGGCAAAGCGGCTTTCGTACAGGGCCGCCATCAGGTCGGACTGGCTGATGATGCCGGCCAGGCGTTCTGCATCGTCGAGGATGGGAATATGGTGATAGCCGGCGTCGGCCATCAGGGGGACCAGATCGATGATGGGCGTGCCCAGGCGGGCCGTGTGCGGCGACGGCGTCATCAGCTGGCCCACCACTTCCGGCTTGTCGCTGTGGGACAGGCCGCTGCGCTGCAGCAGGCCGCGCAGGCGCTGGCGCATGCCCTGATAATCGTCGAGGCCGCTATGGCGCAGGAAATCCGTCTGCGTGATGATGCCGATGACGCGGCGCGCCCGGTTCAGCACGGGCAGGGCGCCCACCTGGTGCTCGCGCATGGTGCGCCAGGCAACATCGAGCGGCGTGCCGAATTCCACGCTGAGCACGTCCTTCGACATGATGTCGGCGCAGGTGACGACGCCGAAGCGGCGCTGGTAGGCGCGCATTTCCGTTTGCAGGAAGATGGCTTGCAAATCGTCGCGGCTGATGTCGAGCACTTCGCTGTGCTGGCGCAAGACGGCATCAAGGTCATCGGACGAAAAGCCCAGGCGGTTGCTGGGCACCTCATCCCTGGTATCGTGCGGATGCGGCGCCACCAGTTGCTGGATGTGCGGGTAGCGGCGCCCCGTCAGGTTGTTGTACAGCACGGCGCAGGCGACCAGCACGGCGGAATTGAACAGCACGGTGATGAAGACGAACTCAAAGCCGGCCGCATGCACGCTGGCGCCGCCGACCACGGTGGTCAGGGCGACGGCGCCGCCCGGCGGATGCAGGCAGCGCAGGGCAAACATGGCGCCGATGGCCAGGCAGGCAGCCAGCGCCGCCACGCCCACGCTGGATCCCAGCCATTTCACGCAGGCCATGCCGACCAGGCCGGAGACCACGTTGCCGCCCACCACCGACCACGGTTGCGCCAGCGGGCTGGCCGGCAGGCAGAACAGCAGCACGGCCGAAGCGCCCATGGGCGCGATCAGGTAGACGCTGGCGCTGTCCGGGGCCAGCAGGAAATGGCAGATGAGTCCGGTCAACAGCAAGCCGCAGATGGCGCCCGCGCAGGCGCGCGCTTGTTCGCGGCGGCTGCCGTTGTTCGGTTGCGGCAACCAGCGTGCCAGGAAAGAAGTCGTCATGGGGGAGGGCGCGTTCGGGCCGCGTTGCTCAGTCTGAGCCCGATATTATCCCATGCGTTCCATTTCGCTGCCGGAGGGCATTAATCCTCGGCGCAGACGGCTTGCAAGCCGTGCCGCGTCAGCAGCGTCCTGGTCGCTGCGATGGCGGACGGCGCCGGTTTGCTGCTGGCGCAGGCATAAATATCGTTCAGAACCAGCGTCGCATCCTTGCCCGTGACAGCGGCCATCAGCTCGGCCAGGTTGCGGTCGGAAAAGTGTTCATACAGCAGGGCCAGTACGGCGACATACGCCGTGTCCGGCATGCCGCCGGGATAGGCGCTGCGCAGCATGCGCGCGGCGCAGGACAGCGTTTGGGGCAGGGTATCTGGCATGCTCAAGCGGCTTCTCCGTGGTGGCGCTTATGCGTGCTTATACGTTTTCCGCATAAGCACAGTGCAATTTAATGGTGGATATTTCCTACAGGTACGCATATTCTAAACAATCACGCCCGCTGGCTGCTGTTCAGCTGGCCCCACGATTTCTCTCAGGAGCCCCGCATGCGCGTTTCCCGTTTCGTTTCCCTTTTCTTTGCCAGCCTGCTGCTTGCCGGCACCGCCGTTGCCGCCGCCCCGACGCCAAGCAACCCTGTCGCCACGCCGCATTTTCCGTACAACGCGGCGGCCGATGCCAAGGCCGACGTGGCCCGCGCGCTGGCCGAGGCCAAGGCGGCCCACGTGCCTGTCTTGCTGATCTTTGGCGCCAACTGGTGCGAGGATTGCCGCGCGCTCGACAAGGCCTTGAAGGAAGGCAAGAACGCCGAATTGATGCAGCAGCAGTTCAAGGTCGTCAAGGTCGACGTGGGTAACTTCGACCATAACCTGGACGTGGCGCAAGCCTATGGCAATCCGCTCAAGAAGGGCATCCCGGCTGCCGTGCTCGTATCGAGCGACAGCAAGCAGGTGCTGTACGCCACCAAGGGCGGCGAACTGGCGAATGCGCGCCGCATGAGCGAGAGCGGCATTTATGATTTCTTCAAGCAAGCAGCGAGCGTGAAAGCGCCGGCGCTGTAAGCTCTTCCAGCTTGAAGACGCTGACCACCTGCGCCAGCCTGCCAGCCTGATCTTGCAAGGATTGGGCTGCCGCCGCCGCTTCCTCCACCAGGGCCGCATTTTGCTGGGTGGCGTCATCCATCTGCGTGATCGTGGCATTGACTTGCGCGATGCCCTGGCTTTGTTCCTGGCTGGCCGAAGCGATTTCTCCCATCAGGTCGGCGACCCGTTGCACGGAGACGACGATGTCCTGCATGGTGGCGCCGGCCGAGTCGACCAGCTTGCTGCCCGCCTCCACCTGGCGGCCCGAGTCGACGATCAAGTCCTTGATTTCTTTCGCCGCCTGGCTTGATCGCTGCGCCAGGGTGCGCACCTCGCTCGCCACCACGGCAAAGCCGCGGCCCTGTTCGCCCGCGCGCGCCGCCTCGACGGCCGCGTTCAGCGCGAGGATATTGGTTTGAAAGGCAATGCCATCGATCACGCCGATAATATCCGCGATCTTGCGCGAACTTTCTGTAATCGCGCCCATCGTCTGCACCACTTGTCCGACCACCTCGCCGCCCTTGACGGCGTGGCTCGACGCCGACACCACCAACTGGTTCGCCTGGCGCGCGTTGTCCGCGTTCTGTTTCACGGTCGACGTCAGCTCTTCCATGGCCGCCGCCGTTTCTTCCAGACTTGATGCCTGGGTTTCTGTGCGCGCCGACAGGTCCAGGTTGCCCGACGCGATCTGGCTCGATTCGCTGGCAATTGACCCGGTACTGTCGCTAACTTCGCGTATCGTCACGTTCAGCGACGCGACGAAGCGGTTGAAGGCGGCGGCCAGCGCGCCGACCTCGTCTTCCGATTCGACGGGCATGCGGCGGCTCAGGTCGCCATTCCCGCTGGCGATCTCGCCGAGCATGTCGGCCGCCCGCGCGACGGGGGCGGCGATGGCGCGGCTGATGACATAAATGATGCACAGGGCAATGCCGCCGCCGACCAGGCCGGCGATCAGGGCGGCAAGCAGGGCCGACCGCGTGACATTGCCCAGCACTTCCGCTTCCGGCACTTCGGCCATCACGTACAAATTCAATTCCGGCACGAAGGAGGCCGCCACGAGCTGCTTGCCGGCGGGCGCCGCGTAACTGGCATGCGCGTATTTGCTGCCTGTCAGCAGGGTCTTGCTCAGTGCTGTGCTAAAGCCGGGCAAGTCCTTCAATTGATGCTTGCCGTCAGCCAGGGCCGGATCGCGGTGGATCAGCAGGTTGCCGTCGGCGCGCACCAGGTAGATCGTGGCCGGTCTGGCCGACCTTGTAGCTGCGGATGGTCTCGGCCATGGCATCGACGCTCAAGCCCATGCCCGCAATGACGGCCTTGTCCCCCGCCGTCTGGCCACGCGCATTCAGGAACAGCATGAAACTGCCCGAGGCCGGATCGCGGTCCAGATTGACCGTGTGCTGTTTGTTTTCGTCGAGCATGCTGAAAAACCAGTGATCGGCGGGCTGTTGCTTGTCCAGCGTGCGGATCAGGCCCGCATCGGTCATGTACCTGGACGCAGCTTGTGAACTCCAGCTGACGACGGCCGCCTTGTTTTTTTCCTTGAGCATTCTGGCATAGCGCTGGAAGGTGGCCATGCCGCTTTCGGCCAGCGCCGCGTCTTCCCAGTCTTGCAGGAAGACATCATTGGCCATCGTCTGCACCACCGCCAGCGGCTGGCTGATCTGGCGCAGCACGTCGTTGCGGATTTCGCCCACCTGTGCTGGCAGTTCCTGGCCGACGACGCGCTCGCGCACATAATCGCTGCTCATGCGTACGCTGAGGAACGAGGAGATGCCCATGAACAGCAGCAGGCATAAACCCATGCTGAACATCAATTTTTTCTGGATGGAAAGGTGGCGAAGCAGATGCATGGACGACCCTGGGAATGGGCCTGCGCGACTGGCAGAGCTTGCCAAACAGGCACAGGCAGTGCGCAGTATAGCGACGGATAGGGGGAATATAGGGCAGGAATGCCGTATTTAATGCCGAAGTGTTGCCGTATGGCAACGATGACGGGGTGTTAACATGCGCAGTTTTCATGCGCCCCCGTGCAGTGCGGAAAAACGTTCAGGCAGGCAAGCCGTGGGCGATCAATTCCAGCGGCAATTCCGTGCTGCACTTGATCTGTTCCATGGAAAAGGCGGACGACACGCCCGTCAGTTGCACTGCCTTGATGAGTTTTTTGTAGAAGGTGTCGTAGCCTTTGATGTCGGTGGTGACGACTTTCAGCAGGTAGTCGATGTCGCCGCTCATGCGGTGAAATTCCTGCACTTCGGGCAAGACGATGACGGCAGCGGCGAAGCGGCGCAGCCATTTTTCATCGTGCTGTCCCGTGCGCACGCTGACGAAGACGGTCACGGGCAAGCCCACTTTTTGCCGGTTGACGATGGCCACGCGGCTCTCGATATAGCCCTCTTCCTCCAGGCGCTTGACCCGCTTCCAGCACGGCGTGCTGGACAGGCCGATCTTCTCGCTGAGGGCGGCGATCGACAAGGTGCCGTCCTGCTGCAGGGCGGCCAGGATGGCGCAGTCGAATTTGTCGAGCGAAGCATTTGGTGAATTCATTTTGTTTTTCCGGTTTTTATGGTATGAACATGCTGCATAGTAGCGTAGTTGCAGTGTCTTTTGGCATATCTTAACGGAGGCAGGTCGGTAGACTATCCAGACGTTCCAGCCGTCCGCGCTGCCCCCTTTTTATAGAATACTCAGACTGCCATCATGAAAGAAATCTACCTCGACAGCAATGCCACCACCTGCGTGCTGCCCGCCGCCGTTGCCGCCGCCCGGCAAGCGATGGAGCAGGGCTATGGCAATCCCAGCAGTACCCACGCCACGGGATTGCAGGCCAAGGCCATGATGGATGGCGTGCGCCAGCGCGCCAGCCGTCTGCTGGGCGTGGGCGATGGGCGATTGATGTTCAATAGCGGCGCCACCGAAGGCATCCAGACGGCCGTGCTGTCGGCCCTGTGCGCGCTGCGCGAACGTCGCGCTGCGGGCAAGCGCATCGGCAGCCTGCTGTTGTATGGCGCGACCGAGCACAAGGCCGTGCCGGAAAGCCTGGCGCACTGGAACCGTCTATTGGGCCTGAACCTGGAAGTGCGCAAGCTGCCAGTCGATGCGCAAGGGCGCCACGATCTGCAGGCGCTCGATGCGCTGATCGGCGACGCGGCCATGCTGTGCACGATGGCGGCGAACAATGAAACGGGCGTCGTCAGCGACTTGTCCGCCATCGCGCAACTGCTGCAGGAACGCGGCGCGGATGCCTACTGGATGGTCGATTGCGTACAGGCGCTGGGCAAGCTGAAGCTGAACCTGGCCGCCACGCGCATCGACTACGCGCCGTTTTCCGGCCACAAGCTGTATGCGCCCAAGGGCATCGGCATGCTGTATGTGCGCGCCGGCGCGCCGTTTACGCCCCTGATGATGGGCGGTGGCCAGGAAGCGGGCCTGCGCTCGGGCACGGAGAACATGGCCGGTATCGCCGCGCTGGGCGCCGTGTTGGCCGCGCTCGACGATGGCAAGACCTTCCGCAGCCACGCCGACCTGGCCGCGTTCCGCGAGCAGCTGGTGGCCAGCCTGGAACGCGCTTTCCCCGGCATTGTTTTCAACATGCCGTTTGACTTGTCGCTGCCGACGACGCTCAATTTTTCCGTGCCGGGCCTGTCCTCAAAAGAGCTGCTGGACCTGTTCGACGCGGCGCGCGTGCGCGTCAGCTCGGGCAGCGCCTGCTCCGCCGCCAAGGCCCTGCCCAGCTATGTCCTGGAAGCGATGCACGTGCCGCAATGGCGCGCCAGTTCGGCCATCCGCCTGTCGTTCGGTCCCCTGATCGACGCGGCGACGATAATTACCGCCTGTGCGCGCATCGAGCGCTGCGGCGCAGCGCTGCGCAGCAGCTGCCTGCTGCCGTCGGCGCTGGCGCCATCGCCGCAGGACGGCGCGCAGGACGGCATAATCCAGCTGAGCGTTGATGGCCAGTGCACCTGGCTGTTCAGTGACGCTGCCAGCGCCAGTTGTGTCGTCATCGATCCCGTTGCCGCGCTGGTGCCGCGCCTGGCCGCTTTCATCCGTTGCCAGCACCTGGCGCTGGGCGCCATCGTGCACACGGCGCCGCCAACCGACCATGGCGTGGCGCGCCTGGCCTTGCTGCAGGAACTCGCCATCGAACAGGTGGGCCGCATCGATATCGACGGTGAGCTGGCACTGGGCCAGCAGCGCCTGCGCCGCGTCGAATGTGGTGAAACCCATGTGTACCTGCTGGAGCAGCGCTTCGCCTTCATCGGCAAGCTGGCGCCCGGGGCGCTGACGCCCTTGCTCGATGCGGCGCTGATGACGCAAGACACCGTGCTGTGCGCGTCAGGCGATGACGGCAGCATCTGCGCTAGCGTGCGCACCGTGCGGGACGGTAGCGTGCCGGCCGCCGAACTGCAGCTCGATGCGGCTGCCTTGCCCGCCTTCCTGCGCCAGCATCCCGACGCCATCCTCGTCGACGTGCGCGAAGCGTATGAACACGCGGCCTGCGCCGGCACGGTATTCGAGGGATGCGAGGTGCGCAGCGTACCGCTGAGCCGCCTGGCGGGACAGGTGGCCGCATGGTTGCAGCAGCCGCAGCGCCCGCTGGTCTTTTTCTGCCGCAGCGGCAACCGCAGCGCGCGTGCCGCTGCCTGCCTGCGCCGCCTCGGTCACGGCGCGGCATGGCAACTCAACGGCGGCATGGCGATGGCCGATGCGACGCGCCACCCGCTGGCGATTGCGGCCTGAACAGATTGAAATTTCCTCCTTGAAATATTGCACCGTGCCATCATCGGCACGGTGCCTGTCGTGCCTTTTCTCCCATTCATTTCCTTCCGGCACGTTTCTGCCATTCCATGCGCCGATTTCTTTGCCTGGACGCCCCTAAAGCGCCGGGTATGTACGCTAGCGCACGGTGTTGCATGCATGGCCCACCTACGATGAAGTTCAGAAAATCTCCCTGCACCCTGAGATTCATCGCAACGCTCCGGCGCTTCGCTTTCCGTCTTCGCCAGTGTCCGATCGTGTTCTTCCAGACTGGGCCTGCGTGACGGTGGCCGCTGGCTGCCTGCGCGCACCTAGCGAGGCCAAGTTGAAAGAGTACACAGCAGTTGTCACGCAGCAGATCAAACAACAGATTTCCAAATTCAAGGAAATCTTCCGCGAGCATTCCCTTGCACCGGACACCTTCGACGCCGCGCGCGACGATGCCTTGCCTCTGCGTTCCGAATTATTCAGCGCCATGCAGATGGCCGCCCACGGCAAGCACGTGGCCGCAGGCCATGCGGTAGGACGGCATCACGGCCGCGACCGCCTGCTGGCGCGCCTGGCCGACAATGCGGCCCTGATCACGGCCACCGTCAACGAGCTGACGGCCACTGTGAAGAGCGGGCGGCAGGTCACGCCCGCCTCGGAATGGCTGCTCGATAATTTTTACCTGATCGAAGAGCAGATCCGCACCACGCGGCGCCATTTGCCGAAGAACTACAGCAAGGAGCTGCCACGGTTGACGTCGGGTCCCGACGCCGGTTGTCCGCGCGTGTACAAGATCGCGCTGGAAATCATCTCGCATGGCGATGGCCGGGTCGACCTGGAAAACCTGTGCCATTTCATCGAGGCTTACCAGGACGTGGCCACCTTGACCTTGGGTGAACTGTGGGCCGTGCCCATCATGCTGCGCCTGGCCCTGATCGAAAACCTGCGCCGTGTCGCCGCGCGCGTGGCCGACGACCGCATGCAGCGCGACCTGGCCAATACCTGGGCCGACCAGATGACGGACATCGCCGAGCGCAATCCCAGCGGCTTGATCCTGCTGGTAGCCGACATGGCCCGCTCGAATCCGCCGATGACCAGCGCCTTCGTGGCCGAATTGTCGCGCCGCCTGCAGGGACAAAGTTCCTCGCTGACCCTGGCGCTGTCCTGGCTGACGCACAAGCTGGCCGAGTCGGGCCTCACCATCGAGCAGCAGATCCAATCCGAGATCGGGCAGCAGGCGGCCGACCAGGTATCGATCGCCAACAGTATCGGCAGCCTGCGTTTTCTCGGCACCATGGATTGGCAGGAATTCGTCGAAACCATGAGCGTGGTCGAGCAAACCTTGCGCCTGGACCCGGCCGGTACCTATGGCTTGATGGATTTCGCCACGCGCGACAGCTACCGTCACGCCATCGAACGCATCGCCAAGCGCAGCGCGCGCAGTGAAGTGGACGTGGCCGAGATGGTGGTGCAACTGGCGCACACGCATGGCAACGGCAACGATGCGCGCCGCGGCCACATCGGCTTTTACCTGGTGGGACGCGGCGTGCTGGTGCTGGAAAAGCAGGCCGGCGCGAAGCTGCCCTTCAGCGAGGCGCTGCAGCAGACGGCGCGCGCCGCGCCGCTGGCCGTCTACCTGGGCGCCATCTGCTTCCTGACCCTGGCGACGAGCGCGCTGCTGCTCGAACGCGCCGTGCGCCATGGCGTGCAGGGCTGGCCCCTGGCGGCGCTGGGCGCCTTGGCGCTGCTGGGCAGCAGCCAGCTGGCCGTGGCCGTGGTGAACTGGCTGGCGACCCTGATGACGGCGCCGCATCCGCTGCCGCGCATGGATTACCAGGCCGGCATTCCGTCGGACGCGTGCGGCATCGTCGTGGTGCCTACCCTGATCTACAGCCAGCAGAACGTGGCGGCCCTGTGCGAGGCGCTGGAAGTACGCTACCTGTCCAACCGCGATCCGAACCTGCGTTTCTGCCTGCTGACGGACTTTGTCGACGCCGATGCGCAAACGATGCCCGGCGACGAAGCCTTGCTGCGCCAGGCGCAGGAGGCCATCCATGGCTTGAACGAGAAATACCGCGTCGAGGGCGCGGAGGTCAATGACAACGGCGGCCGGGCCGATCCCGAAGAACTGGGCCAGGTAGCGCCGTTCCTGCTGCTGCACCGCCCACGGCTGTGGAATTCGCAGCAGAATGCGTGGATGGGACAGGAGCGCAAGCGCGGCAAATTGTCCGACTTGCACGCCTTCCTGCGCGGCGGCGCGCGCGACAAATTCTCGCTGGTGGAAGGCGAGTTGCGCGGCCTGCGCACGATCAGATACGTGATCACGCTCGACACGGATACGCAACTGCCGCGCGACGCGGCGCGCGAATTCATCGCCACCATGATGCACCCGCTGAACCGCCCCGTGCTCGACGCGGCCGGCACGCGCGTGGTGGCCGGCTACGGCATCCTGCAGCCGCGCGTAGCCGTGGCGCTGCCCAGCGCGAACGCCTCGCGCTACGAGCTGCTGTGCGGCGGCGAGCCGGGCATCGACCCCTACACGCGCACCGTCTCGGACCTGTACCAGGACGTGTTTTATGAAGGCTCCTTCATCGGCAAGGGCATCTATGATCTCGACATGTTCGAGCGCGTGCTGGGGCAGCGCCTGCCCGACAATAAAATCCTCAGCCATGATCTGCTCGAAGGCTGCTACCTGCGCGCCGGCCTGCTGAGTGACTCGCAGCTGTACGAGGAGTACCCGGCCCGCTACGACGCCGACGTGAGCCGGCGCCAGCGCTGGATCCGCGGCGACTGGCAGCTGGTGGGCTGGCTGCTGGGCAGGGTGCCGGGCCGCGCCGGCAAGCGCGAACGCAATCCCCTGTCGATGCTGTCGCGCTGGAAGCTGTTCGACAACCTGCGCCGCAGCATCGTGGCGCCGGCCACCACCCTGTCGCTGCTGCTGGCGTGGGGATTCTTGCCACACGTGGCCTTCTGGAGCGCGGCCGTGCTGGCCATCATCTTCCTGCCGCCCGTCTTCTCGGCCCTGTACGATTTGCTGCGTAAACCACGCGACACCCTGTGGCGCCAGCACCTGGCCGCTTTCGAGCGGCGCTGCGGCGTGCAGTTTTCGCACGCCATGCTGACCCTCGTCTTCCTGCCGTACGAAGCGTGGATCAGCCTGGACGCCATCGCGCGCACGCTGTGGCGCCTGGGCGTGTCGCACAAGCACTTGCTCGACTGGCGCGCCTCGAACCTGCATGTATCGTCAGGTTCGCAGGCCGACAGCTGGCGCGCCATGTGGTGCTCGCCCGCGCTGGCGCTGGCCACCTTCGGCGCCCTGCTGACCTGGCGCCCTGAAGCGTTGCCAGCGGCGGCCGTGGTGCTGCTGCTGTGGCTGGCCGCGCCCGCCATCGCCTGGTGGATCAGCCGCCCCATCGAGCGCGCCGTGGCGCGCCTGTCGGCCGAACAGGGACGTTTCCTGCATGGCGTGGCGCGCAAGACCTGGGCGTATTTCGACACCTTCGTCGGGCCCGATGACCACTGGCTGCCGCCCGATAACATGCAGGAGCATCCGAACCTGGTCGTGGCGCACCGCACCTCGCCGACGAACATCGGCCTGGCCTTGCTGGCCAACCTGACGGCCTACGATTTCGGCTATCTCACGCTGGGCCAGTTGATCGAGCGCAGCCGCGCCACCCTGCACAGCATGGGTGAGCTGGAGCGTTTCCAGGGCCACTTCTACAACTGGTACGACACGCAGACCCTGACGGCGCTGCAACCGATGTACATCTCGACGGTCGACAGTGGCAACCTGGCCGGCCATCTGCTGACCTTGCAGCCTGGGCTGGTGGAACTGTACGACGCGCCCATCATCGGCGCGCAGGTGGTGCAGGGCATCCGCACGACGGCGCAGGTGCTGCAGGAATTCATCGCCGCCGAAGGCGAAGGCAAGGCCATGCGCGAGAGCATGAGCCTGCTGCAGGCGCAGGCCGCGCCCGCCAGCCTGGCCGAATGGCATGCCTACCTGGGCGCCGCGAATGGCGCCGCCGACGCGCTGCTGTCGCTGACCTTGCAAAGCGAGGATGGCGAGCTGTCCATGTGGAGCGGCGCGCTGGCGCGCCAGTGCCGCGCGGCGCTGGCCGAATTGCTGCAACTGGCGCCGTGGGCGGCGCAGGCGGGTATCGATGCGGCGCTGATGCGCGTGCCGACCCTGCGCGAACTGGCGAGCCTGGAGGCGCCGGAAGGCCTGCCTTCCGAGCTGGCAGCCTTGCTGGCGCAGGGCCGCGAACAGGCGGGCCGCCACATGCGCGACATCGCCCATGCGGCGGGCCAGGCGCGCGACTTCGCGCAGATCGAATACGCGTTCCTGTACAACCCATCGACAAAACTGCTGGCCATCGGCTACAACGTCAGCGAGCGGCGCCTCGACCCCAGCTACTACGATTTGCTCGCTTCCGAAGTGCGCCTGGCCAGCTTCATCGCCATCGCCCAGGGCCAGCTGCCGCAGGAACACTGGTTTGCCCTCGGCCGCCAGCTGTGCATGGTGGCCGGCCAGCCCGTGCTGCTGTCGTGGAGCGGCTCGATGTTCGAGTACCTGATGCCGCTGCTGGTGATGCCGAACTACCCGAATACCCTGCTTGACCAGACCTACCACTCCGTCATCGAGGCGCAGATCGACTATGGCCGCCAGCGCGACGTGCCATGGGGGATTTCCGAGTCCGGCTACAACACGGTCGACGCCAGCCTGAATTACCAATACCGCGCCTTTGGCGTGCCGGGACTGGGCCTGAAGCGGGGCCTGGCCGACGACCTGGTGGTGGCGCCGTATGCCAGCATGATGGGCCTGATGGTGCAGCCGGAAGCGTCGTGCCAGAACCTGCAGCGCATGCAGGCAGCCGGCTACATGGGCCGCTACGGCTTTTTTGAAGCCATCGATTTCACCACCGCGCGCCTGCCGCGCGGGCAGGGCAGCGCCATCATCCGTTCCTTCATGGTGCATCACCAAGGCATGGGTTTCCTGGCCCTCAGCTATCTGCTGCACGATCGCCCGATGCAGCGCCGCTTCGAGTCCGATCCGCTGCTGCAATCGGCCTTGCTGGTGCTGCAGGAACGCACGCCGCAGGCCGGCGCGTTTTACTCGAACACGGCCGAGCTGGCCGTGCTGCGCAGCGGCGCGTCCGAGCAGGCCATGCCGATGCGCATCCTCACGCAAGCCAACAGCGCCGTGCCGGAAACGCAGCTGCTGTCGAATGGCCGCTACCACGTCATGGTGAGCAATGCGGGCGGCAGCTACAGCCGCTGGAAAGACCTGTCCGTGACGCGCTGGCGCGAGGACTGCACGCGCGATAACTGGGGCAATTTCTGCTATCTGCGCGACCTCGACGACGGCGCCGTCTGGTCCACCATGTACCAGCCGACGTTGGTGGAACCGAAGAAATACGAAGTGATTTTTTCCGAGGGGCGGGCGGAATTTCGCCGGGCCGACCATGGCCTGGACCTGTACACGGAAATTGTCGTCTCGCCCGAGGACGATATTGAAATCCGCCGCACGCGCATCAGCAATAATTCGAACCGCCAGCGGCGCATCGAGATCACCAGTTTTGCCGAAGTGGTGATGGCGCCGGCAGCGGCCGATGCGGCCCATCCCGCGTTCAGCAAGCTGTTCGTGCAGACGGAAATCCTTGCGCATGAAAATGCGATTTTATGCACGCGGCGTCCCCGCTCGAAAGATGAGCAGATGCCGTGGCTGCTGCATGTGATGACCGTGCATGATATCGACCGCTACGAAGTATCGTTCGAGACGGACCGCGCGCGCTTCGTCGGCCGCGGCAACACGGCGCAGCTGCCGCAGGCGCTGCAGGACAGCGGGCCACTCAGTGGCGGCCACGGCTCCGTGCTCGACCCCATCGTGGCCATCCGCTACGTCATCACCCTCGAACCCGACCAGGCCGTCACCGTCGACAGCGTGACCGGCATGGTGGAGCAGCGCGAGGCGGCGCTGCACCTGATCGACAAATACCAGGACCGCCATCTGGCCGACCGCGTGTTCGAACTGGCCTGGACGCACAGCCAGGTGGTGCTGCGCCAGTTGAATGCCAGCGAAGCGGACGCGCAGCTGTATGCGCGCCTGGCCAATGCCGTGATCTACCCGAATGCGACCCTGCGCGCCGAGGCCAGCATCCTGATCAAGAACCAGCGCGGCCAGTCCGGGCTGTGGGCGTATGCCATTTCCGGCGACTTGCCCATCGTGCTGCTGCAGATACGCGACGCGGCCAATATCGAACTGGCGCGCCAGATGGTGCAGGCGCATGCCTATTGGCGCCTGAAGGGGCTGATCGTGGATCTGGTGATCTGGTACGAAGAACAATCGGGCTACCGCCAGCTGCTGCACGACCAGATCATGGGTTTGATCGCCTCGGGCATCGATGCGCAGGCGATCGACCGCCCGGGTGGCATCTTCGTGCGCCTGGCCGAGCAGATCGCCAACGAAGACCGCATCTTGCTGCAGTCGGTGGCGCGCGCCATCATCAGCGACTTGCGCGGCACCCTGGCCGAGCAGGTCAAGCGTCCACCGAGCCCCGTGCTGCGCATGCCGCCGCTGCTGCAGGATCCGGCCCGCGAACAGGGCGGCGTGCCGCACCGGGCGACAAAGCGCGAGTTGATCCTGGAAAATGGCCTCGGCGGCTTCACGCCCGACGGGCGCGAATATGTGATCACCACGGGAGAAGGCAAGCAGACGCCGGCGCCGTGGTCGAACGTGCTGGCCAATGCGCAATTCGGCACGGTGGTGTCCGAAGCCGGCCAGGCGTATACGTGGAGCGAGAATGCGCATGAATTCCGCCTCACGCCATGGCAGAACGACCCTGTGTCCGACCTGTCCGGCGAAGCGTTTTATGTGCGCGACGAGCAAACTGGCCAGTTCTGGTCGCCCTCGTCCCTGCCCGCGCGCGGCAGCGGCGACTACGTGACGCGCCACGGCTTCGGCTATAGCGTGTTTGAACACAGCGAGGGCGGCATCGCCACGGAACTGTGCACGTATGTGGCGCTCGATGCGGCCGTCAAGTATTCGGTGATCAAGGTGCGCAACGACAGCGGCGTGCCGCGCCGCCTGTCCGTCACCGGTTATGTGGAATGGGTGATGGCCGATTTGCGCGCCAAGTCCGGCATGCACGTGGCCACCGAGGTCGACACGATCAGCGGCGCCCTGTTTGCGCGCAATAACTACAATACGGAGTTTTCGGGCCGGGTCGGCTTCTTCAATACGGATGCCAGCATCCGTTCGATTACCTGCGACCGCAATGAATTCATCGGCCGCAATGGCAGTCTGGCGCAGCCGGCCGCCTTGCGCCGCGTGCGCCTGTCCGGCAAGGCGGGCACGGGGCTGGACCCGTGCGCGGCGATCCAGGTACCGTTCGAGCTGCAGCCCGGGCAGGAGCGCGAAATCGTCTTCCTGCTCGGCGTGGGCGGGCGCCGCAATGCCGACGCCAGCACCATGGTGCAGCGCCATGCGGGCAAGGAAGCGGCCCGCGGTGCGCTCGATGCGGTACGCGCGCACTGGGAAAGTACCCTGGGGGCCGTGCGCATCGAGACGCCCGATCCGTCGCTCGACGTGATCGCCAATGGCTGGCTGATGTACCAGACCATCGCCTGCCGCCTGTGGGCGCGCAGCGGCTATTACCAGTCGGGCGGCGCCTACGGTTTCCGCGACCAGCTGCAAGACGCGATGGCGATGATCCACACGGCGCCGCAGCTGCTGCGCGGTCACTTGCTGTTGTGCGCGGCGCACCAGTTTATCGAAGGCGACGTGCAGCACTGGTGGCATCCGCCGTCGGACCGGGGCGTGCGTACGCATTGCTCCGACGATTATCTGTGGCTGCCGCTGGCCGCCTGCCGCTATGTGATCGCCACGGGCGACGTCAATGTGCTGTCGGAGGTGGCGCCCTTCATCGAGGGGCGGGCCGTCAAGCCGGAAGAGGATTCATATTACGATTTGCCCGTGCGCTCGGGCGAGTCGGCAGACCTGTACGAGCACTGCGTGCGCGCCATCCGCCATGGCCTGCGCCTGGGCGTGCACGGCTTGCCGCTGATGGGTTCCTGCGACTGGAATGACGGCATGGACAAGGTGGGCGAGCATGGCAAGGGCGAGAGCGTGTGGCTGGCATTCTTCCTGTACGAAGTGCTGCAGCGTTTCGCCGAAGTGGCTGTGCTGCGCGGCGATGCGGCGTTTGCCCGGTTCTGCCGCGACGAAGCCGTGAAGCTGGCGGCCAACGTCGAGGAACATGCGTGGGATGGCGAATGGTACCGGCGCGCGTACTTCGACGATGGCACGCCATTGGGTTCGCACACGAACGAGGAATGCCAGATCGATTCGATTTCGCAAAGCTGGGGCGTGCTGTCGGGGGCGGCCAACCAGGAGCGCGTCGCCGGCGCCATGCGCCAGGTCGATGCGCGTCTGGTGCGCCGTGACTCTGGAGTGATCCAGCTGCTCGATCCGCCGTTCGACAAATCCGATCTCAATCCCGGCTATATCCGTGGCTATGTGCCGGGTGTGCGCGAGAACGGCGGCCAGTACACGCATGCGGCCATCTGGACGGCGATGGCGTTTGCCCGCATGGGCGATGGCGAAAAGGCGTGGGAATTGCTGCGCATGATCAATCCCGTGCGCCATGGCGTTGACGCGCAGGCGGTAGCGCGCTACAAGGTGGAACCGTATGTGGTGACGGCCGACGTGTATGCCGTGGCGCCGCACGTGGGGCGCGGCGGCTGGAGCTGGTACACGGGCTCGTCGGGCTGGCTGTACCGCCTGATCGTCGAATCCCTGCTCGGCTTGACGCGCGAAGCGAATGTGCTGCGCATGGCGCCGACCATGCCGGCCGAGTGGGACAGCTTCAAGCTGCATTACCGTTTCGGCGCCAGCAGCTATGCCATCACGGTGGAACGGGCGCAGGGGCGGCCTGCGGGCCTGTCGCTCGATGGCGTGGCGCAGGAGGGCGACAGCATCGCCCTGCGCGACGAGGGCCGCGAGTATGCGGTGTTATTGCTGGTGTAAATCTGGCGCCGGGTCTTGCCACGTAGCGTGTTCGGGCCGGCGCCGGCCCGCCAGCAGGATCAGGCCGGCGCCGGACAGCAGCAGGTCGCGCGTGCTTACTTCGGGTTCGGATTGCGATGCCGTCGGAGGATTCGCGGGTGCCGCCATGGCGGCGTGGGGCAGGCAGGCGCAGGCGGCCAGGCACAGCGCCGCCATGTTTCCATTCAAATACATACATTCCTCAAGACAGCGCGGCGGCCACCAGGTGGCACCGCGCCAGTGTTCATGTCGACGACATTGTAAATATAGACATGAACATTGTAAATGGGAAATTATTTAGGCGATGTCAGAAGCCCAGGGCCGCGCCCGCGCCCAGCAGGGTGGCCACGCCCAGCACGGCAAACACCAGCGCCGCAATGCCATGCACGAGGCGCAGCGACACGCGGTTGGCGATCCTGTCGCCCAGGTAGACGGCCGGCACGTTGGCCAGCATCATGCCGAAGGTGGTGCCCAGCACGACGGAGACGGTGTCGTGGTAGCGCGCCGCCAGCGCCACCGTGGCCACCTGCGTCTTGTCTCCCATTTCCGCCATGAAGAAGGCGATCAGGGTGGTCAGGAAGACGCCATACCTGGCCAGCTTCGTCTCGTCTTCATCGAGCTTGTCGGGGATCAGGGTCCAGGCGGCCATCGCCAGGAAGGAGACGCCGAGCACCCAGCGCAGCACGTCGGGCCCCAGCATGCTGGTGATCCAGGCGCCGACGGCGGCGGCAAACGCGTGATTGGCGATGGTGGCGACGAGAATGGCCAGCACGATGGGCAAGGGCTTGCGGAATTTGGCGGCCAGCAGAAAGGCCAGGAGTTGGGTTTTGTCGCCGATTTCAGCGAGACCGACGATGCCGGTGGAGATGAGGAATGCTTCCATGAGATTGCAAGAGGTACGTGGGCCGGACGAATTAACCAATGATCCACGGGCGACTCCGGCCCATGCGGCCGCCCTGGATCAATGGTCTCGTCAAGTTCTGCAACCACCTGCACCATGGCCTGCGGGCCAATCATGTTGATACAGGTTCCCACGGCAGGACCGCAGGACGACTACTCCCCAATGTTCGAGGCGCATCATACGCCAATGCCCGCGCCGGCGCCACTACCGCCGGGGCGCGGCCCAGCCAGGTGTGTGGGACTTCGACAACAGTGATCGATTTGAAAACAGACTCGACTTAGAATGCAGTCTGTCCACGACTCCCAGATGGAATGCGCCATGCCGCTCCTCGTTCGCCTGCTTGCCTTGTGCCTGACCTTGTTTGCTCCCTTGCCCGGCCTGTGCGCTGCCGCGCCCTTCGACGACAAGTTCCGCCAGCTCGAAGAACTGCTGCCCACGCCGAACAGCTACCGCACCGCGTCCGGCGCGCCGGGCCACGCCTACTGGCAGCAGCGCGCCGATTACGTAATCCGCGCCACGCTCGATGAGGCAGGGCGCGCCATCACGGCCAGCGAACAGATCACCTATCACAACCGCTCGCCCGACAGCCTCGCGTATCTGTGGCTGCAGCTGGACCAGAATGGCTTGCGCCAGGATGCCGACCAGCGCCGCGTACTGAGCGCACCCTCGCGCCAGGCCTGGTTGAGCGGCAACGAAGACGAAGCGCTGAAATTCGAGGACTTGCGCGCCATCCATGCGGGCCGCGAATTTGACGGCGGCTTCAAGCTCACCGCCGTGAAAGCGGCCAACGGCAAGTCGCTGCAGCATGTCGTCAACCAGACCATGCTGCGCATCGATCTGCCGGTGGCGCTGGCGCCCGGCCAGAGCGTCACGTTCAACATCGACTGGTCGTATCAGATCAATGACCAGAAGGTGCTGGTCGAGCGCTCCGGTTATGAATATTTTGAAGACGACAAGAACGCGATTTTCCAGATCGCGCAGTGGTTCCCGCGCATGGCCGCGTATTACGACGCCGTCGGCTGGCAGCACAAGCAGTTCCTCGGCTCCGGTGAATTCACGCTGGAATTTGGCGACTACGAGCTGTACCTGACGGTGCCGGGCGACCACGTGGTGGCCGCCACGGGCGAGCTGCAAAATCCTGCCGCCGTGCTGAGCACGGTGCAGCGCGAGCGGCTGGCGCGGGCGAAGAGCAGCGATACGCCGCTGCTGGTGATCACGCCGGAAGAGGCGCTGACGGCGGAAAAGGGCAACGCCACGGGCATGAAAACCTGGCACTTCAAGGCGGCCAATGTGCGCGACGTGGCGTGGGCGTCGAGCCGCAAGTTCATCTGGGATGCGCAGGGTCTGAATAGCGGCGGCAAGCGCGTGATGGCCATGTCCTACTATCCGAACGAGGGCAATCCGCTGTGGCAGCAGTACAGCACGCGCGCCGTCGTACACGCCATCGAGCAATACAACAAGTACAGTTTCGACTATCCGTATCCGAACGCGATTTCCGTCAATGGCGCCGTGGGCGGCATGGAGTACCCGATGATTGCGTTCAATGGCGGGCGCCCCGTGAAGGACAAGAAGACGGGGGAACTCACCTACTCGAAGACGGCCAAGTACGACCTGATCGGCGTGATCATCCACGAAGTGGGCCACAATTATTTCCCCATGATCGTCAACTCGGACGAGCGCCAGTGGACGTGGATGGACGAAGGCCTCAATTCCTTCCTGCAGTACCTGGCCGAGCAGGCGTGGGAAGAGCATTTCCCTTCCTGGAATGGCGAACCGCGCAAGATCGTCGACTACATGCGCAGCCAGAACCAGGTGCCCATCATGACCAACTCCGAGTCCTTGCTGCAGTTCACGGCGAATGCCTACGACAAGCCGGCCACGGCGCTCAACATCCTGCGCGAAACCATCCTCGGGCGCGAACTGTTCGACTTCGCCTTCAAGCAGTATGCCTTGCGCTGGAAGTTCAAGCGCCCCACGCCGGCCGACTTTTTCCGCACCATGGAAGACGCTTCCGGCACGGACCTGGACTGGTTCTGGCGCGGCTGGTTCTATACCACCGACGCGGTCGACATCAGCATCGACGGCATCAGCGAATATGGCGTGAGCACGAAGAATCCGGAAGACGAGAAAGCGTGGAAGAAGGCGCAGAAGGCGGCGCAGCCCATCTCGATCTCGGACCAGCGCAACAAGGCGCTGCCGAAGAAGGTCGACGTTGATCCGGCGCTGAAGGATTTCTATAACCGCCACGATGAATTCACGGTCACCAACAAGGACCGCAACAGCTATGCGGAAGAGCAGGAAACGCTGGAGTCGTGGGAGAGAAAGCTGCTGGAACAGCGCAACATGGGCAAGCACCTGTACCTGGTCGACTTTTCGAATCTGGGCGGCCTGGTGATGCCGCTGATCCTGGAAATCGAACTCAAAAGCGGTAAGAAGATCGTCGAGCGCGTGCCGGCCGAAGTGTGGCGCCATGCGCCGCACAAGATCAGCAAGGTCATCATCACGGACGAGCCGATGGTGGGGCTGGTGCAGGACCCGTACTGGGAGACGGCCGACATCGACACCAGCAACAACGCCTGGCCGAGAAAAATCACGCCATCGCGCCTGGAATTGTTCAAGCAGGACCGCGACAAGAACAACCTGATGAAGGATTTCAATACGCCGCTGAAAACGCCCGAGGCCAAGGCCGAGGCCAGGCCGGAAGCAAAATAGGGAAACAGCGCCGGCCAGTCCGGCGCTTTTTTCTGCCGGCCTGCGCCGGAAGTGCTATTCTGCGCGACGCCCCGGCGCACACGGACCGGGGCTTTCGCAAATCATTCAAAAGACGACCATGCAAACTTTGACCTTCCTGCGCGCGCTGGGCTGTGCGCTACTTTGCCAGGTGACCCTGGCCGCGCACGCCGACCCCCTCAGCTACGCGCGCTACGACCAGGTGCGCACGCGCGACCTGCAGCTGGACCTGAAAGCCGATTTCAAGCAAAAGACCCTGTCCGGCTATGCCGAGCTGTCCTTGAACTGGATCGATCCGGCGGCGCGCACGCTGGTGCTCGATACGCGCGATCTGTCGATCGCGAAAGTGCAGGTGCAGGACAAGCGCGGCGCGTGGCAGATGGCGCCGTACCAGCTCGACAAGGCCGACCCGGAAAAGGGCCAGGCGCTGCGCATCGCCACCACGGGCCAGCCGGGCAAGGTGCGCGTCTACTATCACACGGCCCCGAACGCCATCGCGCTGCAGTGGCTCACGCCGCAGCAGACCATGTCGGGCAAGCTGCCTTTCATGTTCAGCCAGTCGCAAAGCATCAACGCCCGCTCGTGGGTGCCATCGCAGGACACGCCGGCCGTGCGTTTTACCTACAGCGCGCGCATCGATGCGCCAGCGGGCATGCGCGTCGTGATGAGCGCCGAGAATGATGAAAAGGCGACGGGCAAGGGCGGCTGGAAATTCAGGATGCCGCAGCCGATTCCCTCGTACTTGCTGGCGATCGCCATCGGCGAACTGGAAGTGCGCAAACTTGGCCCCCGCTCCGCCGTGTATGCCGAGCCGCCGCGCATCAAGGCGGCCGAATACGAGCTGGCCGACACGGAAAAGATGATCCAGGCGGCCGAGGCGCTGTACGGCCCGTATGGCTGGGGTCGCTACGACATGATTGTGCTGCCGCCATCGTTCCCCTACGGCGGCATGGAGAACCCGCGCCTGACCTTCCTCACGCCGACCATGATCGCGGGCGACCGCAGCCTGGTCGACCTGATCGCGCATGAACTGGCCCACTCGTGGTCGGGCAACCTGGTCACCAACGCCTCGTGGAAGCACATGTGGCTCAACGAAGGTTTCACCACCTACGTCACCACGCGCATCGTCGAGCAGTTGTATGGCAGCGAAGTGGCGCAGATGGGCGTGCAGGTCGACCAGGAAGAACTGGCCGCCTCGATCCGCGAATTGCCGGCGGCGAAAACGGCGCTGATCACGCGCGAAGCGGATGCCAATCCCGCCGAAACGTACACGGACGACGGCATCATCTACCCGAAAGGCGCCTGGTTCCTGGCCACCATGGAGCGCCGTGCCGGCCGTGCCGTGTTCGACCCCTTCCTGCGCGGCTGGTTCGACCAGCACGCGTTCCAGAGCGTGACGACGGAGCAGTTCATCGCCTACCTGCGCAAGAACCTGCTGGCGCAGCATCCGGACGTGATGCCGGAAGCGGAACTCGACGAATGGCTGTATGGCACCGGCGTGCCGGCCAGCGCGCAGCGCGTCGTTTCGCCGCGCCTGGCGCTGCTCGACCAGCACCGCGACGCCTGGCTCAAGGGCGAGCTGTCCACCAGGGACCTGGGCATGGACAAGTGGATCGCCATCGAATCGATGCACTTCCTGAACGACATCAACAACAAGGCCAGCGCGGCGCAATTGCGCGAACTGGACCAGGTCTACGGCGTGGGCAAGAGCGGCAACAATGAAGTCGCTTACCGCTTCTACCTGGCCTCCGTGAACGCCGGCTACGATGTGCGCCAGCCCTTGCAGGCATTCCTGATGAGCGTGGGCCGCCAGAAGTTCGTCGTGCCCCTGTACAGCGCCTTGATGAAGACGCCGCAAGGCCATGCCTGGGCCAAGGACGTGTATGCGCAGGCGCGCGAGCGCTACCACCCGGTGACGCAGGAAAGCGTCGATAAATTGATGGCCGCGCAAGCGCATTGAACCTTATTTGGACATCCTGACCATGCATACCATGAACCGTCTTGCTGCCGCCATCGTGCTGGCTTTTTCCGGCATCACTGTGCCGGCGCTGGCTTTTGACGCCGCACCCGTCGTTGCCGCTGCGCCGGTGCCGGCACCCGCCTTCGATCTTGACCGTGACGTCGCCACCGCCTTGAAAGTGTTCGACGTGCCCGGCATGGCGATCGCCATCGTCAAGGATGGCAAGGTCATCACCGCCAGGGGCTTTGGCGTGCGCAAGCTGGGCGAACCGGCGGCCGTCGATGCGCAGACCCTGTTTGAAGTGGCATCGAACTCGAAGGGTTTCACGGCTGCCGCGCTGGCCATGCTGGTCGACGATGGCAAGCTGGCCTGGGACGATCCCGTCACCAAACATTTGCCCGGCTTCCAGATGCACGATTCCTACGTGACGGGCGCCATGACCGTGCGCGACTTGCTGACGCACCGCAGTGGCCTGGGCCTGGGGGCGGGCGACTTGCTGTGGTGGCCGACCACCACGTTTTCCACCGACGAGATCATCGAGAAGCTGCGCTACATCCGTCCGGCCACGAGTTTTCGCAACAGCTATGCCTACGATAACCTGCTGTATATCGTGGCCGGCAAGATCATCGCCGACAAGGCGGGCAAGAGCTGGGGCGAGGCCATGCATGAGCGCATCCTGGCGCCGCTGGGCATGACGGGCACCACCACCAGCCTGGCGGAAAACGTGGGTAATCCCGACGTCGCCAATGCGCACAGCAAGATCGACGGCAAGATCGCCGCCGTCAAATCCATGCCCGTGCCGAACGCCGTGGGCGCCGTCGGCATCAACACGAATGCGGAAGATATCGCCAAGTGGATGATGGTGCTGCTCGACGAAGGCAAGATCGCCGGCGTGAAAGACAAGGATGGCAAGGACGCGCGCCTGTTCAGCGAAAAGCAGGCCCGTGAGATGTGGACGGCGCAAACGCCGATCAAGATTGCCGAGCCTAAACCGCCGCTGGCCGCCACAAAACCGAACTTCAGCGCGTATGGCCTGGGTTTCCAGCTGCGCGACTACAAGGGCATGAAGGTCGCCATGCACGGCGGCGCGCTGCAGGGATTTTATTCGCGCGTGGTGATGGTGCCGGAAGCCAAGCTGGGCGTGGCCATTCTCACGAATGCGGAAAATGGCGGTTCCATGACGGCGCTGCAATGGCGCATCCTCGACCATTACCTGCAGGCGGCGCCGTCGGACTGGCTGGCGCTGGTGGCCAAGGTGGAGCAGGACCAGCATGCCGAAGAAGTGAAAAAGCAGGGCAAGGCATCGAGCGCGCGCGCGGCCAGATCGCAGCCATCGCTGCCGCTGGCGGCGTACGACGGCGAGTATGAAGACGCCTGGTATGGCAAGGTCGTCATCAAGCCGGAGGGGAAAAAACACATCCTCACTTTCACGCGCACGCCGGACCTGACGGGCGAGCTGGAACACTGGCAGCACGACACCTTCATCGTGCGCTGGAAAGAGCGCAATTTCAACGCCGACGCCTACGTGACGTTCTCGCTCAATCCCGATGGCAGCATCGACCGGGTCAAAATGGCGCCCGTGTCGGCCGAGACGGATTTCAGCTACGACTTCCAGGACCTGAGCCTGGTGCCGGTGAAGCCGAAGGAAGTGAAGAAATAAGGTGTCGATACAAAAACCGCAGCTTGTGCTGCGGTTTTTTTTCGCCTGTTTCCATGCAAATGTGCGGCAGGAAGGCGGCGGGCCGGTTTTTATTCCATGAAATGGGACGAAAAAGAAACGTTATCTTGTTTTCTTGTTTGCGTATTTACTAACTTTTTTAGGTGGTACTATTTTCGTGCGCCATGAAATTCGTCTGTCGACCGGCGCTTTCTGGCGGCTGGCGTCTTTGTCTTCCAGTGGTTTTTAGAACGACTCAACTCTTGGGAATGGGATAAAAATGATCAATGTGAAAAAAGCCGTATTTGTCTTTTGTGCCGCCGTCGGTTTTGCCGGCGCCATCAGTTCTTCCGCATATGCCTTGCCAACCCGCGAAACCTGCGAGGAAGCCTATACCGCGTGCGTGGTGGACGGCGATGCCAGCTCCTGCACCCTGGTCAAGCGCCTGTGCGGCGTGTACGGCATTTACCTGTAAGGCGCGTTGCGCGCACAAGACAATGGCGGCGCGCCGGATCGGCCCGCCGCCGTTTTCTTTATGGCTTGACGAACTTCAGGGTCATGCGGTCGCTCTCGCCGATGGCCGTGTATTTGGCCCGATCGACATCCTTGTTGGCGTAGGTCGGCGGCAGCGCCCAGACGCCGCCCTGGTGGTCCGCCGTGTCTTTCGGATTGGCGTTGATGTCCGACTTGGCCGCCAGTTTGAAACCTGCGCCTTCGGCCAGCTTGATCACATACGCTTCGTGCAGGTAGCCGCTGCTGGCCGTGGCGTCCTGCGCCTTGTTCGCTGGCAGGCGGTGCTCGACGACGCCGAACACGCCGCCCGGTTTCAGGCTGTCATAGACTTCCTTGAACAGGGTCTGCATGCCTGCTTCGCCGATCGGTATCCAGTTGTGGATATTGCGGAAGGTGAGCACCATGTCGGCCGTGCCCTTGGGCGCGATGCGGTAGGTGGTGGGTGGCGCGAATGCGCCGAGTTCCACCTTGCCGAAAGCAGCGGGATTGGCATCGAGCTTTTGCTGGAAGCGCGCCGCGCCCCGGCGTGCGCCTTCGCTGCTTGACCGCGGGTCGTTGCCGGCGGCGATCAGCTTGCCGTTATCGCGCAGGTAGGGCGCCAGAATCTCCGTGTACCAGCCGCCGCCGGGCGCCAGTTCCACCACCGTCATGGTCGGCTTGATGCCGAAGAACGTCAGCGTTTCATACGGGTGGCGGGCGCTGTCGCGCAGCGCGTTGGCCGGCGTGCGCGCACTGCCGGCGATGGCAGCCTTCAGGGCCGCGTCGCCCGCATCGGCGGCCAGTGCCGCACCGCTGCCGCCGCAGGCCAGCATGACCGTCAGGGCCGCGGCCAGGGATACTCGCTTCATCATCATATGCTCCATGCGTCATTGGATCGGTTGCTCAATTGGTGGCGATCGCCATCAACGCCGATCATCGGGCAAGCACGCTGGCCGGTCAAGCGGATTCCGTACTCCATGCGGCCGCATACGCGGGCAGCGCGCTGGTATTGAGCGCATCGGCGATGGCCGCGCCACGGCCGTGCGTAAAAGGCAGTTCGCCCGTCCAGACGGCATGCGCCATGTCGCCCGCGTCGTCGAGCGGGCCGCCCTTGCGCTGCTTGACGGCGCATTCGTCGAGCGCGATGCGCAGCACAGTGGTGGCCGCGTACTCCTTGGCGCTGCCGCCGCGCACGTGCGCCAGGCGTCCCGGCGCCAGCTTTTCCATCAGCGCATCCATGGCCGCGTGCTGCTGGCCGATATCGCTTACTTTTTCAAACTGCCCGTACACCATCGCCGAGCGGTAGTTCATCGTGTGATTGAAGGCCGAGCGCGCCAGTACCAGGCCGTCGAGATGGCTCACCGTCACGCACACGTCCGTATCGCGCAGCAGTTGCTTGAGCATGCGGCTGCCGTTCGAGCCATGGATATACAGGTGGCCACCGATGCGCCAGCAGGCGGTCGGGATGCAATGGTTTCCGTGCTCGTCCTGGAAGGCGATATGGCACAGGTAGGCGGCATCGAGGATGGCGTACAGGGTGGCTTGCTCGTAGCTGGCCAGTTCGGCGACGCGGCGCACGCGGGTACGGGGGCTGGGAGGCAGGGCGGTAGCGGTCATGGCGGAAATCCGGTTGGTTGAAGAGACAGGCCGCACTATAATCGGCATCTGGCCCTGAAAAAAGATCCAGAACTGATAAATAATGTAGAGCCACGATGAAGGGAGGCGCATGGATTTCGCTTTGCTGCTGAATGCATTCGAGCGCACGCACCGCGAGCGGGGCTGGCCGCGCCAGCGCCTGCTGCATGAATGCCTGCGCGCGGCGATCCGCGGTGGCCAGCTGGCGCCAGGCACGCGGCTGGCCGCCACGCGCGTGCTGGCGGCAGAACTGGGACTGGCGCGCAATACCGTGCTGTACGCCTACGAGCAACTGGCCAGTGAAGGGTTTGTCTTGCCGGACCGGCGCGGCACCGTCGTCGCCGGCAACGTTGGCCAGCCGGTGGTGGCGCCGCCAGCCGGCAGCGAGGATGGCTTGTCGCGCCGCGCACAACATTTACGCGGCGTGGCGGGACAGGACAGGAATGCGACGGTGGTGTTTCCTGCCGACGCCATGGGCGCGTTCGCGCCTGGCGTGCCGGCGCTCGATGAATTTCCGCTGGCGCAGTGGCGGCGCATGCTGGACCGCGCATGGCGCGCGCTGACGCCGCGCCAGCTCAATTACGGCAACCCTGCAGGAGAACCGTCCTTGCGCATGGCCATTGCCGAGCATCTGCGCGCCGCGCGCGGCGTCGTCTGCGATGCGGGCCAGGTGTTCATCACGGACGGCACGCAAAGCAGCCTTGATGTCTGCCTGCGCGCCTTCGCCGACCAGGGCGATACCTTATGGATCGAGCATCCCGGCTATGGCGGCGCGCTGGCGGCGGGCCGTGGCGCCGGCTTGCAGGTTACCGGAATCGCCGTCGACATGGATGGCATCGCGCCGACGGACGAGGACTGGCGCGATACGCCGCCGCGCTTGATTTACACGACGCCATCGCACCAGTATCCGACGGGCAGCGTGCTCAGTCCCGCGCGCCGCATGGCGCTGCTCGAACGCGCGCGTGCCGCAGGCGCCCTGATCATCGAAGACGATTATGACAGCGAATTTCGCCACGGCGGGCCGCCCCTGGCCGCCATGCAGGGACTGGTTGCCGACGCGCCCGTCGTGTACCTGGGCACCTTCAGCAAGACCATGTTTCCCGCCTTGCGCATCGCCTTTATCGTCGTGCCGGCCACGCTGGCCGGGGCCTTCGCGCAGATGCAGGCGCAGGGCGCAGCGCGGGGCCGCGTGGCCGAACAGCTGGCGCTGGCCGAGTTCCTGCGCAGCGGCCTGTTTGCGCGTCACGTGCGGCGCATGCGCCGCCTGTACCGCCAGCGGCGCGACGCCTTGAGCGAGGCCTTGCAGCGCCATGCGTGCGGGGGCGCGGCCATCCATGGCGGCACGGCTGGCATGCACCTGGCGCTGCGTTTTCACGACAGCGCATGGGATGACCTGGCGCTGAGCCGCCGCGCCGCGCAAGACGGCATCGTGGCGCTGGCCCTGTCCGCGCATGGCACGGGCGAGAGCAGGAGCGAGGGCGCCGGCTGGAACGGTTTCCTGCTCGGTTATGCGCAGGTGCCGGCCGAGAACATGGATGGCCTGGTGCGCCGCCTGGGCGCGCTGCTGCCGGCGTGATGCAGCTACCTTATTGCTGGTTCTGCATCCACTGCTTCAAGCCGTTGACCCAGTTCTTGGCGGGCAGGTTGAACTGCTTCTTGATGGCGGCGGCGCGTTCGTATAAATCGCTGAAGTCGAGCGATGGCGATTTTTTGAAGGCCAGAACGACGATGTTTTCATCTTCCATCTCCGGCACCCAGACGACGGCGTCGAAGACCAGTTCCATCGCCTGCAAATTCTTGTCGTAGTTGGGGAAGTCGCCGAAGACATTCGTGCACATGATGCCGTCGTCCGTCAGGCAGTCGTGGCAGGCCTGGTAGAACTCGGGGCTGTCGAGCACGGGACCGCGCGCGTCCTCGTCGTACAGGTCCACTTGCAGCGCATCGACCGTGCCGTGGTTGGCCGGATCGAGCACGAAGTCGAGCGCATTCATTTCACGCACGTCGAGGCGCGCGTCGTTCGGCGGCAGCGCGAACTGGGCGCCGCAGATGGCGATCACGTTCGGATTGAGTTCGATGGCCGTGACCGCGGCGTCGGGAAAGCGGCGGTAGCTGAATTTGGTCAGCGCGGCGCTGCCCAGGCCCAGCTGCACGATGCGTTTGGGCTGCGTCTTGAACAGCATCCACATCATCATCATCTGCACGTATTCGAGCTCGATGGCGTCGGGCTTGTCCAGGCGCATGGCGCCCTGCACCCACTTGGTCCCCAGGTGCAGGTAGCGGATGCCGCGGTGTTCGGTGGTGGTGGCAGGCGGGTGGCCCGGGTGGCTGAAAGCGGTATGGCTGGTAGAGGTAAAGTCGGTCGTCATGGCGCCAGTTTAGCAGCCGGATGAAAAAAAAGACGCCGAGGCGTCTTTTGGGTGGGGCGATCAAGATTGCTTGCGGCGCCGTGCCAGGAAGCCCAGTATGCCCAGGCCGGCCAGCAGCATGCCATAGGTTTCCGGTTCAGGAACGGGAGCCAGGTTCAGGTTGAAGACGCCGCCATAGCTGCCGCCCTTGGTGTTGCCCATCACGGTCAGGACCAGCGGGCCATTGAACAGGATGCTCGTTGGTGCGAGTACTTCACCCTGGGCATAGCCAAAGACGGTAGGTCCACCAAAGCCGGTCAGTCCTATGCCGTTCAGGTCGGCGCTGGTGAAGCTGATGGAGGAACTGTCCGAGCCCGTGACGGACAGGTTGGCCAGGAAGGCTTGCGCGGTGGAACCGAAGACCGCGTTGGGTGTGAACGTAAAGGTATCCGTGAAGTCGCCGAGCGGGCTGGGCACGGCGTTGAAACCGCTTGTCCACAGATCGCCGGTGGTATTGACGAGATTGACCACGTAGGCGGTGGCGTTGGCGCTACCGATGGAAGCAGCGCTCAGTACTGCCGCTGCGATGAGTGATTTTAGTTTCATGTTTATCCCCGCGAAAAAACGATTAATGTTTCAAAAAAAACCGTACCGCGTTGACAAATTATCGCCAAGACATTTCATTGTCAATCAGCTATTTTTATATCATTATGAAAACTTAAATAGCTTATTTCTAACACACGGGCATGGTGCTCGCGAAGTTGCAATATTAAAAACTCTAATTATCAATATTGCACCGAAAAATAATTGCGCAGTGTGTGATGAAAAAATCGTTACGCCAGTAACTAATTTCTGTCCAGCAAGGGAAGAATCAAGGTTACCGCCAGGCCGCCACCTTCGCGGTTGGCGAGGGTGATGCGTCCGCCATGCGCTTCGGCGATTTCGCGCGCCAGCGCCAGGCCAAGTCCCGTGCCGCTGCGCTTGGTGGAATAAAACGGCACCAGGGCGTTTTCCAGCACGGCGCCGCTCATGCCCGGCCCGCGGTCGCGCACTTCGATGCGCAGCTGCCCTTGCGCCTGGCTGACGTGCAGGCCGATATGCTCTTGCCGCGAACCGGATTCCAGCGCATTCTTGAGCAGGTTCAGCAGCGCCTGCTGCATTTGCGCCGCATCGAACACGGCCGCCTGTGCGGGCGGTACGCCGTCCAGCGTGAAGGCCGCCTGCGAGGCCAGGCCGTCGAGGAAAGGTTGCCATTCGCACGGCGCCAGGCGCGGCGCGGGCAGCTTGGCAAAGCGTGCATAGCCGAGGATGAAGGTTTCCAGGTGGCGCGTGCGCTCCTCGATGGTGGCCAGGATCTGCGGCAGGCGCTCCGTCTGGCCGCGGCGCACCAGCTCGGCGCCGGAATGGGCCAGCGAGGCCAGCGGCGCCAGTGAGTTGTTGAGTTCATGGCTGATGACGCGGATGACTTTTTTCCAGGTCTGCACTTCCTGGCGCCGCAGTTCCAGGGTCAGCTGGCGCAACAGCAGCAGTTCGTGCTTGCGCCCGTTCAGGCTGAAGCTGCGCCGCGCCAGGTGATACACCTCTTCCTGTTCCCCTTCGCCGCTGGTAAACAAGCCGTCGTTGCGGCGTGCCAGCGCTTCGGCCAGGGCCGGCGCCGCCTCGCGCACGATGTCGGCCAGATGACGTCCTTCGAGCCGGCGGCCGTGGTGCAGCAACTGGCGCGCGGCCAGGTTGGCGTAGACGATGGCGCTGCCCTCGGCCACCAGCAGCATGGCCACCGGCGTGTTTTGCACCATGGTGTCGAGCAGCAGTTCACGCTGCACCAGGTCCAGGCGCTGCTTGCGCAGCACGTCGCCCAGCGCATTGTGGGCCGCCACCAGGTCGGCCAGTTCATCGTTCTGCGGCCAGCGCAAGCTGAAGCCGAAGTCGCCGTCCTGGTAGCTCGTCACCGTGCCGCTCAAGGCGCGAAACAGCGACAGCATCGCTTGCAGCTGCGCGCGGATGGTGATGACGGCCACCGGCAGCACGCACAGCAGGGTACCCGCCAGCACCAGCAGCGGCTGGCCAGGCAAAAAATGCCCGAGCAGCAGGGCGATGACGATGCCCAGCACCAGCAAGGTGACGATCAGCGACGTCCAGCGCGTGAGCAGGGAAAGGCGCATGGGGCGGTATGCCATCAGCCGCGCGCGATGCCCAGGCGTTCCATGCGCCGGTACAGGGCCTGGCGCGACAGCCCCAGTTCCTGTGCCGCCTGCGCCACCACGCCGTGGGCGCGTGCCAGGGCCGCGGCGACGCTGTCGCGGTCCGGCTCCGTCGCGGCGCCATCCTGCGGCGCATGCAGCGATGGCACGCCCGCCAGCGGCAAGCCCGTTTCCTGCGCGCCGATCAGCGAGCCGGCCGTCAACAGGCTGGCGCGCTGCATGACGTTTTTCAGTTCGCGCACATTGCCTGGCCAGCCGTGGGCCAGCAGGGTGGCCTGCGCCTGGGCGTCCAGGGTTTTTTCGCTGCCCAGGAAATGCCGCGCCAGCACCAGGATGTCGAGCGGGCGCTGGGCCAGCGGCGGCAGGCGCAGTTCGATCACGTTCAGGCGGTAGAACAAGTCTTCACGAAACGTGCCGGCCTTGATCATCGCCGGCAGGTCGGCGTTGCTGGCGCTGATGACGCGCACTTTCACTTGCCGCTCGCGGTTCGAGCCGAGGCGCTCGAAGCGTCCCGTTTCCAGCACGCGCAGCAGTTTCATTTGCCCGGCCAGCGGCAGGTTGCCGATTTCGTCGAGGAACAGGGTGCCGCCGTCGGCCGCGTCGAACTTGCCATCGCGTGCGCGGGTGATGCCGGTGTAGGCGCCCGCCTCGGCACCGAACAGTTCCGCCTCGATCAGCTCGACCGGCACGGCGCCGCAATTGAGCACGACGAAGGGACCGCTGGCGACCTGCGAATTGGCTTGCACGATGGCGGCGATGCGTTCCTTGCCGCTGCCGTTCGGCCCGGAAATGAGCACGGGCACGTCGGCGCGCGCCACCTGGCACGCCAGGTGCACCACTCTTTCGGTGGCCGGGTCTTGCCACACCATGCCGCGCAAGTCGAAGTCGTGTTCCAGGGCGTGGCGCTGGCGCTGCTCGGCCACCACGCGCTGGCGCAGCGCGCGGTTGGCCTGCCCCAGTTCCAGCAGGTTTTGCACGGAAGCGATCAGGCGCCGGTCATCCCATGGCTTGGCCAGGTAGTCGGCCGCACCGGACTTGATCAGGTCGACGGCCGCGTCGAGCTGGGTCCATGCCGTCAGCAGGATCACGGGCAGGTCGGGGTAGCGCGCGCGGATCGCGTGGAACAGCGCGCTGCCTTCCTCGCCCGAGGTGGTGTCGGCCGTGAAGTTCATGTCCTGCACCACCAGGTCGATGGCGTGGCGCTCGAGCAGCTGCAGGCCTTCCTCGGGCGAAGCGGCGCGCACGGCGTCGATTTCGTGCAGGGAGAGCAGCACGTCCAGCGCGATGGCCACGGCGGCATTGTCGTCAATAATCAGTACGGTAGGCATGCGCGCAGCATATCATTCAGGTGCCGGCTCAGGTACTGCGGGTGGCAGTG
Organism: Janthinobacterium sp. JF4; assembly: GCF_059617925.1. Lineage (NCBI taxonomy): Bacteria > Pseudomonadati > Pseudomonadota > Betaproteobacteria > Burkholderiales > Oxalobacteraceae > Janthinobacterium > Janthinobacterium sp. JF4. Next base: position 207,695 of record NZ_JCAQAV010000002.1, on the reverse strand, counting down.
GCCGGCGAAATACTCGCCGCGCGCCATGCCGGGCCGTACACGGCGCCCACGCCCAGCAGCCAGAACACGAGCGCGCCGGCCAGCAGGTAGCCAGGTGGCAGGCGCGCCATTTCCAGCTGGCTGACCAGCAGCTGATTCAAGCCCAGGGCCAGCAGCACGCCGCACGCCACGCCGACGCTGGTGATCATGAAATTCTCCGTCAGGAAATAGCGTAGGATGTCGATGCGGCGGGCACCGAGCGCACGCCGCACGCCGATCTGTTTTCTGCGCTGCGTTACCCACAGGCTGGCAATGCCGACGATCCCGCTGGCCGTGACCAGCAGCAGCAGGGTCGATACGGCGATCAGCATCCACGACAGGCCGCGGTCGGCCCGGTAGCGTGACGTGCGGTGCTGTTCCAGGGTATCGGTGCGGACCAGCAGGCGATCGCTGCTGGAAGTGCGGATGGCTTGCTCGGCCTCCTGCATCAGGCGGTCGCGCTGGCCCGGCTCGGCGCGCACCGCATACAGCAGCGAATCGCGCCCACCCGTCAGGCGCGCCGGCAGCAGGATCGAGTATTCGCCTTCAGCCCTGACCTGGCCGACCTGTGTCTGCAGCCGCTCGACGACGCCGACCACGCGCAGCTCGGGATCATCGGCGCCGGTGCCCTGGTACAGCGTCTTGCCAACAAAGCTGGTTTCGCCCGGCCAGATTTTTTGCGCCGCCGCGCGCGTCACGATGGCCACCTTGGGGTAGCTGTCGTCGACATCTTCATCGATCTCGGGCACTTCGTCGGCGAGGAAGTCGCGTCCTTCCACCAGCTTCAAGCCATAAGTTTTGACCAGCGAATCGGGGGTGACATAGGTCGAGATGGTGGCGCTGGACGTGACCTGGTTGCGCTTGGCCGACACGCCGGTGGAGTTGCCGGAGCGCGACAGCACGGCCTGCGACGTTTGCGCCACCGACAGCACGCCCGGCAGAGCGCGCAGCAGGGCCGTCTGGCGCTTCTGCTCGGCAAGCTGGCGCTGGTGGTTGCCGCGGTTCATGTTCTGGATATGGACATAAAAAATGTCGTTTTCAGCGGCCACGCCGGTGGGCCGTGCGGCCACGGCCTGGCGCAGGTTGACGATGTGCAGGGCGTTGGCCAGGATGGCCAGGCTGATCGCGATCTGCACGGCCACCAGAATGGCGCCGGTTTTGCTGCGCATCAGCGCCGACAGGATGGGACGGATTTCCATGCTGGACCTCATAGTGAATAAGTGGGTGTCATTGGGACTTGAGCTGGATCGCCGGCGTCACCTGGCAGGCGCGCCAGGTGGGCAGCAGGCCGGCCAGCAGGGCCGCCAGCACCGACATGGCAAACGTCAGCAGCAGCATCGGCACATCCATGTGCGCCACGGTGCCCAGTTCCTTCGACTGCTGGCTGACCACGGCCAGTGCGCCAAACGCCAGTAGCAGACCCAGCACCCCGCCAGCCAGGCCGATCACGCCGCTTTCGATCAGGAACTGGCGGAAGATGTCGCGCCGCGTGGCGCCTAGCGCGCGGCGGATGCCGACTTCGCTGGCGCGCACGGAAAACTTCGCCAGCAGCAGGCCGATGGTGTTGACCAGACATAGCAACAGAAAGCCGAACGCCAGCCAGGCCGCCAGTTTGTTGTCGTTGTCGACCACCTTCAGGAAGGCCATCCATTCGTTCAGGTCATACAGCTTGTTGGGCGCATTGCGCATCATGCGTCCCAGCTTGCGCTGCTCGCCCGCATAGGCATCCAGATACTGCTGCAACTGGCCACGCTCGCCGCTGCCGGCCATTTCGAACCAGAACTGCAGCCAGGTGCAGCCTGAGCCGAGCCGGCCCTGGAAGCCGGGGGCGTTCTGCTCGCCGTTGCAGCTCATGCCGCCGTCGTGTCCCGTCTCGTGGCGAATCGCGCTGGCAAACGGGATGAAGAATTCGTCTTCCGCGCCGAAAGCGCCCTTGCTGCCGATGATGCGGTGTGGGCGCGGCACCACGTCCCAGGTCGCCAGCACGCCCGTTACCATGTAGGGGCGGCCCAGCACCGTGACGCGCTGGCCGACCGGGTTGTTCGTGCCAACCAGTTTTTCGGCCAGTGCACGGCTCAGGACGATCACGTCGGCGCCGCTGGCGTCATCGGCTTCGCTCCACGGCTGGCCGTACAAAAAGGGGGCTTCGAACATGCTGAAAAAATCACGCGTGGGCGCCATGCCCTGGGCCTGGAAGGAACCGATATCCTTGCGCGCCGGCTCGACCGGACCGGCCACGCCGTACATGACGGTGCGGCGCACGCCGATTTTGCTGGCCATGAAATTGCGCGCATCGATATAGCTCATCTGCATTTGCGCAAAGCCCGGTTTTTCACCGGGCACATAGCCCTTGACGGGCAGGATGTCGATCAACGGCACGAACATGCGGTCGCTCTTGTGCGGCAACGGATCGCCCGACATGGCGTGCAGGATGGTGACGGTGGAGACGCTGGCGGCCACGCCGACGGCCAGGGTCAGCACCATCAGCGCGGTCAGGGCGCCGTTGCGGCGCAGGCTGCGCAGGCCCAGCGTGAAATAGTAGCGGAACATGGTCTCTCCTTACGCGCTCACGGCGTGCTGCGGCCTGGCCGACAGCGAGGCGCGGTGCTGCACCAGGTCCGACACCTGGCCGTCAATGATGTGCACATTGCGCTGGCTGCGCAGCGCCAGTTCCGGATCGTGCGTGACCATCAGGATGGTGGTGCCCTGCGCGTTGATTTCTTCCAGCAGTTCCATCACGCCGCGTGCCATCTGCGTGTCCAGGTTGCCCGTCGGTTCATCGGCCAGCAGCAGCTTGGGCGAGCCTGCCAGCGCGCGCGCGATTGCCACGCGCTGCTGCTGGCCGCCCGACAGTTCGGCCGGATAGTGTTTCATGCGCGACGCCAGGCCGACCTTGGCCAGTGCCTCCTCGATGCGCTCCTTGCGCTCGGCGCGGTTGAAGCCCCGGTAGCGCAGCGGCACGTCGACGTTGTCGAACAGCGACAGGTCGGGGATCAGATTAAAACCCTGGAAGATGAAGCCGAGTTTTTCATTGCGCAGGCGCGAGCGGGCATTGTCGTCCATGCCCCTGACGTTGACGCCATCAAGGAGGTATTCGCCGTCCGTGAATTCTTCGAGCAGGCCGGCGATGTTCAGAAAGCTCGTCTTGCCCGAGCCGGACGGCCCCGTGACGGTGACGAATTCACCTTGTTGCACATGGATGTCAAAGCCGCGCAGCGCGTGGGTTTCGATCATGTGGGTGCGGTAGACTTTGCTCAGGTTTTGCATGCGCAGCATGGAGGGCTCCTGGTTGGATGAGTGTTGTTAGTTGAGCGAGACGCGGGCCGCGTTCGCGAAGTTTTCCGTACCGGCGACGACCACCTTGTCGCCCAGCTTCAGGCCGTCGAGGATTTCCACTGCCGTGACGCTTGTCGCGCCCAGTTTGATCGGCGTGCGCATCGCCACGCCGTCGCGCACGACGTAGGCGAAACGGCCGCCTTCGGCTTCGACGAAGGAGCCGCGCGCCAGCATCAGCACATTCGGTTTTTCATCGATCAGCAGGCGCGCCGCCACGCGCTGGTTCTGGCGCAGGCCGGCCGGCTGCTCGCCGTCGAAACGCACGCGCGCCAGCACCTGGTTTTTCACCACTTCGGGCGACAGCGCCGACAGCTTGCCGGTCGCCTTGATGACGCCCGTTTCGATCTCGGCGCGCATGCCCAGGCCGATGTCGGCCACATACGTTTCCGGTACTTCCAGCTCGACTTCCAGCTGCGACAGGTCGACCAGTGTCATCAGGGCCGTATTGGCTTGCACCACGCTGCGGTTGGCCACGGACAGGGTGCCGATAAAGCCGTTGACGGGCGCGCGCACCGTCAGTTCATCGACCCTGCGCTGGGCGTTGTCGCGCACCAGGCGCTGGCGTTCCAGTTCATTCACCCTGGTCTTGAGCGCCAGGCTTACGTCTTCGCTTTCCAGGCCCGCCGCCTGCGAGGCGTGCTTGCTGCGGATATCGGCCGAATTCAAGGCATCCTTGGCCTTCTGGTAATCGATCTTGGCGATGATGCCCACCTGCGCCACGCTTTCATAGCGTTCCAGCGTGCGCTGCGCGGACAGGCGCTCGATCTCGGCCGTATCGGCTTCACGCCGCGCCAGCAGTTTCTGCTTCTTGGCCAGGATCTGCTGGCGCGCCACTTCCGCCTCCAGTTGCTGCACGCTCGATTGTTCGCGCTTGAGGGCATCGGACAGGTCCGGCGACTCCAGCACGGCCAGGATGTCGCCCTTTTTCACGGTGTCGCCCGCCTTCGCTTTCAGCGTGACGGTGGCCACCGTGGTCGAATACAGGGTGGGGCTGATCGAGGCGACCACGCGGCCAGTGACGGCCGCGTCGCGGATCAGGGTACCGCGCGTGACGTCGGCGATGCGCAGGCGGCTGCTGTTGACGGAATGCTCGCTGTTGCGCCAGCCGGCCACGACAGCGATGGCAGCGCCGATGACGATGACGGCACCGGCCAGCAGCAGGGCGCGTTGCTTGTGGCGCTGGCCCGGCGGGGCGGACAGGACGGCGTCTTGGGAGGAAGTATCGCGGATCATGGTCAGGTCTCGTGAAGGATGCCTTTTCCAATGCACGATCCGTGCCAGTTATTAAGCCGTTGATTTTAAATGGGAAACATTCTGGTGTCCGGCTGTCCGCCGTGTCCGCGCCGTCCAGGCGGTGTCCGCGCGCCGCAAGGCCGCGGCGGTTGCCCAGGGATCTTGATATTCTGTCAATCGACCTGATCTGCGGCTCAGGCAGTGATGGCGCGCGGCGCCATGCTGGTCCCTTCTTTGGAGCATGATGTCGCCTTCGCCCTCCCTTTTTGCCCGCCTGAGCCCCTGGCTGCGCCAGTTTGCCAGCCTGCCCGAACCGGCGGAACTCGATTATCCATTTGTCGCCAGCGACATCGCCATGCTGCAGCGGCTCGAGGGTGGTTTGCCCCAGCTCGATAGACAGACGTGGGATGAAATGCTGCTGGACGCCTACCACGCGCAACTTGCCACGCAGACCAGCATTCTTGGCCAGCAGCGATTGCATCAGCGCCTGGCAAGCGGCACGGCGGGCGCCGCCTCGCGGGCGCGCATCGCGGCCTTGCTGGCCGCGCCGGCACAGCAGACGGCGATCGAGCAAGCCATGCAGCCGCTGCGCACGGCAGACATGGAAGTGGCGTCGCTGCTGTGCGGCGCACCGCCGCCAGCGCCACCGTGGTGGAGCCGTTGGCTGCTGCTGCCGACCCTGGCGCTGTTGGTGTCGCTGCTGGCCGCGTGGCTGTTTGCGCCGCTGGCATGGGCCGTCGCGCTGCCCGTCTGGTTCTTGCTGATGGCGTTGCAGATGCGCTTTTACGACCGTTGCAAACCGTGGGAGCGCAGTGTCTTTACCTTGCAGCAGATACTGCTGGTGCATGGCCGCCTGGGCGCGCTCGATACTCCGTTCACGACGGACCTGCAAGCAGGTGGGCGGGCTGCCGGCGTGATCAACCGGCAGATCACGCCAGTGCGCTGGATCAAGATGGTTCCCCTGCTGAGCGAATATGACGACTGGCTCATGCTGGGCAATATCCGGCGCTACTTTCACAGCCTGCGCGTGGTGCGGCGCGAACGCGCCTTCTTGCGCCAGAGTTTCCTGCTGCTGGCCGACCTGGAGGCGGACCTGGCCCTGGCGCGCCACATGCGGGGTCGCGCGCAGTCTTGCTGGGCGCAGGAAGCCGATGCGCTGCAGTTGTCGCTCGATGCCATGGTGCATCCTCTGCTGGAGGGCGCCATGCCCCTGTCGCTGCGGCTCGATGGCCGCGGCGCCTTCATTTCGGGGCAGAATGCGGTGGGAAAAAGTACCCTGTTGCGCGGCGTGGGCCTCAATCTGATCAGTGCGCGCGCCTTCGGCTTTTGCTATGCGCAGGCGGCCCAGGTGCCCATGCTGCCCCTGTATTCAAGCATGCAGAATGAAGACTCGCTCGATGGCGGCGAAAGTCTCTATATCGCCGAGCTGCGGCGCGCGCGCGAATTGCTGGCGCTGGCCGAGGGTGGTGCGCCGGCCTTGTTCCTGATCGATGAAATCTTCCGCGGCACGAACCACCTCGAATCGGTGGCAGCGGCGGCCGCCGTGCTGCACTCGTTGGCCGCGCGCCACCTGGTGATCGTCTCGTCGCACAACCTGGTGCTGGGACCGTTGCTGGAAGACTGCCTGGCGCCGTGGTGCGTGCGCCGCGACGACACTGGCGCACTGCTGCTGGCGCCCGGCGTGCTGCAGGCCACCAACGGCATCGCCTTGCTGGCGCAGCGCGGTTTTGACGCCGGCATCGCGGACAAGGCCGGACGCGTCTTCGACTGGCTCAGCACGCACATGGCGCAACCGGCCGATTGCGGCGGTGTGCTCGAACGGGCCTGATGGCCGTGCGCTACTTTTCCTGCTTTTCCGGCGTGCTCTTGTCGATCACTTCGCGGCAATCGCCGCGGATGATGGCGTTGTCGTAGTTGGTCCAGCCGTAGCTGTCGACGTAGCGCTTGTGCTGCTTGAAGCGGGGGCTGGCGATGCTCCATTCGGGCTGTTCGCCCGCAAAGCGGATGTCGCCCAGGTCGAGCAGCGTGTGGAACATGTTTTCCGTCGACAGGCGCGCCTTCTGATGGCGCTGCAGCTGCGTCACCTTGTCCGGATAGTGCCGCTGGAATTGCGGCGAGTACCAGACGAAGGCGGGCACGTGGAATTCGAACTGCGTGTTGTGGCCGTGAAAGGCCAGGCGGCAGGTGCCGTCGTACAGGGTCTGGCCGTGATCGGCCACGTAGACGAGCGAGCTGCGCAGGGCGGTGCGCTGGCCACCGTCCTTCAGCATGCCGATCACGTTCGACAGGAACCAGTCCGTGTACAGGATGGAGCTGTCGTAGCTGTTGTTGAGCTGTGGCTTGATGGCCGTGTCCGTGTAGACGGGCTTGTCGACGCCGAACAGCGACGGTTGCCACTTGTCGAACGATTTCGGATAGCGCTGGCTGTAGTTCCAGTGGCTGCCCAGCGTGTGCAGCACGATCAGTTTTTTCGGCGCCGGGTCGGCCAGCGCGTTCCTGAACGGATCGAACAGGATCTGGTCGAAGTTCGAATTGTTGGTAAAGCCGCCCAGGTTCAGGAATTGCACCACGTCTGCTTCCTTGGCAAATACGGACACGGGGGTGTCGAACTGGCCGAACGAAATCTGGTTCGACAGCCAGTAGGTCTTGAAGCCCGCTTCCTTGTAGGCGGTGAGGAAGGATTTTTCCGAGAAGCCATCCTTGAGGCTTTGCGTGGCCGGCTTGCGCGAGATGATGACGGGCACGGACAGGCGCGTGGCGGAAACGGCCGTGATGACGTCGGCCAGCGGCACCAGGTTGGCTTCCTGCTTCAGCAGGGGATTGGTGTCGCGCTCATAGCCATTCAGGCTCCAGCGGTCGTAGCGCGACGATTCGCCGATCACCATGACCACCACTTCCGGGTTGGGATCGGGCTGTTGCTGGTGTGCGCCGAAACGGAAGTTGCTGCTCTTCTGTCCCAGTTCGGCCAGGTATGTGCGTTCCTTGTAGAAATCGAAGCCGCGCGCGGCCAGGCCGAAGGGCCAGGAATTGCTGATGGTGTCGACGTCGTAGGGCAGGCGCGCCCAGTGGGGCAGGCTGGGCCAGCCCAGGCCCGTTTCGTCGGCGCCGGCGATGCTGGCGTTCTCCGGCTTGCTGCTTTCCTCGTCTTCCTCGGCCGTTTCATCGCCGGCCGAGCTGGCGTCGCCGAAGCCGGAGGCGACCGCCTTGCCGCTGGCCGCCGGTAGGCTGGCCTTGGCGGGCGCGGGAGCGCTGTGCAGGACCTTGGCGTCGAAGCCGAATTCGTAGCCATACCACCAGAAGCCGCCCAGCAGGATCAGCAGCGCGAAGGCGGCCGGGCGCGTCTTGCCGCGCCAGTCGAGGTCGCGCGTGCGCGTGGCCGCAAACCAGCCGAGCACGCACCAGGCGATCACGCCCAGCATGACGGCGCCCATCAGCCACACTTTTTGCCCGAGGAATTCCATTGCTTCCTTGGGGCTGGTTTCGAAGATGATGCCCAGGTGGTGCGTGGAAATGCCCTGGCCATAGAAGATGAACAGGTAGATTTCCGTCGGCAGGGCCAGGAAGGCGGGCACCAGCAGCCAGTGGAAGTAGGCGGGGCGCTTGAACACGCTCCAGACGGCCAGCCAGGCCAGCAGCTCGAAGGTGAGCATCTGCCACGGATGCTCGAGCGCACGCCCCAGCAGCACCGGGATGAAGGGCACGGCCGTCAGCAAGGCATACGTCAGGAGCAGGAACAGATTGGCGGGGCGAAGCAAGGAGGGCATAAGGGAGGGCAGCGAAAAATGTCCGCTATTATCAATCCTTTTGTTGTCTTGCGGTCATACAAGAATGTGCGCGCCTGATGCTTGGTTGCAGAGAAAGAATGCCAAATCGTCAAGCGTCGCGAGGTGCCGGCGTCTGCGTGCCGCGGCCAAAAATTAGTCAAAATGCCACAAAAGTGCCGCTTTTTTGCCTTTTTTTATAGCAAAAAGCGGTAAACTGATTGACCCCCTGTAACACAAGGTCTAAACTAGCGAGTTCTCGATTTTATTCTGCTCATCGTTTACGTATTGCTTGGCATTTCATGGCCGCTCCTTATCGAGTGGCTGCGGGCGCCTCCGGTGCGCAGTAGATGAACGCGGGACGAGGTTTTAGTCGCCGGGCATCTTGCCCGGGTTATTAATCGTAGTTTTTTGTTGGATTTATAACGATGCCAACCATCAATCAATTGATTCGCAATCCACGCGTCGCTTTGACCGTGAAGAGCAAATCGCCGGCGCTGGAAAACAGCCCGCAAAAACGTGGCGTCTGCACACGTGTTTACACCACGACTCCAAAGAAGCCAAACTCGGCTCTGCGTAAAGTCGCTAAAGTTCGTCTGACCAATGGTTTCGAAGTCATTTCGTACATTGGCGGTGAAGGCCATAACCTGCAAGAGCATAGTGTTGTGCTGTTGCGCGGCGGCCGCGTCAAGGATTTGCCGGGTGTGCGTTACCACATGGTTCGCGGTGCCCTGGATACCCAAGGCGTTAAAGACCGTAAGCAATCGCGTTCGAAGTACGGTACCAAGCGCGCTAAAGCAGGCAAGAAGTAATAAGTTGTACGCAGCAAACCCAAGTTTCGCTCAGTGGCAACTAGCTAAGTGAATGTAGTCGACCGCATCTGGTCGAGTAAGTGGAAGACTATGATGGTCGTCCGCGAGTGTGCGAAGAACGCGCGCTCAACTGAAGATTGAAAGGAATTGATATGCCACGTCGTCGTGAAGTACCCAAGCGCGAAATTTTGCCAGATCCAAAATTCGGCAACACTGATGTCGCTAAATTTGTAAACGTGCTGATGCTGTCCGGTAAGAAATCGGTTGCAGAAAACATCATCTACGGTGCTTTCGAGCACATCGCAGCAAAATCGGGCAAAGATCCACTCGAAGTTTTTGCTACCGCAATCAACAACGCCAAGCCGTTGGTTGAGGTGAAATCCCGTCGCGTCGGTGGTGCAAACTACCAGGTGCCGGTCGAAGTTCGCCCAGTCCGTCGTATGGCTCTGTCCATGCGTTGGTTGCGTGAAGCTGCTAACAAGCGCAGCGAAAAATCGATGCCACAACGCCTCGGCGGTGAGCTGATGGAAGCGGCTGAAAGCCGCGGCGGCGCGATGAAAAAACGCGACGAAGTCCATCGTATGGCTGAAGCGAACAAAGCGTTCTCGCATTTCCGCTTCTAATATAAAGCCAGCTACCGCAAGGCGGCTGTCAAGCATCTGTTGTTCGAGGCCGGGCTCATTTTTGCAAAAAAATGCTGCTCGGTTTTGTCCATTCATTTAGGATTAATTATGGCCCGCAAGACCCCCATTGAGCGCTATCGTAATATCGGTATCTCCGCTCACATCGATGCAGGTAAGACGACCACGACCGAGCGCGTCCTGTTCTACACAGGCGTGAACCACAAGCTGGGCGAAGTCCATGATGGCGCTGCCACCACCGACTGGATGGCACAGGAGCAAGAGCGCGGTATCACGATTACCTCGGCTGCTGTTACGTGCTTCTGGAAAGGCATGGCAAACAACTTCCCAGCGCACCACATCAACATCATCGACACCCCAGGCCACGTTGACTTCACCATTGAAGTGGAACGTTCGATGCGCGTGTTGGATGGCGCCTGCATGGTTTACTGTGCAGTCGGCGGCGTGCAGCCACAATCGGAAACGGTATGGCGTCAGGCTAACAAGTACAAGGTGCCACGTCTGGCCTTCGTGAACAAGATGGACCGTACCGGCGCCAACTTCTTCAAGGTCTACGATCAGATGCGTTCGCGTCTGAAAGCCAACCCAGTACCTATTCAGATGCCTATCGGCGCTGAAGACGTCTTCACCGGTGTTATCGATCTGGTCAAGATGAAAGCGGTTATCTGGGACGACGCTTCGCAAGGCATGAAGTTTGAATACGGCGAAATTCCAGCGAACCTGGCGGCTGAAGCTGCCAAGTGGCGCGAAAACATGGTGGAAGCCGCTGCTGAAGCGTCGGAAGACCTGATGAACAAGTACCTGGAAGAAGGCGACCTGTCGGAAGCCGAGATCAAGGCTGCTCTGCGTCAGCGTACCATCGCCAGCGAAATCGTTCCAATGCTGTGCGGTACCGCCTTTAAGAACAAGGGCGTACAAGCCATGTTGGACGCGGTCATCGAGTACCTGCCATCGCCAATCGACATTCCACCTGTCCCAGGTCTGGACGAGGACGAGCAGCCAGTCGAGCGCGCAGCTGACGACAATGAGAAATTCTCGGCATTGGCGTTCAAGATCGCAACCGATCCGTTCGTCGGTCAGTTGTGCTTCATCCGTTGCTACTCGGGTACCCTGAATTCGGGCGACTCGGTGTTGAACTCCGTGAAGCAGAAGAAAGAGCGTATCGGCCGTATCGTGCAGATGCAAGCGAACGAACGCGAAGAAATCAAGGAAATGCGCGCTGGCGACATCGCCGCCGTTGTGGGTCTGAAAGACACCACCACTGGCGATACGCTTTGCGACGAAAAAGCCAGCGTAGTTCTGGAGCGCATGGTCTTCCCTGAGCCGGTGATTTCGCAGGCAGTCGAGCCAAAAACCAAGGCCGACCAGGAAAAAATGGGCCTGGCGCTGAACCGTCTGGCTGCAGAAGATCCATCGTTCCGCGTGCGTACCGATGAAGAATCGGGCCAGACCATCATCGCCGGTATGGGCGAGTTGCATCTGGACATCATCGTTGACCGCATGAAGCGCGAATTCAACGTTGAAGCGACCGTCGGCAAGCCACAAGTGGCTTACCGCGAAACGATCCGTAAAGTGTGCGAAGAGTCGGAAGGCAAATTCGTCAAGCAATCGGGTGGTCGTGGTCAATACGGTCACGTGGTTCTGAAGATCGAACCGCAAGAACCGGGCAAGGGCTTCGAATTCGTTGACGCGATCAAGGGCGGTACCGTTCCTCGCGAATACATCCCTGCAGTTGAAAAAGGTGTGCGCGACACGCTGACTTCGGGCGTGATGGCTGGCTACCCAGTCGTTGACGTGAAAGTCACGCTGTTCTTCGGTTCGTACCATGATGTTGACTCGAACGAAAATGCATTCCGCATGGCCGCTTCGATGGCATTCAAAGATGGCTGCCGCAAAGCATCGCCAGTCATCCTGGAGCCGATGATGGCCGTGGAAGTGGAAACGCCGGAAGATTACGCCGGTACCGTGATGGGCGATCTGTCGTCGCGTCGCGGCATGGTGCAAGGTATGGATGAAATTGCTGGCGGTGGCGGCAAGATCATCAAGGCCGAAGTGCCTCTGTCGGAAATGTTCGGTTACGCCACGTCGTTGCGTTCGTCGACCCAAGGTCGTGCGACTTACACGATGGAATTCAAGCACTATGCTGAAGCACCTAAGCATGTGACTGAAGCAATCGTAAGCTCGAAAGCTAAGTAATAGAAGTTCCGGGCCGGCTTTCACGAGAATGCCGGTCCCTACATTTAAATCATTGTTCTAAGGAAGAATAAAATGGCAAAAGGTAAATTCGAACGGACCAAGCCGCACGTCAACGTCGGCACCATCGGCCACGTCGACCACGGTAAAACCACGCTGACCGCTGCAATCGCAACGGTTCTGTCGAAGAAATTCGGCGGCGAAGCTAAAGCATACGACCAGATCGATGCGGCACCAGAAGAAAAAGCGCGCGGTATCACGATTAACACCGCCCACGTCGAGTACGAAACGGAAACGCGTCACTACGCGCACGTTGACTGCCCAGGCCACGCCGATTACATCAAAAACATGATTACCGGTGCTGCCCAGATGGACGGCGCGATCCTGGTGTGCTCCGCAGCTGACGGCCCAATGCCACAGACCCGCGAACACATCCTGCTGGCCCGCCAAGTTGGCGTTCCGTACATCATCGTGTTCCTGAACAAGTGCGACCTGGTCGACGACGCAGAGCTGCTGGAACTGGTTGAAATGGAAGTGCGCGAGCTGTTGTCGAAGTACGAATTCCCAGGCGACGACCTGCCAATCATCAAAGGTTCGGCACGTATGGCGCTGGAAGGCAAAGAAGGCGAAATGGGCGTTGACGCAGTGCTGCGTCTGGCCGATGCGCTGGATGCTTACATCCCAACGCCAGAGCGCGCTGTTGACGGTGCGTTCCTGATGCCAGTAGAAGACGTGTTCTCGATCTCGGGTCGCGGTACGGTTGTAACCGGTCGTATCGAGCGCGGCATCGTCAAAGTCGGCGAAGAGATCGAAATCGTCGGTATCACCGATACCGTCAAAACGACTTGCACCGGCGTGGAAATGTTCCGCAAGCTGCTGGACCAAGGTCAAGCAGGCGACAACGTTGGTCTGCTGCTGCGCGGCACCAAGCGTGAAGACGTGCAACGTGGTCAAGTTCTGGCAAAGCCAGGCTCGATCAAGCCGCATGCTCACTTCACCGGCGAGATCTATGTTCTGTCGAAAGACGAAGGCGGCCGTCATACGCCATTCTTCAACAACTATCGTCCACAGTTCTACTTCCGCACGACGGACGTAACCGGTTCGATTGAGTTGCCAGCAGACAAAGAAATGGTCATGCCAGGCGATAACGTGTCGATCACCGTCAAGCTGATCAACCCGATCGCGATGGAAGAAGGTCTGCGCTTCGCTATCCGTGAAGGCGGTCGTACCGTCGGCGCTGGTGTTGTTGCAAAAATCCTGGCTTAATTCTTAAGCCTGCATAAAAGAAGACGCGTCGTCGCCCGGCGCCCTTCTTTTTATCCAACTGCCGGGGTTGGCAAGCATTTTGGTGCTATCATGTCGACCCTGACGGTTGTTGCGTCAGAAATTCCCGTATGACCTCATTGCCGTGCAGACCGCGCGGTTCGTTCTTTTAAGGAAATATCATGTCGGCACCAAACCAAAAAATCCGTATCCGCCTGAAGGCTTTCGATTACAAACTGATCGACCAGTCCGCTCTGGAAATCGTTGAAACCGCGAAGCGCACCGGCGCTGTCGTCAAAGGCCCAGTACCACTGCCTACCCGTATTCAACGTTTCGATGTGCTGCGTTCCCCGCACGTCAACAAAACTTCGCGCGATCAGTTCGAGATCCGTACGCACCAACGCCTGATGGACATCGTTGACCCAACGGATAAAACCGTTGACGCGCTGATGAAGCTGGACCTGCCAGCTGGTGTTGATGTCGAAATCAAACTGCAATAAGAGTTTCCAGGGCAGCTGACAACACCGTAGCGCCAGGTGTTGACAGCTGTTCCAGGCCGGCGGGGTGTCCCGCTGCCTGATGATGGGGCCGGGCCTGCTCACGATCGTGAGTGCGCCCGGCCCCATTGCTATTGGTGCCTGCCCAGCACTGGCGGCCCCTGCGTGCCGGTGCAAAATCGCTTTACAGCGCCGCGGACGGCCGATAAAGTTGCTGCATGCTTAATGTCCTCGATACCCACCTGTTAAATGCGACTCCCCGTCAGCGCTTGCGCGGCTGGTCGCGCTTCCTGGCCGAATTTTTGTATTTCGGCATCAAGGAGGCGAGGTCGTGCCTGTTCGTGGGACTGTTTTTCGCTACCGTGTTCCTGGTGCCGCGCGCCGGCCTGTTCGGCCTGCCGCGCTATGACGTGCTGCTGCTGGCGGCGCTGGCGATCCAGGGCGCGATGCTGTGGAGCGGACTGGAAACGTGGGATGAATTGAAAGCCATCTGCCTGTTTCATGCGGTCGGCTTCGCGCTGGAGGTATTCAAGGTATCGGGGGCGATCCAGTCATGGAGCTATCCCGACTTCGCCTATACCAAGGTGTTCGGCGTGCCCCTGTTTTCCGGCTTCATGTATGCGGCCGTCGGCAGCTATATCATCCAGACATGGCGCCTGCTCGACATGCGGATTCGCCACCATCCGCCATACTGGATGGCGGTGCTGATCGCGCTGCTGATCTACGCCAACTTCTTCACCCATCACTACATCGGCGACTATCGCTGGTATCTGGCCGCCTGCGCCCTGGGCTTGTACGCGCGCACGACCGTGGTGTTCCGCCCGCTCGACCGCGACCGCAGCATGCCCTTGCTGCTCGGTTTCGTGCTGGTCGGCTTTTTCATCTGGCTGGCTGAAAACATCAGCACCTTCTGGGGCGTGTGGCGCTATCCGAATCAGCTTGGCGCCTGGTCGGTGGTGCATGTCAGCAAATGGAGTTCATGGTCGCTGCTGGTGGTGATGACGTTCACCATCGTGGCCCACCTCAAGCACATCAAGGCCAGCATCCACGTCGCCCAACCCTAGGCCGGGTCCGGGAGTCTCTTATTGCAGGCTGGCGGCCACTGCTTCAAAGCGATTGCCCAGTGTCGCCTGCGGACCGCCTTGCAGCTGTCTGGCGTACTGGCGCAGCACTTGCGCCGAATACGTGCGCGAGGCGGGCGACAGCTTCGGCAGCAGCGGCAGCACGCGTTCCAGATAGCCGGTGCCTTCCTGCCACTTGCCTTGCGCGGCCAGCGCCGACGCCAGTTCCACCATGCGGCGGCCGACGCGCGCATCGCTGCGCGGCTGCGCCGTTTCTTCCGTGGCCAGGGCTTGCCGGTATAGCTGCTCCGCTTCGGCATTCTTGCCCTGCAGGCGCTTGATGCGGCCCAGGTTGTACTGGCGCTGCGAGAGGATATCCGCGCTGGCCCCGGCCTGCTCGGCGCTGCGCAGCGCCTGTACGCAAGCCAGTTCCGCTTCGCCAAACTGGCCTTTGAGTTCGGCCGCGTTGCAGGCGTCTTGTTGCGCGTTGGAGGTGGTGAGCGTCGCTGGCGCCGCGCAGGCGGCCAGCAGGCTGACTGCGCATAGCAGGCTGATGGTATGGTTCTTCATAGTCTCCTCGGACGGGTGCTGGACACGGTGTATCAGTGGAGTCATGCTGTGATAAATATACTATAAGTGTTTTGGGGCGGGTGGCTTTTTGCCGGCGCACGGCAAGGCGCGCGATTGACGCCGCTTGCGTGCTTCAGGGATACTCCGGGTCTGTCCACTATTGCGTGCCGCCACCATGTCCAAGACTGTCCTGATCGTGGAAGATGAACAGGCGATTGCCGACAGCATCGCCTATGCCTTGCGCACGGACGGCTTGACGCCGCGCCATGTGATGTTGGGCGAGCAAGCCCTGGCCGCGTTGCGCCCAACGCCCGGCGAAGCCGCGCAGATGCCCGTTCTGGTGGTGCTCGACGTGGGCTTGCCCGACATGAGCGGGCTGGAGGTGTGCCGCCGGCTGCGCCAGTTTTCCGAGGTGCCGGTGATCTTCCTGACGGCCCGCAGCGACGAGATCGACCGTATCGTCGGCCTGGAAATCGGCGCCGACGATTACGTCACCAAACCGTTTTCGCCGCGCGAACTGGTGGCGCGCATCCGCGTCATCTTGCGCCGCGCAGGCGTCGCCCAGGTGCCGCGCGAGACTGGCATGACGATAGCCGCGCCTGTTGCCGTGACCGCGCCGGCGCGCTTCGAGTTGCGCGCGCTGGAGGCGAAAGTACTGTTTCACGGTCAGCCGCTGGACCTGACCCGCTATGAATACCTGTTGCTGAAAACCCTGCTCGCGCATCCAGGCCACGTGCTGTCGCGTGCGCAACTGATGGAACGCGTGTGGAGCGGTGCGCCCGACACGCTCGAGCGCACCGTCGACGCGCACATCAAATCCCTGCGCGCCAAGCTGCGCGCCGTCGATGCGCAGGTCGACCCCATCCACACCCACCGTGGCCTCGGCTACAGCCTGGCCGGTACATGAAGATCGGCCTGCGCATCCTGCTGGGCTACTTCCTGATCGTGGGTCTGGCCGCGTGGTTCTTGCTGAACGTCTTCATGGAGCAGGTCAAGCCGGGCGTGCGCTCGACCCTGGAAGATACCTTGGTCGATACCTCGCAACTGCTGGCCAGCCTGGTTGCGCCCGATTTGAAGGCGGACACGCTGGCGCAGTCGCCCGTGGCCGAACGCATGCAGGACTACGCGCGCCATGGCGTGGACGTCAATATCAATGGCGTGCGCAAGCGCACGCTCGACTACCGCATCTATATCACGGACCGGCGCGGCATCGTGCTGTTCGATTCCAGCGGGCGCGACGTGGGGCGCGACTATTCGCGCTGGAATGACGTGTATCTGACCTTGCAGGGCAAGTATGGCGCGCGCAGCACGCGCAGCCGGCCCGACGACGAGATGTCGACGGTGATGCACGTGGCCGCGCCGATCCGTGACGGCAATGAGGTGATCGGCGTGCTGACGGTGGCCAAGCCGAATGCCAGCGTGCAAGCGTTTGTCGAACGCAGCCAGCGCAAGATCCTGCAGCGTGGCGCCGTGCTGCTGTTGCTATCGCTGCTGATCGGCCTGGCATTCGCCTGGTGGCTGCACCATGCGCTGGGCAAGCTGATGCATTACATCGGCGACGTGGAGGCGGGACGCAAGGTGGCGCTGCCGGCGTTGGGCAGGAACGAGATCGGCACCCTGGGGCGGGCGCTCGACGCCATGCGCACGCGCCTGGAAGGGAAGGAATATGTGGAGCAGCTGATGCACACCCTGGCGCATGAATTGAAAAGCCCGATCGCTGCCATCCAGGCCTCGGCCGAACTGCTGCAGGAAGACATGCCGCCGGCCGAGCGCCGCCAGTTCCTGGCCAGCATCCTGGAACAGAATGCGCGCCAGCGGCAGCTGATCGACAAGCTGCTGGCCCTCGTGCGCGTGGAAAAGCAGCAGCGCCTGGATAGCCCCGAGCGCATCGCCCTGGCGCCCCTGCTGGCGCAAGTGGCGCAGGACGCGGCCGCCACCCTGACGGCGCGCGGCGTGCGCCTGCAATTGCAGGCGGAAGAGGGGAGCGTGGCCGGGGACGCCCTGCTGCTGCGCCAGGCGCTGGGCAACCTGCTTGACAACGCGGCCGGCTTTGCGCCACCGGGTAGCTGCATCGACCTGACGGCGCGGCGCCAGGGCAGCCAGGTGGAAATTGCCGTGCGCGACCGGGGCGCAGGCATCCCCGCGTATGCGCTCGAGCGCGTCTTCGAGCGCTTTTATTCCTTGCCGCGCCCGAGCGCCGGCAAGAGCACGGGCCTGGGCCTGCCCTTCGTGCGCGAAGTCGCTTCCCTGCATGGTGGCACGGTCGAGGTGCTCAATCATGCCGAGGGCGGCGCCTGCGCGCGCCTGTGCCTGCCGCTGGTGTAGTTGGGCGGCATTTAACCGTATTTATTTCCGGACTTCACACGCAACGCACATTCAGCGCACATGGTTTTTTTACACTGTCATCCTTACTTCAAGGATGCGCCATGCAAAAAACTCTATTCGTCAAAGCGTTGATCGTGTTCGGCCTGATGTTGCTGATCGGCCTGCCTTTGCTGATGATTCAGGAAACGATCAAGGAGCGGATGGAATTCCGCCAGGAAGCCGTCAACAGCATCGCCGCCGATTCGGTGCGCGAACAAACCATCATCGGCCCCATCCTGGTGATTCCCTACACGGAGCAGTACGAAGAGCGCGTGGAAGTGGCCAGGGGCGATGACAAGGAAGCGAAATCGCCTGTGCGCACGGAGTTGCTGCGCCGTATGGTGCAGCGCCGCCTGCTCGTGTATCCGAACGATCTGCAGATCAACGGCAACATTGAGACGGATCGGCGCTACCGCGGCATTCACCAGGTGCTGGTCTACAGCGGCCAGCATGCGTTCAAGGGCGACTTTACGGTGCCGGCCAGCAGCCAGCTGCCGCGCAAGACGCCGGACTCGCGCGTGACCCTGGGCACGCCTTTCGTGGCCCTGTCCATCGAGGACGTGCGCGGCATCCGCAATATCCCGAAAATCGACTGGGGCGGCCGGAAGATCGAGTTCGAGCAGGGCACCGACCTGTTTGCCTTCCGCAGCGGCCTGCATGCGCCGCTGGGCGCCATGCCTCTGGCGGCGCCGCAGCAGGTGCGCTTCAGCTTTGACCTGGGGCTCGATGGCATCGAACGCCAGCACTTCGTGCCGGTGGCCAAGAACAGCCAGATCAGCATCAAGTCGAACTGGCCCCATCCGCAGTTTGGCGGGCGCTTCCTGCCGTCGCCGAAGAACCGCCAGATCGATGCCCGGGGGTTCAATGTGGCGTGGAATATCTCGTCGCTGGCCACCAATGCGCAAACGCAGCTGAGCACCATCGAGGGGGAATTCAAGGTGCCCGACAGCGCGCCGCTGGGCCAGATCGATCGCTTCAGTGTCGGTTTCATCGAGCCGGTGAACGTGTACTCGCAATCGGACCGGGCCACGAAATATGGCTTGCTGTTCGTGGCGCTGACCTTTGCCGCCTTCTTCATCTTTGAAATCCTGAAAAGCCTGCCCATCCACCCGGTGCAGTATCTGCTGGTGGGTTTGTCGCTGGTCATCTTCTTCCTGCTACTGGTAGGCCTGGCCGAGCACATCGCCTTCCTGGCCGCCTACCTGATCGCCAGCGCCGCCTGTATCGTTCTGACCAGCTTTTATCTGGTGCACGTGCTGCACAACGCCTGGCGCGGCATCGGCTTCGGTGTGGCCCTGACCGTGCTGTATGGCGCCCTGTATGGTTTGCTCAGCTCGGAAAACAATGCGCTGGTGATGGGCAGTATCCTGTTGTTCGCCGTGCTGGCAGCCATCATGGTGGCGACGCGCAAGGTGGACTGGTATCAGATCGGCAAAGGGGTGCCGCAAGAGTAGGGGGAATCGGGCTCCACGGGCCGCCATGCTTGCAGCCAGCCCGGACGGTGATGTGTCCGGGCTGGCTTTTTCAATTTTGGGATAGGAAGCACGCGGCATCATTAATTGGTAGTTAGTTGGTATTGTTTACGGTATGCTATTGGCATTGCTTTTTAAATAATTGCCGGCGCCGCAGCGTCTGCCCGGGGCGGTACGAGGATGGCGTGTCGCCCAGGTTGTTCTTCCATCTGATAAACGGAGATGAAATATGATCAAGAAGACGATGGCTTTCCTGTTTGCGCTCGGCCTGGGCGCCTCGTATGCGTTTGCTGCCGGCGATGTCACGCAGTGCTACAGCGAGTGCGGGCAAAAAGTGGCGAATTGCCGGGCGCACCTCGGTGGCAGCCCCATTTGCGAGGACCTGTACGAGCATTGCCTGATCAATTGTCAGCAATAAGTTTTTCCGGGCGCCAAGCCCGGGATGAGAAGAGCAGGGCGCGCATGCCATGGCGCGCCCTGTGTGTTTCCGCCATCGCCCGCGAGGCCGCATGCCGCCGTGCTTTGCGTCCCTCAAGTTGCCTTGCGGCAGCGTTTTCCCGGCGCGCCGACAACTCCCGCAGGGGCGTCGCGCAACACTTTGACATACCTCGTGTTAACTTGTTGCGTCAAGGGTTTTTGTGCTATATACTAGCCGGCTTCGGTATGGATTCGTCTTTTTTGAGTCCTACGTTACTTTGTAGTTAAACAAGCCCCGCCCAATCGCAGGTGGGAATGGAGAAAAAATGAGCCTAGGCCTTCTCGGTCGCAAGGTTGGTATGATGCGCATTTTCACGGATGAAGGGGATTCGATCCCGGTCACCGTGTTGGACGTATCGAACAACCGTGTTGCGCAAATCAAAACCCCTGAAACAGATGGCTACTCCGCTGTTCAGGTCGCATTCGGTCAACGTCGCGCTTCCCGCGTGACCAAAGCTGTTGCTGGTCATCACGCTAAAGCTGGTGTTGAAGCCGGTACTCTGTTGAAAGAGTTCCGTGTCGACGCTGCTAAAGCCGCTGAACTGAAAGCTGGCGATGTTGTCGCTGCTTCCCTGTTCGAAGTCGGTCAAAAGATCGACGTGCAAGGCGTTACCATCGGTAAAGGCTATGCAGGCGTTATCAAACGTTACCACTTCGCTTCTGGCCGTGCAACGCACGGTAACTCGCGTTCGCACAACGTTCCAGGTTCCATCGGTATGGCACAAGATCCAGGTCGCGTTTTCCCTGGTAAGCGCATGACCGGTCATCTGGGTGACGTTAACCGTACGATCCAGAACCTCGTGATCGCCCGTATCGATGCCGACCGTCAGCTGTTGCTGGTCAAAGGCGCGATTCCAGGTGCGAAAAATGGCCAGGTAGTTGTCTCGCCAGCCATCAAAACCAAAGCCAAGAAGGGAGCTTAAACGATGGAACTCAAGCTTCTGAATGCGCAAGGTCAAGCCGCCTCGAACGTTGCTGCAGCCGATACGATTTTCGGCCGTGACTACAATGAAGCGCTGATCCACCAAGTCGTCATCGCTTATCAAGCGAATGCACGTAGTGGTAACCGCAAGCAAAAAGACCGTGAAGAAGTTCACCACACGACGAAAAAGCCATGGCGCCAAAAAGGTACCGGCCGCGCTCGTGCTGGTATGTCGTCGTCGCCACTGTGGCGCGGCGGTGGTCGGATTTTCCCGAACTCGCCTGACGAAAACTTCACCCACAAAGTGAACAAAAAGATGTATCGCGCAGGTATCTGCTCGATCCTGTCGCAGCTGGCTCGCGAAGAGCGCCTGATCGTCATCGACGATCTGACGATCGACGCGCCAAAAACCAAGCTGCTGTCGCAAAAATTGAACGGCCTGGGCTTTGATTCGGTTCTGATCATCACCGACGTTCTGAACGAAAACCTGGAACTGGCATCGCGCAACCTGCCTAACGTACTCGTCGTTGAGCCACGTCACGCAGACCCGATGTCCCTGGTGTTCTACAAGAAGATCCTGGTCACCAAAGCTGCATTGGCCAAGATTGAGGAGATGCTGGCATGAGCGCGATTTTGAAACATAGCGAAGAACGCTTGATGAAGGTGCTGTTGGCGCCCGTGATTTCCGAAAAGGCCACCATGGTCGCGGAAAAGAACGAGCAAATTGTATTCCGCGTACTGCCGGATGCAACCAAGCCTGAAATCAAGGCAGCGGTCGAACTGCTGTTCAAGGTTGAAGTTCTGTCCGTGCAAACTGCAAACCGCGAAGGTAAGCAAAAGCGCACCGGCAAGTTCAACGGTCGTCGTAACCATACCAAGCGTGCTTTCGTGTGCCTGAAGCCTGGCCAGGAAATCAACTTCTCCGAGGAGGCTGCATAATGGCACTCGTTAAGATGAAACCAACCTCGCCAGGCCGTCGCGGCATGGTGAAGGTGGTGAATGCCGACCTGTACAAAGGTCGTCCGTTCGCTGCCCTGGTTGAAAAGAAATCCAAGACCGCTGGTCGTAACAACAACGGTCACATCACCACCCGTCATATCGGTGGTGGTCATAAGCAACACTACCGCTTGATCGACTTCAAGCGCACCAAAGATGGTATTCCAGCGAAAGTGGAACGTATCGAATACGATCCAAACCGCACCGCGAATATCGCTCTGCTGTGCTACGCCGACGGCGAACGTCACTACATCATCGCAACCAAAGGCATGGCCGTTGGCGACAGCGTGATGAACGGTTCGGAGGCACCGATCAAATCGGGTAACTGCTTGCCAATCCGTAACATCCCAGTCGGTACCGTGATGCATTGCGTCGAAATGCTGCCAGGTAAAGGTGCCCAAATGGCACGTACCGCCGGCGCTGGCGTTGTGCTGATGGCACGTGAAGGTACCTACGCTCAAGTGCGTCTGCGCTCGGGTGAAGTACGTCGCGTGCACATCGAGTGCCGTGCAACGGTTGGTGAAGTCGGCAATGCCGAGCACAGCCTGCGTAAAATCGGTAAGGCTGGCGCGATGCGCTGGCGCGGTGTTCGTCCTACCGTTCGCGGTGTGGTCATGAACCCGGTCGATCACCCGCACGGTGGTGGTGAAGGTAAAACAGCAGCTGGTCGTCATCCAGTTTCGCCTTGGGGCCAACAGACTAAGGGTAAGAAAACACGCAGCAACAAGCGTACTACTTCCATGATCGTCTCGCGCCGCGGCAAGAAATAAGGGGTAGCACATGACACGTTCATTGAAAAAAGGGCCGTTCTGTGACGCCCACCTGGTGAAAAAAGTTGAAGCCGCGCAAGCAGCCAAAGACAAAAAGCCAATCAAAACCTGGTCGCGTCGTTCGACAATCATGCCTGACTTTATCGGCCTGACGATCGCGGTTCATAACGGCAAGCTGCACGTGCCGGTTTATGTTTCCGAAAACATGGTTGGTCACAAGCTCGGCGAATTCGCACTGACCCGTACGTTCAAGGGCCATGCAGCTGACAAAAAGGCTAAGAAATAATGGAAACTAAAGCTATCCTCAAAGGTGTGCGCCTGTCGGACCAAAAGGGCCGCCTGGTTGCTGACCTGATCCGTGGCAAGAAAGTTGACGCTGCACTCAACATCTTGCAATTCAGCCCGAAAAAAGGTGCTGCGATCATCAAACGCGTTCTGGAATCCGCTATTGCGAATGCCGAGCACAATGATGGTGCGGACATCGACGAATTGTTCGTGAAAACGATCTACGTCGAAAAGGGCCCCGTCCTGAAGCGCTTCACCGCGCGTGCAAAAGGCCGTGGCGACCGTATTTCGAAACAATCCTGTCACGTTTACGTGACTGTCGGTAACTAAGGAGCCACGATGGGTCAGAAAATTCATCCAACCGGTTTCCGTCTGGCGGTCACCCGTAACTGGGCTTCGCGCTGGTATGCAGGCAACGGTAATTTCGCTGCCATGCTGAACGAAGACTTGAAAGCACGTGCTTACCTGAAAAAGAAACTGAAGAACGCTTCCGTTGGCCGCATCGTTATCGAGCGCCCAGCCAAGAACGCGCGCTTCACGATCTACAGCTCGCGTCCAGGCGTGGTCATTGGTAAAAAAGGCGAAGACATCGAAGTACTGAAGTCCGCGCTGACCAAGATCATGGGCGTACCTGTTCACGTGAACATCGAAGAAATTCGCAAGCCAGAAATCGACTCGCAACTGATCGCCGATTCGATCGCTCAGCAGCTGGAAAAACGGATCATGTTCCGCCGCGCCATGAAGCGTGCAATGCAAAATGCAATGCGCCTGGGTGCTCTCGGTATCAAGATCATGTCGTCCGGCCGTCTGAACGGTATCGAAATCGCGCGTAAAGAGTGGTACCGCGAAGGCCGCGTGCCTCTGCATACCCTGCGCGCCGATATCGACTACGGTACCAGCGAAGCGTCGACCACCTACGGCATCATCGGTGTCAAGGTGTGGGTATACAAGGGTGACCGCGCGCCTAACGGCGATGCACCAGTCATCGATACCCCAGCTGACGAGAAGAAAAGCCGCGGCCCACGCCGTGACGATGGCAAGCCAGCTGGCCGTCCACGTCCAGCCGGTGCCGGTGCGAAACCATCCACAGCACCAGGTGCACGTGTGCGTACCGCCGCTAAACCGGCCGCCGCAGCAGCACCAGCTGAGAAAGCAGGAGAATAATCATGCTGCAACCAGCACGCAGAAAGTATCGTAAAGAGCAGAAAGGCCGTAATACCGGTATTTCGCACAGCCGCGGCACCGCCGTGTCGTTTGGCGAATTCGGTCTGAAGGCAGTTGCGCGCGGTCGTATCACTGCGCGTCAAATTGAAGCGGCGCGTCGTGCAATGACGCGTCACATCAAGCGCGGTGGCCGTATCTGGATCCGTATTTTCCCGGACAAACCGATTTCGAACAAACCGGCTGAAGTCCGTATGGGTAACGGTAAAGGTAATCCTGAGTACTACGTCGCTGAAATTCAGCCAGGCAAAGTACTGTACGAAATGGATGGCGTTGATGAAGCGCTGGCACGGGAAGCATTCCGTCTTGCCGCCGCTAAACTGCCACTGGCGACGACGTTTGTCATCCGCCAAGTCGGCCAATAATTGGAGTTGTATATGAAAGCATCTGAACTCCGCGGCAAGGACCAGCCAGCTCTGCAAAAAGAGCTGAATGACCTGTTGAAGGCACAGTTCGGCCTGCGCATGCAAATCGCTACGCAGCAGCTGAGCAACACTTCGCAGCTCAAGAAGGTACGCCGCGATATCGCGCGTGTGAAGACGGTAATGAATCTGAAGGAAGCCAAATGAACGAACCAGTGAAACAGTCGCTCAAGCGCACGCTGATCGGTAAAGTGGTTTCGGACAAGATGGACAAGACCGTTACCGTTCTGATCGAGCGCCACGTAAAACATCCTTTGTATGGCAAGATCATCATGCGCTCGAACAAGTATCACGCGCATGACGAGACCAACCAAGTCAAGGCCGGTGATACGGTCGAGATCCAGGAAGGTCGCCCGATCTCCAAAACGAAGGCATGGACGGTGACACGTGTGGTTCAAGCCGCACCAACCGTTTAAATAAAAACCACCGTTTCGGCGGTGGCTTTTAATTAGTACTTGCAGGCCCGCAAATTGTATGTAATACTTGCGGGCTTCGTTCATGTAACGCCGCAAAGTGTCTGGCCACAGACAGTAGCATTCGCGGTCAGTTGATGTATGAAGGTCATGCACCCAAACAGTGAAGCCCAGCAGGGCGGCTCTGGCGGGACCAAGACTGACCGTGGGTCTACATTGTGTGGATTCTTCGGCTTAAGTTGGGAAAGAGAATACTATGATTCAAACTGAAAGCCGGCTCGAAGTGGCTGACAATACCGGTGCCAAAGAAGTAATGTGCATCAAGGTATTGGGCGGCTCCAAGCGCCGTTATGCTGGCATTGGCGATGTGATCAAGGTAACCGTTAAGGTTGCTGCGCCACGTGGCCGTGTCAAAAAAGGTGAAATTTATAACGCCGTGGTTGTGCGCACCGCTAAAGGTGTTCGCCGCCAAGACGGTTCCCTGGTGAAGTTCGACGGCAATGCCGCCGTTCTGTTGAACGCCAAGCTGGAACCGATCGGTACCCGTATTTTTGGACCTGTCACACGCGAACTGCGTACTGAGAAGTTCATGAAAATCGTGTCCCTGGCACCGGAAGTCCTGTAAGGAGTCGTAATGGATAAGATTCGTAAAAACGACGAAGTCATCGTTCTGACCGGGAAAGACAAGGGCAAACGTGGTGTGGTACAGCAGCGTATCGATGCTGAACATATCGTGGTTGACGGCATTAACATCGCTAAAAAAGCGACTAAGCCAAACCCGATGACTGGCGTAACTGGTGGTATCGTCGATAAGACCATGCCAATTCACGTGTCCAACGTTGCATTGTTTAATGCAGCGACTGGCAAGGCAGATCGCGTGGGTTTCAAAGAAGTGGACGGCAAGAAAGTCCGCATCTTTAAATCCTCCGGCGAAGTAGTGAAGGCTTAAGAAATCATGGCACGTCTCCAAGAATTCTATAAAGAAAAAGTCGTTGCCGACCTGACCAGCAAGTTTGGTTACAAGTCGGTAATGGAAGTTCCACGCCTGACCAAGATCACCCTGAACATGGGTGTTGGTGAGGCTATCGCGGATAAAAAAGTTCTCGAGCACGCAGTTGCTGACTTGACCAAGATCGCCGGCCAGAAGCCAGTGACCACCAAGTCCCGCAAAGCGATCGCAGGCTTCAAAATCCGTGAAGGTTACCCGATCGGTACGATGGTCACCCTGCGCGGCGCTCGCATGTACGAGTTCCTGGATCGCTTCATTACCGTGGCTCTGCCGCGCGTACGCGATTTCCGTGGTGTGAACGGCCGTGCATTTGATGGTCGTGGCAACTACAACATCGGTGTCAAGGAACAGATCATTTTCCCTGAAATCGAATACGACAAGATTGACGCGTTGCGCGGTATGAATATCAGCATCACGACAACCGCTAAGACCGATGACGAAGCCAAAGCTTTGCTCGCCGCCTTTAAATTCCCTTTCAGGAACTGATCATGGCCAAACTGTCACTGATTAATCGTGAGATCAAGCGTGCTGACCTGGTGGCGAAATTCGCCCCTAAGCGCGAAGCTCTCAAGGCCATCGTCGATGACCAATCGAAATCGGAAGAAGAGCGCTACGAAGCTCGCCTGAAATTGCAGGCGCTGCCACGTAACTCGAACCCGACGCGTCAACGTAACCGTTGCGCCATCACTGGTCGTCCGCGCGGCACATTCCGTAAATTCGGTCTGGGTCGTATCAAGCTCCGTGAATTCGCCATGCGTGGTGAAATTCCGGGTATGACAAAAGCAAGCTGGTAATAGGAGAATATGCAATGAGTATGAGCGATCCTATCGCCGATATGCTGACCCGCATTCGCAATGCACAAGGCGTGCAAAAGACGACCGTGGCCATGCCATCGTCGAAAGTCAAAATTGCGATTGCCAGCGTCCTGAAGGACGAGGGTTACATTGAAGATTTCGCTGTTGCCGAAGCTGGTGGCAAAGCGGAACTGAAAATCGGTTTGAAGTATTATGTTGGCCGTCCCGTTATTGAGCGCTTGGAGCGCGTGTCCCGTCCGGGTCTGCGCGTCTACAAGGGTAAAGACGAGATCCCTGTTGTGATGAATGGCTTGGGTGTGGCGATCGTGTCGACTCCGCAAGGCGTCATGACTGACCGCAAAGCACGCGCTACCGGTGTCGGCGGCGAAGTTATTTGCTACGTGGCTTAAGGAGTTACACATGTCTCGAGTAGCTAAAATGCCTATCGTAGTGCCAGCTGGCGCCGAAGTCGCCATCTCCGCACAAGCGATCACCGTAAAAGGCCCGCTGGGCGTACTTTCCCAGGCCCTCACCGGCCAGGTCAAAGTGGAAAACAATGCAGGAACCCTGAGTTTCGACGTGGCGAACGACAGCCGCGAAGCCAATGCCATGTCCGGCACGCTGCGCGCACTGGTCAACAACATGGTTGTTGGCGTCACCAAGGGTTTCGAGAAAAAGCTGAACCTGGTAGGCGTGGGTTACAAGGCGCAAGCTCAAGGCGACAAGTTGAATCTGTCCCTGGGTTTCTCGCACCCTGTAGTGCATGACATGCCAGCTGGCGTTACCTGCGCAACACCAACCCCGACCGAGATCCTGATTAAAGGTATCGACCGTCAACAGGTTGGCCAGGTAGCCGCTGAAGTTCGTGCTTACCGCGCTCCTGAGCCTTATAAAGGCAAGGGCGTTCGCTATGCGGACGAAGTGGTTAAGCTTAAAGAAACCAAGAAGAAGTAATTAGGGGCTGACGATGGATAAGAAAGAATCACGGCTTCGCCGCGGACGCCAAACCCGCATCAAGATTGCGGAATTGAAAGTAAATCGCTTGTCGGTGCATCGCACCAACCTGCACATTTACGCCAACCTGATCAGCCCGGATGCAAAAATCCTGGTTTCGGCCTCGACGGCTGAAGCGGAAGTTCGCGCTGAACTGGCAGGCCAATCCGGCAAAGGCGGCAATGCCGCTGCTGCAGCCTTGATCGGCAAGCGCGTCGCTGAAAAAGCGTTGAAAGCAGGGATTACCGAAGTTGCGTTTGACCGCTCCGGTTTCCGTTACCACGGCCGTGTGAAAGCGTTGGCAGAAGCCGCACGCGAAGCCGGTCTGAAGTTCTAAGGATCAATCATGGCAAAAATGCAAGCAAAAATGCAAAGCGACAAGCCGGATGATGGCATGCGCGAAAAAATGATCGCGATCAACCGCGTGACCAAAGTGGTCAAGGGTGGTCGTATCATGGGTTTCGCCGCGCTGACCGTAGTTGGTGATGGCGATGGCCGCGTCGGCATGGGCAAGGGCAAATCGAAAGAAGTGCCAGTTGGCGTGCAGAAGGCAATGGAAGAAGCCCGTCGCAACCTGATCAAAGTACCGCTCAAAAACGGCACCTTGCATCACACGGTTGTTGGTCGTCACGGCGCCTCCAAGGTCCTGATGAACCCAGCTAAGCCTGGTACTGGCGTTATCGCTGGTGGCGCCATGCGCGCTATCTTCGAAGTGATGGGCGTGACGGACGTGGTGGCGAAATCCACCGGTTCGAACAACCCATACAACCTGGTACGCGCTACGCTGGACGGCCTGTCGAA
The DNA here is from genome assembly GCF_059617925.1 of Janthinobacterium sp. JF4. Classification (NCBI taxonomy): domain Bacteria; kingdom Pseudomonadati; phylum Pseudomonadota; class Betaproteobacteria; order Burkholderiales; family Oxalobacteraceae; genus Janthinobacterium; species Janthinobacterium sp. JF4. The sequence goes on along the minus strand of NZ_JCAQAV010000002.1, from coordinate 179,371 downwards.
AATGAGCACTGCTTCCGATATCGCTGCCAAACGCGGCAAGTCGGTCGAAGACATTCTGGCTTAAGGTGGACAAAATGACAAACACAGTCAAAGTGCAATTGGTCAAGGGCTTGATCGGTACGCGCGAATCGCATCGCGCTACCGTGCGCGGTCTGGGTCTGCGTCGTGTAAATTCGGTTTCCGAATTGCAAGACACCCCATCCGTACGCGGCATGATCAATAAAGTATCGTATCTCGTTAAAGTTGTCGGGTAAGCCTTCGGGCTTACACGAACGGAGCAAATCATGGAATTGAATACTATTGCACCAGCCGAAGGCGCTAAGCACTACAAGCGTCGCGTCGGTCGCGGTATCGGCTCCGGCCTGGGTAAAACCTCGGGTCGTGGTCACAAAGGTCAGAAATCGCGTTCGGGCGGCTTTCATAAAGTCGGTTTCGAAGGCGGTCAGATGCCTCTGCAACGCCGTCTGCCTAAGCGCGGTTTCAAATCGATGCACGCAACCTTCAAAGCTGAAGTGCGCCTGTCCGATCTGAACAACCTGGCTGTTGGCGATGTCGACATTCTGGTCTTGAAGCAAGCTGGCGTTCTGGGCGTGTTGGCCCGTGACGTGCGCGTGATCTTGTCCGGCGAAATCACCAAAGCGGTGAATTTGAAGGGCTTGAAAGTGTCCGCTGGCGCGAAAGCCGCCATCGAAGCAGCCGGCGGCTCGGTAGCCTGAGTTGACCGCTAACAGCTTGATCGGAGCGAAAATTGGCGACTAATCCACAACTTGCTAAAAGTGCAGCGGCCGGTTTCCCTTGGGGACGGCTCTGGTTTTTGCTTGGCGCATTGGTGGTTTATCGTATCGGTGCTCACGTCCCGGTTCCCGGGATTGACCCGACACAATTAGCCTCGCTGTTCAAGGAGCACGAAGGCGGCGTCCTGGGCATGTTCAACATGTTCTCGGGCGGTGCCTTGTCTCGTTTTACAGTGTTTGCGCTGGGTATCATGCCTTATATCTCGGCCTCGATCATCATGCAATTGCTGTCGATCGTGTCACCGCAGATGGAAGCGTTGAAAAAAGAAGGCGAAGCAGGTCGTCGCAAGATCACCCAGTACACCCGGTATTTCACGGTTGCCCTGGCACTGTTCCAAGCGTTGGGCATTGCAGTCGCACTGGAGTCGCAAGCTGGTCTGGTGTTGGAACCTGGTCTTGCATTCCGCTTCGTGACGGTCGTCACTTTGTTGACCGGAACAATGTTTTTGATGTGGTTGGGTGAGCAAATTACCGAGCGTGGCTTGGGGAATGGCATCTCGATCATCATTTTTGCCGGGATTGCAGCAGGTCTGCCGTCGGCGTTGGGTGGCTTGTTCACTCAGGTGTCGAATGGTTCGATCGGCAGCTTCAGCGCGATTTTCATCGTGATCCTGGTAGCACTGGTAACGTACTTCGTTGTATTCGTCGAACGTGGTCAGCGCAAAATATTGGTCAATTACGCGAAGCGCCAGGTAGGCAACAAGATTTATGGCGGTCAAACCAGCCATTTGCCGTTGAAGCTGAACATGGCCGGCGTGATCCCGCCGATCTTTGCTTCTTCGATCATCTTGTTTCCGGCCACTATCGTGGACTGGTTTTCAAAGGGCGCCGACAACGCTAACCCTGCGGTGCGGTTCTTGAAAGATTTGGCAGCATCGATGGGGCCTGGTGAGCCTATCCATGCGCTGTTGTACGCAGTGGCGATCGTGTTTTTCTGTTTCTTCTATACAGCGCTGGTGTTTAACAGCAAGGAAACAGCGGATAACTTGAAGAAAAGCGGTGCGTTCATTCCCGGGATCCGTCCAGGCGAGCAGACAGCCCGTTACATCGACAAGATCCTGACACGCTTGACACTTGCCGGCGCAGTCTACATCACCCTGGTGTGTTTATTGCCGGAATTTATGCAAGCCCAGTGGAAAGTACCATTCTATTTCGGCGGTACTTCTTTATTGATTATTGTAGTTGTCACCATGGATTTCATGGCGCAAGTACAGAACTACGTGATGTCGCAGCAATATGATTCGCTGCTGCGCAAAGCAAATTTCAAGGGCGGAATTCCGACGCGTTAAGCGCGGTAAACATACCGAATGGCAAAAGACGACGTCATACAGATGCAGGGCGAGATTCTTGAGAATCTCCCAAATGCAACATTTCGAGTGAAGCTGGAGAACGGACACGTGGTGCTCGGGCATATTTCAGGTAAAATGCGGATGAATTATATTCGCATTCTCCCTGGAGACAAGGTGACGGTGGAGTTAACGCCGTACGACCTGAGCCGAGCCCGCATTGTGTTCCGTACCAAGTAACACACTGAATCAAACCAAAGAAGCGAAAGAAAGAGCCCCAAAATGAAAGTTCTCGCATCAGTCAAGCGGATCTGCCGCAACTGCAAGATCATCAAGCGCAAAGGCGTAGTCCGCGTAATCTGCGTGGAACCACGTCACAAGCAGCGTCAAGGTTAATCGAGGAATAACAAATGGCACGTATTGCAGGGGTTAATATCCCAAATCATCAGCATACCGTTATCGGCCTGACGGCCATCTACGGTGTGGGCCGTCCACGCGCAGAGAAAATCTGTGCATCGACCGGTGTAGCAACCAACAAAAAGATCAAAGATCTGGATGACAGCGAACTGGAAAAACTGCGCGATGAAGTAGGTAAATTCATCGTCGAAGGCGATCTGCGTCGTGAACTGTCCATGAACATCAAGCGTTTGATGGATCTGGGTTGCTACCGCGGCATGCGTCATCGTAAGGGTCTGCCTTGCCGTGGCCAGCGTACGCGTACGAACGCACGTACCCGCAAGGGACCGCGTAAAGCCGCTCAATCGCTGAAAAAATAATCCGCTAGGGAATAATTATGGCTAAGTCGCAAAATAACGCCGCATCAGCACGCGTGCGTAAAAAAGTTAAAAAGAACGTCGCTGAAGGCATTGCACATGTCCACGCTTCGTTCAATAACACCATCATTACCATCACCGATCGTCAAGGCAATGCCTTGTCGTGGGCTACCTCCGGCGGTGCAGGCTTCAAGGGTTCGCGTAAATCGACCCCGTTCGCAGCGCAGGTCGCCGCGGAAGCCGCTGGTAAAGTGGCTGTTGAGTGTGGCGTCAAGAACCTGGAAGTACGTATCAAGGGCCCAGGTCCTGGTCGTGAATCCGCCGTTCGCGCGCTGAACAACCTGGGCATCAAGATCACCGAGATCCAGGACGTGACGCCGGTACCGCACAACGGTTGCCGTCCACCGAAACGTCGTCGTATCTAAGATAGTGCTGCAGAGGGCGCTTCGGCGCCAGCTGCTTTGCTATCTGTTGTAACTCAGTACAGTTGTGTGAAATCGCTGGAGCAGGGAGCCGGAAACGGTTATACTGCCCGGCTGTTCTTGCCTGTCAAATTCCATTTGGCGGGTTTTTCGTTTTCAGCCACCGTCTGATTGAAGCTGAGTCAGACTAGCGCCTAACCGCAGCAGCGTGTTTGATCATGCATGTGGCTGGGGCGTTATCATTAAAAAAAGGAAGTATCGTGGCACGTTATATCGGACCTAAAGCAAAACTCTCCCGCCGTGAAGGTACTGACCTGTTCCTGAAGAGCGCACGTCGCTCGCTGGACAGCAAGTGCAAACTGGACGTCAAACCAGGCCAGCACGGTGTCAAATCCGGCGCCCGCACCTCGGACTACGGTAACCAACTGCGCGAAAAGCAAAAAGTCAAGCGCATGTACGGCGTGCTGGAACGTCAATTCCGCCGCTACTTCGCTGAAGCAGACCGTCGTAAAGGCAACACCGGCGAAACGCTGTTGAAGTTGCTGGAAACGCGTCTGGACAACGTTTGCTACCGCATGGGCTTTGGCTCGACCCGCGCTGAAGCGCGTCAATTGGTCAGCCACAAAGCGTTTACCGTGAACGGTATCGTTGTGAACATCGCTTCGTACGCGGTCAAAGTTGGCGACATCGTTGCTGTTCGTGAAAAATCGAAAAAGCAAGTGCGTATCGTTGAAGCACTGTCGCTGGCTGAACAAGTTGGCATGCCTAGCTGGGTTTCGGTTGATGCCAAGAAAATGGAAGGCACCTTCAAGTCCCTGCCAGAGCGTAACGAAATCGCTAACGACGTCAACGAATCGCTGATCGTCGAGCTGTACTCGCGTTAATAGTAGTCAGTAGCAAGATCTCCGCCCACTTTGCTTTTGTAAAGTGGGCGTTTCACTAATGCCATCAGCCTTATCGGTGTAATGAGCCGAGGGTATTGAAAAGGACATTTCATGCAAAACAGTTTGTTGAAGCCACGTATTATCGATGTTGAAGCTCTCGGGGCAGGTCACGCCAAGGTCGTGATGGAACCGTTCGAGCGCGGCTACGGCCACACATTGGGTAACGCGTTGCGCCGCGTTCTGCTGTCGTCGATGGTAGGCTACGCGCCGACCGAAGTGACGATCGCTGGCGTCGTCCACGAATATTCTTCCCTCGATGGCGTGCAAGAAGACGTCGTCGATCTGTTGCTGAACTTGAAGGGTGTGGTTTTCAAAGTCCACAACCGCGATTCGGTAACCCTGACCCTGAAAAAAGAAGGCGAAGGCGCCATCCTGGCCTCCGACATCGACCTGCCGCATGACGTCGAACTGATCAACCCTGACCACGTGATCGCCCACCTGACCGCTGGTGGCAAGCTGGACATGCAGATCAAGGTTGAAAAAGGCCGCGGCTACGTTCCTGGCAACGTGCGTCGCCTGTCGGAAGACACGAACAAGACCATCGGCCGCATCATTCTGGATGCGTCGTTCTCGCCAGTGCGCCGTGTCTCGTACTTCGTTGAATCGGCTCGCGTCGAACAGCGTACCGACCTGGACAAGCTGATCATCAACATCGAAACCAACGGCGTGATCTCGCCGGAAGAAGCGATCCGCCAGTCGGCCCGCGTCCTGGTGGACCAGTTGAATGTGTTCGCTGCCCTGGAAGGCACGGAAGCTGCCGCCGAAGCGCCATCGCGTGCTCCGCTGGTCGATCCTATCCTGTTGCGTCCAGTCGACGACCTGGAGTTGACCGTGCGTTCGGCGAACTGCCTGAAAGCGGAAAACATCTACTACATCGGCGACCTGATCCAACGTTCGGAAAACGAACTGCTGAAAACGCCAAACCTGGGCCGCAAGTCCCTGAACGAAATCAAGGAAGTGCTGGCATCGCGCGGCTTGACCTTGGGCATGAAGCTGGAAAACTGGCCGCCTGCCGGCCTGGAAAAGTAATTCGTAGTTGTAGCAAACTGCCTGGGACAGGTGTCCCAGGCTTTTATTTTGAAGCACCAAACCGGCCCGCGATGTTGCACTAGCTTCATCGATCGAAGAGCTGGAATTTAAACACTCACCGAAAGGATTTATCATGCGTCACGGTCACGGCCTCCGTAAACTGAATCGTACCTCGTCCCACCGTCTGGCAATGCTGCGCAACATGACAGTATCGCTGCTGCGTCACGAAGCGATCAAAACCACCCTGCCAAAAGCAAAAGAACTGCGTCGCGTTGTCGAGCCAATTCTGACCTTGGGCAAAACTGACTGCCTGGCAAACAAGCGTCTGGCCTTCAACCGCCTGCGCGATCGTGAAATGGTCTTGAAGCTGTTCGCTGAACTGGGCCCACGTTACGCCAACCGTAACGGCGGCTATGTGCGTATCCTGAAAATGGGTTTCCGCGTCGGCGATAACGCTCCTATGGCGTTCGTTGAACTGATGGATCGTCCAGATACGACCGAAGCAGTTGAAGTTGCTGGCGAGTAATCCCGGCAATTGCATCTAAGAAAGCCAGGCCTAGCCTGGCTTTTTTGTTTTCTGCTGCAGCTATCTTTGCTGCGGTGTACTATTCTTCTTTCGCGCCGGCCCTGCAGCCACTGCACGCCCCGCGCGTCTCTTGTTGAATGGCACAGCTGATGCCGCAGAAAAAGGTCGTTCATGTCCCGTTTCCCCTCCAGCGCCACCGCGCGCGCCGCTCCCCTGCATCAACTGCTGATCTGGTTTGCCACCTGCTTGCTGCTGGCCATGGCCGTCTTTGGCAGCAATCATGCCCTTGCCGACGATGAATTCCTCGATCCCGAGCTGGCTTTCAAATTTTCTGCCCGCATGCAGGATCCGTCCACCATCGCCGTCACCTATGTAATTGCCGATGGCTACTATATGTACCACGAGCGCTTCAAGTTCGAGGCCGTGGGCGCCAAGCTGGGCACGCCCGTGTATCCGGCTGGCAAGGTCAAGTTCGACGACACCTTCCAGAAGAACGTGGAAACGTTCCGCAAGACCCTCACCATCACGATTCCCGTGGAGGCGGCCGGGGCGTTCACCCTGAAGGCGACGGGACAGGGATGCTCCGACAAGGGCTTGTGCTATGCGCCGCAGGATGCGACGGCCCAGCTGGTGGGCGGTGGCGGCGGCCAGAGCATGGCGCCGGGCGGCTTGCCGTCGAAATTTGCCTTGCCTTCCGCGCCGGCAGTCGACACGGCAGCCGTCAACGGGCCGCAGGCGCAAGCGTCGCCTGGGGTATCCGTGCTGAGCATTCCGCAGGCCGATATCACCAGCATGCCCGAGACGGTAGCGGCGGCCCCCGTGGCGGCAAGCGCCGCGCCCGCGCAAAGCGAGATGGGCAAGATCGAAGCGGCACTGAAGGGCGGCAAGCTGCTCGTCATCGTGCCCCTGTTCATGCTGCTGGGCCTGGGCCTGGCGTTTACACCGTGCGTGCTGCCGATGGTGCCTATCCTGTCATCGATCATCATCGGCGATGGCGCCAAGGTCAGCCGCTCGCGCGGCTTGCTGCTGTCGCTGACATACGCGCTGGGCATGGCCATCGTCTATACGGCGCTGGGCGTGGCGGCCGGGCTGGCGGGCGAAGGCTTGGCGGCCCAGCTGCAGAACCCCTGGGTGCTGGGTTTCTTTGCCCTGCTGATGGCCGGCCTGGCGCTGTCGATGTTCGGTTTGTATGAACTGCAGGTGCCGGCTTTCCTGCAAGGCAAGCTGACGTCCGTATCGAACCAGCAATCGTCGGGCCGCCTGGCAGGCGTGTTCGTCATGGGCGCCATTTCCGCCCTGATCGTGGGGCCATGCGTGGCTGCGCCGCTGGCCGGCGCCTTGCTGTACATCAGCCAGACGCGCGACGTCGTCATCGGCGGCAGTGCCCTGTTTGCCATGGCGGTGGGCATGAGCGTGCCCTTGCTGTTGGTGGGCGTGTCGGCTGGCACCTTGCTGCCCCGTGCCGGCGCCTGGATGGATGCCGTCAAGCGCTTCTTTGGCGTGCTGCAACTGGGAGTGGCCTGGTGGCTGGTCTCGCCCGTGCTGCCGGGCGCCGTGCAGATGCTGGGCTGGACGGTGCTGTTCGTCGGCTACGGCATGTATTTGCTGATGGGTAAGAGCGGCGCGCAGAACGCCTGGATCGGCAAGGCCTTCGGCCTCGTCTTTGCCGTACTGGGCGCGATGCAGCTGGTGGGCGTTGCCAGCGGTGGCCGCGACCCGCTGGCGCCGCTGGCCCACCTCGGTGGTGGCCAAGTCCACGCGCAACCGTTTACGCGCGTAAAGACCGTGGCGCAGCTCGATGCGGCGCTGGCGCAGCTGAATGGCAAGCCGGCCTTGCTGGATTTTTATGCGGACTGGTGCGTGTCGTGCATCGAGATGGAAAAGCTGACCTTCGTCGATCCCGCCGTGCGCGAGAAGATGGGGCAAGCCGTGCTGCTGCAGGTGGACGTGACGGCCAATGACGCGGACGACAAGGCCATGCTGAAACGCTTCCAGCTGTTCGGCCCGCCGGGCATCATCATGTTCAACCGGCAGGGGCAGGAAATCGCCCAGTCGCGCGTGATCGGCTTCCAGAATGCATCGACGTTCCTGACTTCCTTGCGCAAGCTCGACGAGTAGGTCGGGTTAGCCCGTAAGGGCGTAACCCGACACCACCGTACACGCCAACAAAGTTGTCGGATTACGGTCCTGCGGACCTAATCCGACCTACCCGGCTTTGGGATGCTGCTGCATGCCGTGGTGACCGCCATGGTGGCCACCGCGATGGCCGCCGTGCTTGCCGCCAGGCACGCTGTCGTCAAACACTTTCCTTTGCTCCGGCGTCAGCACGGCGTAGAAGGTTTTCAGCGAGGCCAGACGGCTTTCCTGGCCGGCGATGCGTTCCTTTGACATGGCGATCCATTGCTCCATGCGTTCCGGCGCCGACAGCTTGGCCATCGCTTCGCGCCTGGCTTTCCAGTCGCCCATCGGTTTTTTCGGCGCATTGGCGGCCGTGAAAGTGGCCCAGGCCGGTTCCTGCGCGGCCGTCAGCTTCAGCTTGTCGTGCAGGCGGGCCTGGTACTTGGCCATGCGCTCGGCCGGGTTGCCACCGCGGTGCTGGCCGCGCTGGCCGTCATGTTGCATCTTGGTGCTGGCGGCAGGCGCGCTGGCGGCCGCTTCCTGGGCGTGGACGGTCAGCGATGCCGCACCCATGCCGAGTACGCTCATGGCGATGATCAAATTCTTGCGCAAGGTTGTCATTGAGGCGTTCATCTGGATTCCTTTGTCAAAGTGAGGGATGTACATGTTGCTGCACATGAATCCATGTTGGACTCTCCATGTTTCCCCGAAGTGTCCGCTGCCAGACAGTTTGTATCTATATGTTTCTTCGGGTCTTCTATATACAAGACGATACAAATGCGTTGTGCAAGGGCGGGCGAAGTGGGGATAATTCGTACCATGGAACCCACTTCTACAATTCTCATCGTCGACGACGACCGCGATATCCGCAGCTTGCTGGCGGACTACCTGGAAACGAACGCCTACCGCACCCTGGGCGCGGCTGATGGCACGGCCATGTGGAAAATCCTCGATGAAACGCGGCCCGACCTGATCGTGCTCGACTTGAACCTGCCTGGCGACGACGGCCTGACCTTGTGCCGCAAGCTGCGCGCGCAGTCGACCGTGCCGGTGATCATGTTGACGGCGCGCAATGAGCCGCTGGACCGTATCCTGGGCCTGGAAATGGGCGCCGACGATTATTTGCCGAAACCGTTCGAGCCCCGCGAATTGCTGGCGCGCATACGCAGCGTGCTGCGCCGCAGCCATGCCATGCCGTCGAACGTGCCATCGGACAAGGCGCAGCAAATCCGTTTTTCCGGCTGGACGCTGGACTTGACGGCGCGCCACCTGCTCAATCCCAGCGGCCTGGTGATCATGCTGTCGGGCGCGGAATTCCGCTTGCTGCGCGTGTTCCTGGAGCACCCGAACCGCGTGCTCAACCGCGACCAGCTGCTGAACCTGACACAGGGGCGCGACGCCGATCCATTCGACCGCTCGATCGATATCCAGATCAGCCGCTTGCGGCAAAAGCTTGGCGAAGATGCCCGCTTGCCGCAAATCATCAAGACCGTGCGCAACGGCGGCTACGTGCTGGCCGGCCAGGTCAATGTGGAGCCGCACGCGTGAAAGCCTTCCTGGGCTCGATGACGGGCAGAGTCTTCATGTTTTTGCTGATCGGCATCGTCGCTTCGGCCGCGCTGACGCAGTGGCTGGCCGTGGGCGAACGTCAGCGCGCCATCGAGCAATACCGCGACTACCACGCCGTCGAGCGGGCCGAGCAGCTGGTGATGGCGGCTGACGTGGTGCCGCTGGCCTCGCGCGCCGCCTACCTGAAAGTGGCCAACAAGGGCAGCGTGCGCCTGGAGCTGCGTCCCGCGACGGAACACACGCCCGGCGCGCCGACGGAATTTTCCGGCGCCCTGCAAGCCAAGCTGGGCGAGGGCTTCAAGGTCAGCGCCCTGGCCGAACGCCCGCCCGCCTGCGTCAAGCCGCGCCAGTCGCCGGGTATGTTTGCCGCCAAGCCATGGGGCGGCACCTGCGAAAACCTCGACGTGCGCATGCAGGACGGCCACGTGCTGCGCCTGATGGTCTTGCCGCCGCGCCAGCAGCCGCCGTTCAATGAACATAACGACTGGATGACTCTGCTGCCTTTCCTGATCAGCATCGCTATCCTCGCCTACCTGGTCACGCGCATGACCATGCGCCCGCTCAAACAGCTGGCGCAGGCGGCGAAAGACCTGGGCAACGACATCAACCATCCGCCGCTGACCCTGTCGGGCGCCAGCGAGATCCGCCAGGCCAGCGCCGCTTTCAATGCCATGCAGGCGCGCATCCGCCAGCACATTTCTCAGCGTACACAGATGCTGGCCGCCATCACGCATGACTTGCAGACGCCGCTGACGCGCTTGCGCTTGCGCCTGGAAAAAGTGGCCGATACGGAACTGTATGACCGTCTGGTGGGCGACCTGTCGGCCATGCAAAGCATGGTCAAGGAAGGGCTGGACCTGGCCCGCTCGATGGACAGCACGGAAGCGATGCAGGCGCTCGATCTCGATTCCCTGTTAGATAGCGTCTGCTCCGATGCGGCCGATGCCGGCCAGAAAGTCACCCTCAGTGGACAGGCTGGCATGGCCTTGATGGCGCGACCCATTGCCATGCGGCGCTGCCTGGTGAACTTGATCGACAATGCCGTCAAATATGGCCACCACGCGCAGGTGACCGTCGAGCGCATCGCCGGTGCCGCGCGTATCCGCATCCGCGACGGCGGGCCGGGCATTGCGCCAGATCAACTGGTGAAAGTGTTCGAACCGTTTTACCGCATCGAGACTTCGCGTTCGCGCGAGTCGGGCGGCACGGGCCTGGGCCTGACCATCGCGCGCAATATCGCCGAGCAGCACGGCGCCACGGTTTCACTGCTCAACCATGTCGACGGTGGACTGGAAGTCACCCTCATCGTGCCAGAGTATTACGCAGGAAAGTGAGCATTTCCATGCGACAATATTGTGTTTTCTGCCTCTCTGGCAACCACTACATTCAACCTGCAGCCCTGCGCTGCAACAGCGTGACAGAACAATGAAAAAGACTAGTCTGGCAATCCTCGTGGGTGCGGTCCTGTGTATCGGTGGCGGCATCTGGTATTTCAATCATCTGTCCGGCGCGGCGACCGGCGGGCAGGATGGCAAAGGGGGCAAGGGCGGACAGGCGCCGACGACGGTGAGCGTGGTTGCGCCCGTGCGCCAGGATGTGCCGATGGTGTTGCAAGCCAATGGCAGCGTGATGCCGATCAGCAGCGTTGACTTGCACCCGCAGACGACCAGCACTATTACCAAGGTGCATATCCGCGAAGGCCAGTTCGTCAAGCAGGGCGAGCTGATGTTCACCCTCGATGCGCGTAGCGAGCATGCGAATGTCGACAAGGCGCAGGCGCAGGTATTGCGTGACCGCGCCTCGGTGCAGGACTTCGAGCGCCAGCTCAAGCGCAACCAGGATTTGCTGAGCAAAAACTTCATCGCCCAGGGCGCCGTCGATACCCTGCAAAGCCAGCTCGACGCGGCACGCGCCTTGCTGGCCGCCGACCAGGCCGCCTTGCGCGCCGCCCAGGTCGACTCCAGCTACACCATCCTGCGCGCGCCGCAGGCGGGCAGGGTGGGCGCCATCAATGTCTACGCGGGCAGCCTGGTGCAGCCGGCCACGTCCTTGACAAGCATCACCCAGCTCGACCCGATCGACGTGTCGTTCACTCTGCCGGAAAGCAGCCTGTCGGGCTTGCTGGCGGCGCAAAAGGCGGGCGAGGTGCCTGTCACGGCGTTGCTGTCCGACGCGGGCGGCAAGCAGCTCGATGGCAAACTGAGCTTTATCGACAATGCCGTCGATCCCGCCACCGGCGTGATCAAGGTCAAGGCGCGCTTCAATAATGGCGGCACCGACTTGTGGCCAGGCCAGTATGTAAATACACAGCTGACCGTGCGCACCCTCAAGGATGCGCTGGTGATCCCGCAAAATGCCATCATCACGAGTACCGTCGGCACCTTCGTGTACTCGATGGAGGCGGACAACACGGCCAGGATGCGCAAGGTGACGCGCGTGTACGCGTTCGGACCGGGCGCCGTCGTCACCGGATTGAGCGGCGATGAAAAGGTCATCGTCGATGGCAAGCAGAACTTGCGTCCGGGTAGCAAGGTGCGCCTGGTGGAAAAACACAAGGCTGTCGAAGGCGCCGCCGCAGCGCAGGGCAAGCCAGCATGAACCTGTCCGAACTGAGCATCCGCCGCCCCGTCATGGTGGTGTTGCTGTCCCTCTCCATCATCCTGGCCGGCGTGCTGGCCTACCTGCAAATTCCCGTGGCGGCCTTGCCAAGCTACAACACGCCCGTCATCAACGTCAGCGCCGACCTGGCCGGCGCCAGCCCGGAAACCATGGCCTCGTCGGTGGCCTTGCCACTGGAAAAGCAGTTTTCCACCATTTCCGGCCTGAGCCTGATCACCTCCACGAGTACGCTGGGCAATACCTCGCTGACCCTGGAATTTGACGCCAGCATCAATGTCAACGAGGCGGCCGTCGACGTGCAGGCGGCCCTGCTGCGCGCGCAGCGCCAGTTGCCGACGGAAATGACGGACCTGCCGTCCTACCGCAAGGTCAATCCGGCCGATGCGCCCGTGCTGTTCATCCAGATGACGTCGCCCTCGCTGAACTTGTCGGACCTCAACGACTATGCGGAAAACCTGATCGCCCCCAGCCTGTCGACCCTGCCTGGCGTCGCCCAAGTCATCGTCAATGGCCAGAAACGCTTTGCCGTGCGCGTGCGCGCCCGTGCCGACCTGATGAACGCGCGCAACCTGACGATGGATGAGCTGGCTGTTGCCTTGCGCACCTCGAACACGAATTCGCCGCTGGGCATCCTTGACGGCCCCAGCCAGACCCTGACCATCCAGGGCAATCCGCAAATGATGAAAGCGGCCGACTTTGCCGAACTGATCGTCGCCAGCCGCAACGGCCAGCCCGTGCGCCTGAAAGACGTGGCCGAGGTGGAAGACAGCTTTCAATCGATCAAGTCCGTCGGCAGTTTCAATGGCGAGCGCTCGATCAGCCTGATGGTGCAGCGCCAACCGGACGCCAACACCGTGCAAGTGGTCGATGGCGTGCGCCGTTTGCTGCCGGGCTTCAAGGAACAATTGCCCCAGTCGATACAGATCAGCCTGGTCAACGACCGTTCGCTGTCGATCCGCGAAGCCATCCACGACGTGAATTTGACCTTGGCCCTGACGGTGGTGCTGGTGGTGCTGGTGATCTTCCTGTTCCTGCACCGCGCGGCCGCCACTTTCATTCCTGCCGTCACCATGCCGATTTCCCTGCTCGGCGCGCTGGCCCTGCTGTACTGGCTCGGCTACAGCCTCGATAACGTTTCCCTGCTGGGCATTACCCTGGCCGTGGGCCTTGTGGTCGACGACGCCATCGTGGTGCTGGAAAACATCGTGCGCCATATCGAGATGGGCAAGAAACCGATACGCGCAGCGCTGGAAGGGGCGAAAGAGATGGGCTTTACCATCATCTCGATTTCCGTCTCGCTGGTGGCCGTGTTCATTCCCATCTTCTTCATGCCGGGCGTGATCGGCTTGCTGTTCCATGAATTCGCCGTGGTCGTCTCGCTGGCCGTGCTGGTGTCGGCCGTCGTGTCGCTGACCCTGGTGCCGATGCTGGCCAGCCGCTTCCTGCCTGCCGATTCGCGCGAGCACAATGACAGCGACCCCACGCATGGCGAGAAAACCTTCATCGGCCGCCATTTCGAAGCGGGTTTCACGGCATTGCGCAACGGCTATGTGTATCTGCTCGACAAGGCCCTCGCGCACCGCAACGTGGTGCTCTTCGTTGCCGTGTGTACCTTTGCGCTGACGGTGCTGTTGTACGCGACCATACCGAAAGGTTTCTTCCCCGAGGAAGACCTGGGCCAGATCCAGGTCAATACGGAAGCGTCGGAAGACATTTCCTCGGCGGCACTGCAAGACTTGCAAGCGCGCGTGGCGGCCGTGCTCAAGGCGGACCCCAGCGTGCAGGATGTGACGTCGTTCGTCGGCGGCGGCAACACGGGCCGCATGTTCATGGTCTTGAAACCGCGCAGCGAGCGGCCGAAAATGCCGGTGGTGCTGGAAAACCTGCGCCGCGCGGCGGGCACCGTGCCCGGCATGGCCGTGTATTTCCGGCCCGTGCAAAACTTGCAGCTGGGCGGGCGCCAGAGCAAGAGCCGCTACCAGTACACCTTGCAAAGCGTCAGTCCCGACGCCTTGAATGACTGGGCGGAAAAGTTTATTGCCGGCATGCGCACCGATCCCGCCTTCCGCGACGTCACCAGCGACTCGCAGATCAAGGGCTTGCAGGCGTCCCTCAGGATCGACCGCGACAAGGCTAATCTGCTGGGCGTGCAAATGTCCGACATCCGCACGGCCCTGTACAGCGCCTTTGGCGAGCGGCAAGTGTCGACCATCTATTCCTCGGCCGCCAGCTATTACGTGATCCTGGAAGCGGCCACGGCCGACCGCCAGTATGACGATGCCCTCACGCGCGTATCCGTGCGCAGCAAGACGGGCGAATTGGTGAAACTGTCGAGTATTGCTTACGTGGAACGTACGATCGGTCCCACCTCCGTGAATCATCAGGGGCAGTTGCAGGCCGTGACCATCGCCTTCAACCTGGCGCCGGACGTGCCGCTCGGCGTCGCCACGGGCAGGATCGACGCGATGGCCAAGGACATGAGCTTGCCAGCCTCCATCATCACGCGCTACGGCGGCGACGCGGCCGTGTTCCAGAGCTCGCAGTCCAGCCAGATCATCCTCATCATTGCCGCGCTGGCCGTCATCTATGTGCTGCTCGGCGTGCTGTATGAAAGCTATATCCACCCGCTGACCATCCTGGCCGGCCTGCCATCGGCGGCCGTGGGGGCGCTCCTGACCCTGCGCCTGTTCGGCATGGACCTGACCATGATTGCCATCATCGGCATCCTGATGCTGATCGGCATCGTCAAGAAAAACGCCATCATGATGATCGACTTCGCCCTGCATGCGCAGCGCAACGACGGGCTGGCGCCGGCAGAGGCCATCCGCCAGGCGTGCATCCTGCGTTTCCGTCCCATCATGATGACCACGGCGGCGGCCTTGATGGGCGCCTTGCCGATTGCCCTGGGCCTGGGCGCCGGCGCCGAGTTGCGCCAGCCGCTGGGTCTGGCCGTGGTCGGTGGCTTGCTCTTCTCGCAAGTGATTACCCTGTTCATCACCCCCGTCATCTATCTGTTCCTGGACAAGTACAGCGGCACGGGGCCGATGACGGACGAGCAACTGGTGGCGCTCGACAACAAGGCCTGAGCCGCCACACGGCCACCTCCGGCGCCCCGTTCCTGCGTGAATGCGGCGCCGGTTTTGTATGGGCCGTGATACATACGGTAACAACCGTCAAGCGATGGCTCGGGTACTCTGCTTAGCGCTGCAAGGAATGTCGCTATCCTGTACGCTTCGGGTTGGCAATGCCGAGGAAGTGTTCCCAAAAGCAAGGGACTCTGGCACTATGGCTGCCCTGTAATGTTATTTCTTCGCTACACAGAAAGCACGATTCATTTTGCATGACACGACCCATTTGATGGCTGCCGATTCCGATGTTTGCCCCACCTGCGGGCAAGTGATCCAGCCACCACCGGCCTACGGGTCCAGGACCAGCACCATGCGCAAGGTGGCGCTTGGCGTGTCCGTCTTGCTGCACGTGCTGCTGGCGGCGTATGCGCTGTTGCGTAGCGATACGATCGAAAAGATCCCGCCGCCGAAGAAGGAAAGCGCGATGGTCTACATTGCGCCGCTGAAGGACAAACCGCAACCGAAGCCCCAGCCGAAACCCACGCCGAAACCGAAGGACACGAAAGTGGCCAAGGTCAAGCCGCCGCCGGCGCCGAGCAAGCGCGTGGTCACAAAAGACGTACCGCGCGACAAGCCAAAACTGGAAACCTTCACGCCGCCGCGGGTATCGAAAGTGCCGTTGCCGCCGCCGCCGGCTGAAGACATGAGCTCGATGATCGAGCAGCGCCGCAAGCAGCGCGAGGCGCAGAACCCCACGCCACCGGCCGAGGAAAGCGAAAACGACCGCGCCATGCGCGTGGCCAAGGCGAATATCGCCGGCGCCCAGGGACGCAATTCCGGCAGCGACCGCGAGGATTCGGGCGGCGTGTTTTCCATCGTCAACCAGACCTCGTTCAGCGCGGAAGTCAAGTTCAAGGGCTGGAACGGCAACTTCAAGCGCAACTGGCTGAAGCAGGAAAAAGTGGAGCTGGGCAATGAACCCGATATCGAAACGGCCATCATCAAGAAGATGATCCAGCTGATCCGCGCCGAAAAACCCGGCGACTTCGTCTGGGAATCGCGCCGGCTGGGGCGCAACGTCAACCTCAGTGCCCGCGTGGAAGACACGGCCGAGCTGATGGCTTTCCTGCGCCAGGAATTCTTTTCCGAGAAGCGCTCAGGGCCGGGGCGGCGCTAGGCGCCAGCCAGGCTGACGGCATAAAAAAGGCTGCGCCGTGTGAACGGGCAGCCTTTTTGTTTGCCGCTGGAGAAAATCAGGCGGGCTTGTCGGTTCCCGCTTCCGGCTCGACGTCGTCTTCCATGTCGATCAGTTCGACCATCTGGGCCGCGCCATCTTCGCTGATGCCGGCCAGTTCCATGATCTTGTCGTTGGCTTCGTCGATGCCGACTCTTTTCAAGGCAGAGAACAGTTGCACGGTGAACGGGAAGCCGACGCCGTCTTCATCCACATAGCTGTCGAGCTTGGCTTTCGCTTGGCGCAAGGCATTCACGGATTCATTGCGGTTCAGCTTATCGACTTTGGTCAGGATGCAGTGAATTGGTTTACCCGTCGGGGCGAACCATTCCAGCATTTGAATGTCCAGGTCGGTGAACGGACGGCGCGAATCCATGATCAGGATCAAACCGGCCAATTGCTCGCGGCGCTGCACGTAGTCGCCCAGCAGGCGCTGCCAGTGCAATTTGGCCGAGCCCGATACTTCCGCGTAGCCGTAGCCCGGCAAGTCGACCAGCAGGCATTCGATCTCTTCGACGATGGTGGCATCCTTGCGGTGCTGCGCCACGTGGGCGCCGCCGATGGAGAAGTAGTTGATGTGCTGGGTACGGCCAGGTGTCTTGGAGGCGAACGCCAAGCCTTTCTGATTACACAAGATGTTGATGGCGGTCGATTTACCGGCATTGGAGCGGCCGGCAAAGGCGATTTCCGGCACCGTGGTATCGGGCAGGTCACGCAATTGGTTGACGGTCGTAAAGAAGCGGGCTTGCCAGAGTTTTGACATGGGAGTAGTAAAGCAACAAAAGGGAGCGATAAGGGAGCGATAACGCCAAGAAGCTATTGTACAATAAGGGGTTGTTTATTGTTGCCGGCGTAGCAGCGATGCGGCTTGCGGCCCTGAAAATAAAGCAAAAATCCACAGGGCGCGGCAATGTCCACCACTAATTTCTCACTGTCTCAGGGTGCCTGAATGAATCGTGCGTTTTCACCGTTTATCAAATCCATGCTGCTCGCTTTGCTGGCTGTATCGGCAACTGCTTCCGCGGTCGAAGCACCGAAACCGGCCGTCAAGGCCGACGCTGCCAAGGGCGCCACCCTGTACGCCGATGGCGATGCGGCGCGCGGCTTGCCTGCCTGCGTCTCCTGCCATGGCGCGGCCGGCAACTCGACCATCGCCGTCAATCCGAAGCTGGCCGGCCAGCACGAAAGCTATATCTACAAGCAACTGGTCGACTTCACCACGCCGGAGCGCAACCAGCCCGTCATGACGACGTACGCGAAGATGCTCAGCGACGCCGACAAGAAAAATATCGCCGCCTATCTGGGCGCGCAACTGTCCACGCCGGGCGCCGCGAAAAACAAGGACACGATCGACCTGGGCAAGAAAATCTATCGTGGTGGCATTGCTTCCAAGCAAGTTGCCGCCTGCGCCAGCTGTCATGGCGCGACGGGCAATGGCATTCCCGTCCAGTACCCGCGCATCGCCGGCCAGCACCAGGACTACACGGTGGCCCAGTTGGCCATGTTCCGCAGCACCAAGGCCGATGCCCGCAAGAACAGTGCACAAATGCACACCATCGCCGCCCGCATGTCGGATGACGAGATTGCCGCCGTTGCCGATTACATCGCCGGCCTGAAGTAAGTTTTCATAGTGGCAAGAGATTGCCAGGCGCACCAGCGCGCATGAACAAGGGCGGCCGTCTCCACAGGCTGCCCTTTTTTATGGCAGGGGTCAAACAGGAGTATGCTGCCGCCTTGCGCGGAGAAACTATCTGCTCCATGCCACATTTCTTGAAGATTGCATATCCCGTATGAGTATCCACGTATGAGCACAGGCACGACCGGAATCGAGTTAAAGACCCAACGCCGCAGCCTCGCTGAGTTCGTCGAGCTGGTCTCGTCGATGCGCTTTGCCATCAGCCTGCTGACCCTGATCGCCGTCGCGTCCATCATCGGCACCGTGCTCAAGCAAAACGAGCCCATGCCCAATTATGTGAACCAGTTCGGGCCGTTCTGGTTCGCCGTCTTCGACAAGCTGAGCCTGTATTCCGTGTATTCGGCCTGGTGGTTCCTGGTGATCATGGGTTTCCTCGTCGCCTCGACCTCGCTGTGCATCGTGCGCAATGCGCCGAAGATGCTCAAGGACATGCGCAGCTGGCGCGAAACCGTGCGCGAGCAATCGCTGCGCAATTTCCACCACAAGATGGAATGGCAGGCGCCGCTGCCGCGCGCCGTGCTGGCGCAGCAGATGGTGATGCGCCTGAAAGACGCTGGCTACCAGGCCAAGGTGGTCGAGAAGGACAACGCCACCCTGGTGGCCGCCAAGCGGGGCGCGGCCAATAAATGGGGCTATATCTTTGCCCACGGCGCCATTGTCATCATCTGCGTGGGCGGCTTGCTCGATTCGGAAATGCCGATCCGCGTGCAGCAATGGTTCTTTGGCAAGACGCCGTTTTCCGGCAGCGGCGTGATCGCCGACATTCCCGCCCAGCACCGCCTGAGCCTGTCGAACCCCACTTTCCGCGGCAATACCATGATCCCGGAAGGCTCGTCGAGCAACACGGCCATCATTCCCCAGGCCGATGGCGTGCTGATCCAGGATCTGCCCATCACCATCCTGCTGAAAAAATTCCACATCGATTTCTACAGCACGGGCATGCCCAAGCTGTTTGCCAGCGATGTGGTCGTCACCGATCATGCAACGGGTGAAAGTTTCCCCGCAACCATCAAAGTCAACCAGCCGCTGCTGTACAAGGGCCTGGCCCTGTACCAGTCCAGCTTTGAAGATGGCGGCAGCAAGCTCAAGTTGACGGGTTTCCCCATGACGGGCAAGACGACGAAGCGTTTCGATATCGGCGGCGAAGTGGGCAGCAGCACGCCGCTCGAGCGCAGCGATGGCAATTCCTACACGGTGGAATGGTCGAGTTTCCGTCCCTTCAACGTGGAAAACCTCAGCGCCGGCCAGGATGTGCGCGCCGTCAGCAAGGCGGAAAGTTTTAACGATAAATTCGCCGTCGGCCTGGACAAGCGCCTCGGTTCGGCCGCGAAGAACGCGAATAACAAGGACCTCAAGAACGTCGGTCCCTCGGTGCAATACAAATTGCGCGACAAGACGGGCCAGGCGCGCGAGTATCAGAACTACATGCAGCCCGTCACCGTGGACGGCACGACGGTGTTCCTGGCCGGCATGCGCGTCAACCCCAGCGACCCGTTCAGCTATCTGCGCATTCCCGCCGATGACAATTACAGCGTGAACGAATGGATGCGCTTGCGTGCCGCGCTGCAAGATCCCGCGTTGCGCCAGCAGGCCGCCACGCGCTATGCGGCGCGCGCCATGCCGCAGGCGGGTGCGGAAGCCTTGCGCAGCCAGCTGCAGGAGTCGGCGGCGAAGAGCCTGGGCATCTTTGCCGGCAATGGGCAAGAGGGCGGTTTCCTCGCCATTTCGCGTTTCCTGGAGAAAGTTCCAGCTGCCGAGCAAGAAAAAGCGGCCGATATCTTCATGAAAATCCTGAATGGCAGCCTGTGGGACTTGTGGCAGGCGGCGCGCGCCCAGGATGGCTTGAAAGCCATCGAGGCCGATGACAAGCACGGCCGCTTCCTGCAACTGGCCACGAATGCGCTGTCCGACAGCTTCTTCTATGGCGCGCCCGTGTATCTGCAACTGGACGACTTCACGGAAATCAAGGCATCCGTGTTGCAGGTGACGCGTTCGCCGGGCAAGAGCGTGGTCTACCTCGGTTGTCTGTTCCTCGTGATCGGCGTGTTTTCCATGTTTTATATCCGTGAGCGCCGCCTGTGGGTATGGATCAAGGATGGCGAGGGCGGCAGCGTGGCCTTGATGGCCATGAGCACGCAACGCAAGACACTGGATTTTGAAAAAGAATTTGAGAACTTGAAGGCAAAGCTGCCGCAATCGGCGTAAGCTGCGCTGTGTCTGGGACGCTTGCGCGTCGCCGGGAATGGAGAAAATGATGGAATTGGCAAACAAGCAAATATATACGCAGGAACCAGGATTTTTCAAGCGCCTGAGCCTGATCGATTGGCTGTACGGCGCCGGCTTGCTGGCCGCCTCCCTGTTCGGCCTCGTGCGTTTTGGCGCCTTCATGGATATCTACGAAAAGGTTATCTTGCTGGCCGCGGCGCCCACGTTCGCGTGGCTGGGCTGGTACTGGAAGCCCGTGCGCTGGCTGATCCCCGTGGCGGCCGTGCTGTCGCTGTTCGCCATCGAGCTGTACGCCGGCCACCTGGAGATGGCGAACCAGAAATTCTTCCTGAAATACATCTTGTCGAGCCAATCCGCCATCCTGTGGATGGGTACCCTGTTCGTGCTGTCGACCCTGTTCTACTGGATCGGCCTGGTGGCGCGCTCGGAATTCGGCTCGTCCGTCGGCTCCCTGCTGTGCTGGGCTGGCGTCGTGCTGGGCCTGACGGGTATGCTGGTGCGCTGGTACGAGTCTTACCTGATCGGCGCCGACGTGGGCCACATCCCCGTGTCGAACCTGTATGAAGTGTTCATCCTGTTTTCCTTGATCACGGCCATGTTCTACCTGTATTACGAGCAGCATTACGCGACGCGCCAGCTGGGCGCCTTCGTCATGCTGGTCATTTCGGCGGCCGTCGTGTTCCTGATGTGGTACACGGTCACGCGCGACGCGGCCGAAATCCAGCCGCTGGTGCCGGCCCTGCAAAGCTGGTGGATGAAGATTCACGTGCCGGCCAATTTCATCGGCTACGGCACTTTCGCGCTGTCGGCCATGGTGGCGGCGGCCTACCTGCTCAAATCGAGCGGCTATCTGGTCGACCGCCTGCCGTCGCTGGAAGTGCTCGACGACGTCATGTACAAGGCCATTTCTGTCGGCTTTGCCTTCTTCACGGTAGCGACCATCCTGGGCGCCCTGTGGGCGGCCGAAGCGTGGGGCGGCTACTGGTCGTGGGACCCGAAAGAAACGTGGGCGCTGATCGTCTGGCTCAACTATGCAGCCTGGCTGCACATGCGCCTGATGACGGGCTTGCGCGGCCGCGTCGCCTCGTGGTGGGCGCTGGTGGGCCTGCTGGTGACGACGTTTGCCTTCCTGGGCGTGAATATGTTCCTTTCCGGCCTGCATTCTTACGGAAAACTGTAAAAGTACCCGAGAAAAAGCCCATGGCGGCGTTGCCTTGCCTTGTCGTACTATGCGTACTGCCTGCGGCAAGGCGCCTTGCCCTGAACTTTTTTCGGGCACTTTAGTAACATTTTTTTGCATGACAGAAGCGTCATGAACGGCCCGGGAAAACTGGTGTAAGGTACAAATAATCACCTTTTCCCGGAGCCGCCATGTTGATCAAGCGCAGTCCCAACGGCATTGAGTTGCCGTATTCTTCCGAAATCACGCCGCGCGCCGTATTCGAATCGCGCCGCAGCTTCATCAAGCAAGTGGCGCTGGGCTCGATGTCCAGCGCGGCCTTGCTGGAAATGGCCAGTCGCGAAGCCTTCGCGCAAGGCACCAATCCCAAGCTGGCGGCCAAATTGAATCCCGCCTATTCGGCGCTGGAAAAGCAGACGGCCTATAAAGACGCCACCAGCTACAACAATTTCTACGAATTCGGCACGGACAAGAGCGACCCGGCGCAAAACGCGGGCACCCTGCGCACGCGGCCGTGGACGGTCAGTATCGAAGGCGAAGTGAAAAAGCCGATGACGCTCGACCTCGACGCCTTGCTGAAGCTGGCGCCGCTGGAAGAGCGCGTGTACCGGCTGCGCTGCGTGGAGGGCTGGTCGATGGTCATCCCGTGGGTCGGTTATTCCTTCTCGGAGATCATCAAGAAGGTCGAGCCAACGGGCAATGCCAAGTACGTGGAATTCATCACCCTGGCCGACAAGAAACAAATGCCGGGCGTCGGCAGCCGCGTGCTGCAGTGGCCCTATACGGAAGGCTTGCGCATCGATGAGGCAAACCATCCGCTGGCGCTGCTGACTCTGGGCATGTATGGCGAAACCTTGCCGAACCAGAATGGCGCTCCCGTGCGCATGGTCTTGCCGTGGAAATATGGTTTCAAGTCAGCCAAATCCATCGTCAAGATCCGTTTCGTCAAGGAGCAGCCGCGCACGTCCTGGAACCTGTCGGCGCCGTCCGAATACGGTTTTTACTCGAACGTGAATCCGAACGTCGATCATCCGCGCTGGTCGCAGGCGTCCGAGCGTCGCATCGGCGAAGACGGTTTTCTCACGCGCAAGCGCAAGACCTTGATGTTCAATGGCTACAACGATGTCGCTTCCTTGTACGCGGGCATGGATCTGAAGAAGTTCTTTTAAGGAAAGACCATGGCCCTCAACCCCACGCCGAGACAATTGTCGCTATTCAAAAGCCTGGTTTTTCTGCTGGCGCTGCTGCCGTTTGCACGCATGGTCTGGCTGACATACACGGGGCAACTGGTGGAGCCGCTGGAATTCATCACGCGCGGCACGGGCGACTGGACCCTGTATTTCCTGTGCATCAGCCTGGCGGTGACACCTTTGCGGCGCTTCACGCAATGGAATTGGCTGATCAAGCTGCGGCGCATGCTGGGCCTGTTCGCATTTTTCTACGCGGCGCTGCACTTCACCACCTTTTTATGGTTCGATCACTTCTTTGATGTGCAGGAAATGTGGAAGGATGTGCTCAAGCGTCCGTTCATCACCGTGGGCTTTATCGCCTTCGTCTTGCTGATTCCGCTGGCCGTGACGAGCACGAACGGCATGGTGAAACGCCTGGGCGGCAAGCGCTGGCAGTGGCTGCACCGGCTGATTTACATCATCGCGCCACTGGGCATCTTGCACTTCTGGTGGATGAAAGCGGGCAAGAACAATTTCGCGCAACCGATCCTGTTCGGCGGTATCGTCGCGCTACTGCTGTTAATTCGCGTATATTTCGCCTGGAGCAAGCGAGAGAAAAGCGCCAGGGCGGCCAAGGTTGCCACCCCGGTACGCTCGACTTAGGTTGCCGGCACGATCACCGGTGGCGGCGGCACGGGCGCCGGTTCGACCGGGCCTTTGGCTGGCGTGCCTTTGGCCGCTGGCGGCTTGGGCAGGTACAGGGGACCGGGCTGGCCGCAGCCGGCCAGGACGCTGGAAACCACAATGGCAGTGCCGATATAAAACGCTGAGGATGACTTCACGATTAGAATCACGGTTTGATTAAGATCTTTGGAGTGTAGCATGAGCGAATCGGAATTCCTGGCCCTGGCCGAAGCCACCCTGACCCAGATCGAGGCGGCGCTGGACCGGCTGAACGATGAAGACGTGCTCGACGTCGAATGCAGCCGCAGCGGCAATGTGCTGGAAATCGAGTTCATCGACAACGGCACGAAAATCATCGTCAACAGCCAGGCCCCCATGCGCGAAATGTGGGTGGCCGCCCGCTCCGGCGGTTTCCATTACAAGCGCGTGGGCGACGAGTGGCTTAACACGCGCGACGGCTCGGAACTGTTTGCGGCCCTGTCCGCCATGGCCAGCGAGCAGGCGGGCGCGCCGGTGGTACTGAAGTAACTGTTTTAGCCGCACCAATAAAAAGGGCAGCCTGCATGGGCTGCCCTTTTTATTGGCTGAAACGTAGGTCGGATTAGCGCGCAAGCGCGTAATCCGACAACATTGTTAGCGCCGAGGTGGTGTCGGATTACGCGGCTTCGCCGCTAATCCGACCTACCCGATTCCCCGCAATTGCCGTCAGAACAACTCGTTTTTCACAGCTTCTTTCGCTTTCTCTTCCTCCGGCGTGCCGCGCGCCGCACCTTCCAGGCTGCCCACGCCCGTGCCCGGTGGATTTTCTGCATAGTAATACTCGTCGCCCACGTGGATCAGGCCTTCCGGCACGGCGCGTTCCTCGACGGGAATGCTCTTCAGGGCTTTCGCCATGTAGCTGATCCAGATCGGCAGGGCCAGGCCGCCGCCCGTTTCCCGGTTGCCCAGGTTGCGCGGCTGATCGTAGCCGATCCAGGCGATGCCCACCAGTTTGGCCTGGTAGCCGGCGAACCACGCATCGATGGAGTCGTTGGTCGTGCCCGTCTTGCCGGCCAGGTCAGGGCGCTTCAAGGCCATGGCCTTGTTCGCCGTGCCGAAGCGCACGACGTCGTTGAGCATGCTGTTCATCATGAAGGCATTGCGTTCGTCGATGACCCGGTTGGCTTCCTCGCCCGCCAGGTCCGGCTTGGCTTGCGACAGGATATTGCCGTCGCTATCGGTCACCTTGGCGATCAGATACGGGTTGATCTTGTAGCCGCCATTGGCGAACACGGCATACGCGCCCGCCATCTGCAGCGGCGTCACGTTGCCGGCGCCCAGGGCCAGGGTCAGGTACGGCGGGTTCTTGTCCGCGTCAAAGCCGAAGCGCGTCGCGTATTCCTGGCCATACTTGGCGCCGATCTTGTGCAGGATGCGGATGGAAATCATGTTTTTCGATTTCATCAAGCCCTTGCGCATGGTCATCGGACCGTCGTATTTGCTGTCGTAGTTCTTCGGTTCCCACGCCTGGCCGCCCGTCTGGCCCGCGTCGAACGAGATCGGCGCATCGTTGATGATGGTGGCCGGCGACAGGCCCCGTTCCAGCGAAGCGGAATAGATGAAGGGCTTGAAGGCCGAACCTGGCTGGCGCCACGCCTGCGTGACGTGGTTGAACTTGTTGCGGTTGTAATCGAAGCCGCCCACCATGGCGCGGATGGCGCCGTCCGTGGTGCTGGCCGACACGAACGCCGATTGCACTTCCGGCATCTGCGTCAAGACCCAGGCGTTGCCTTCTTGCATGACGCGGATCACGGCGCCGCGTTTGATGCGGCGGTTCGGCGCCGCTTTTTCCGACAGCCAGGCCGCGCCAAAGGTCAGGCCGGGACCGGTAATGGTGATTTCCTCGCCGGTCGAGGTGACTGCCTGCAGCGATTTTGGCGACGCTTGCAGCACCATGGCGGCGATGATGTCGTCGCTGTCCGGGTGGTCGGCCAGTTCCGTCTCGATCGCGTCATCGGCTTCGGCCTTGGTTTTCGGAATCTCGATATACGCTTCCGGACCGCGGTAGCCGTGGCGTTTCTCGTAATCCATCACGCCCTTGCGCAAGGCGATGTAGGCGGCGTCCTGATCCGCCTTGGTGATGGTGGTGTAGACGTTCAGGCCGCGCGTATACGTGTCTTCCTTGAATTGCTCGTAGACCAGCTGGCGTGCCATTTCCGACACGTATTCCGCGTGCACGCCGAAGGCGCTGCTGTCGGTTTTCACTTTCAGCTCTTCATTTTTCGCTTCCGTGTATTGCTCTGGCGTGATGTAGCCCAGCTGTGCCATGCGCTGCAGGATGTATTGCTGGCGCATGCGCGCGCGTTTCGGATTGACGACGGGGTTGTAGGCCGAGGGCGCCTTCGGCAAGCCGGCCAGCATGGCCGCTTCCGCCACGGTCAGGTCCTGGATGTTCTTGCCGAAATAGATTTGCGCGGCCGAGGCGAAGCCGTAGGCGCGCTGTCCCAGATAAATCTGGTTCATATAGACTTCGAGGATCTGGTCCTTGCTGAGATTTTTCTCGATCTTCCAGGCCAGCAAGACTTCATACGCCTTGCGTTTCAGGGTCTGTTCGCTGGACAGGAAGAAATTGCGCGCCACCTGCTGCGTGATGGTCGAGGCGCCTTGCTTGGCGCCGCCCGTCAGGTTGTGCAGGGCCGCGCGCGTGATGCCCAGGTAATCGACGCCGCCATGTTCATAGAAACGGTCATCTTCGATGGCCAGCACGGCTTTCTTCATGACATCGGGAATATCCTTGATGTGCACCATGTTGCGCCGTTCCTCGCCGAATTCACCGATCAGCACACTGTCGGACGTGAACACGCGCAGCGGCATCTTTGGCTTGTAATCGGTCAAGGTATCGAGCGCCGGCAGGTTCGGATAGGCCATGGCCAGGCCAAAGACCACCAGCAAGACGCCGACGATGCCCAGGCCCAGCAGCGATGCCAGGGCCATCAGCAGGAAACGTTTGGGTTTGCTGCCCTTGGTGGGCGGCTTCGAGCCAGCGGGGCCAGCGGATTTTGAAGATGTCATGCGTCGTATGTCTTTCGGTTAATTATGCCGGCCAATTATAAGCGAGCTTGCCGGGGTGGCAGCGCGCCGTGGCGCTTGCCTGGGGGAGAGTCGAAACTTGCCGATACTCTATATAAGCGTGTATTGGCCCGCTGGCAACCAGGATTTGGTAACAATTATTCTGCGCCAGATCACGGCCCGGCCAGATAGGTGCCGCACGCCGCAGACTCCGGCGTGAAATCCGTTTACAAGCCAGCGCCGCCGGGACTAGGCTTTCGGATGGCAGGAACCATTCCCACGCTGACGTTTCTCTATGAAAAACATGTCCATTCGTAGTTTTCTTGGCACCGACTTGCTGGGCGTCGACATCGCGGACGATGCCGTGCGCGTGGTCGAGTTGACGCGCCGGCGAGGCAAACTGTCGTGCCGGCATTGCGGCGCCGCCGCGCTGGCGCCCGGCGTGGTACTGGCGGGCAATGTCGAGGACATGGCAGGCCTGGCCGATGCCCTGCGCCAGGCCCGGCGCGACAGTGGCAGCGCCTGCACGCGGGTGGCGCTGGCCATGCCGGCCACGTCCATGATCACGCACGAGATCCGCCTGCCCGCCGGGTTGCCGGAGGACCAGCTGGAAATCCTCGTGGAACTGGAAGCGGTGCCATACATACCGTTTGCGCTGGAAGACGCCAGCCTGGATTTTTTCATTCTCGGCCCCGCGCCACCGCTGGCCGATACGACCGGCAAGGAGATCGACGTGCTGCTGGTGGCGGCGCGGCGCGCCAGCGTGCAGCGCCGCCTCGATGCGGCGCTGGCGGCCGGTTTGACGCCGGTCGTCATGGATAGCGAGGCGCTGGCCTTGCAGGCGGCACTCGCGCAGGGGGGCTGGCAAGCCTTGCCCGACGGTGGCGTGGCGTACCAGCTGGCCTGGGGCCTGGCCTTGCACCGGTACGCCTGATGACTGTCAGGGCGCCAGTGCGGCGCATCAACCTGTTGCCATATCGCCAGGCGGCACGACGCAGGCGTACTCAACTGCTGCTGTGGCAACTGGCCGGCGGGGCGCTGCTGGGATTGCTGCTGGCCATGGCGGCAGGCGCCTGGCTGCGGCACCAGCTCGACGCGCAGCTGCGCCGCCAGGAGGGCTGGCGCAGTGCCATGCAGCAGCTCGATGCCGTGCTTGTCGCTGGCCATCGGGTGCAGGGCGAGACGGCGGCGCTGCTGCTGCGCCAGCAAGCCATGGCCCGTTTGCAAGAGCAGCGCAATGCCTGGGTGCGCATGCTGGACGTGCTGGCCCGGGCGATGCCGGCCGGCGTGGCCTTGCACAGTGTGCGCCAGGAAACGGCGATGGTGCGCTTGCAGGGACAGGCTGTCTCGCAGGAAAAAGTCGCGGCGCTGCTGCTGGCGCTGGAGCAGGCGGCGCCCTGGTCCCGGCCGGAATTGGTGGAAGTGCGGCTGGATGTGCGCGGCGCGCCCGAGGGCGCCGTGGAATGGACGGTACGGCTGGCTTTGGCACCCTAATCCTGGAGGTCGATCATGCTGCGCTTGAAGATCGCGTCGCTGTGGCCGCTACCCGCGCGCCTCGCTTGCGCCGCCCTGGCCGGCACGCTGGTGGCGGCCCTGCTGCACCTTGCGTGGCTGGACGGACTGCGTGCAGCGGTGCAGGCGGCGCAAGGCGAGGAGGCCCGCTTGCGCGCCGATTACCTGGCGGCGCAGGCCAGGGCGAACCAATTGCCACAGTGGCGTGCGCAGCAGCGCCAGGCCGGCGCCGAGCTGGCCCTGCTGGAACAGCAATTGCCCGACCAGCAGGCGATGGCGCTGCTGTTGACGGACATTAATGCCGCAGGCCGGTCGCGCGGACTGCAATTTCCCCTGTTCAAGCCAGGTGCGGCCCAGCCGCAAGCGCCGTATGTCGCCTTGCCGATCGCCATACAGTTGCGCGGCGGCTACCACGCCATGGGCGCGCTGCTGGCGGACCTGGCGCGCCTGCCGCGCATCGTCACGGTGCATGGACTGGCCTTGACCCTCGGCAAGGATCGCTTGCTGACGCTTGATGCCGTGCTGCACGCGTATCGCTTGCCCGAAGCGGGGGAGCGGGCGGCGCAAGCGGCCTTGGCGCCCAAGGCAGGCACGCCTGTACCTGCAGCGGCATGGCGCCCGCTTGCCGCTGTCGCGCCGCAGCCGTACGCGGCCGCCGCCTTGCCCGATCCTTTTAATGCATTGCCGCCAGCGTCCGAGCCCGGTCAGCGGGGTGGCGTGGCGGGACCCGACCCGCGGCGCGTGCGCGAACCGCTGGAAAGCGTGGCCTTGTCAACCATCAGCATGGTCGGCAGCGTGCAACAGGACGGGCGCCTGAGCGCGCTGCTGCTGGCCGGCCAGCGCGTGTACCGGGTGGCGGTGGGCCAGTACCTGGGGCAAGACCACGGCGTGGTGACGGACATCAGTCAACAGGCCGTGCAGTACCGTGAACTGTTGCGCGAGGCGGATGGTCCCTGGCGCGAGCGGCGCGGCAGCCTGGCCTTGCAGGTGGCGGGGGCGGCGAAGGCCAGCCTGCCCGAGGCGGCGCCATGAGGCCGCGCCTCATGCTCCTGGCCGGCATGTTGTGTCTGCATGCCAGCAGCCTTGCCCAGGAGGCCGTGGTGCACGTGACGGCCCCGCGCGTGTACGCGGGCGAAAAGATTTCCGTCGATTTCCAGAACGTGGGCGTGCGCGCAGCCCTGCACATCCTGGCCGACGCGTCGGGGCAAAACATCATCGCCAGCGACAGCGTGGTGGGCAATGTGACCTTGCGCCTGCGCGACTTGCCGTGGGACCAGGCGCTCGACGTGCTGCTGCAGGCCAAGGGCCTGGACATGCGGCGCAACGGCAATGTGCTGTGGATCGCGCCGCGCGAGGAAATGCTGGCGCGTGAAAAACTGGAACTCGAAACGCGCGCGCAGATTGCCGAGCTGGAACCCTTGCAATCGGCCATCTTCCAGCTCAATTATCAGAAGGCCGAAGCATTCCGCACCGTGTTCGGCCTGGATGCGGGGGAAGGGCGCAGCCGGCTGCTGTCGCGCCGTGGCAGCGTGCTGATCGAGCCGCGCACGAATCAACTGTTCGTGACGGATGTGCCGGCGCGCCTGGAGCAGATCCGTCAGCTGATCGCCAAGACAGATATTGCAACGCGACAAGTGATGATCGAGGCGCGCATCGTCGAGGCGAACGACAGTTTCAGCCGCAACCTGGGCGCGCGCCTGGGTTTTACGGACCAGCGCCTGGCGGCGGGCCAGCTGCCAGGCTTTTCCCTGGGCGGCGGCGGGCACCGCGCGGCCATCGGCGGCAGCTACCAGGGCGTGGGCGAGGCGACGGGGCAAACGGTGGCAGGCAGCGGCGCCTTCGTGCCGAACACGCAATTCGTCAACTTGCCGGCCGCCAGCATCCATGGCTTGCAGCCGGCCAGCTTCGCCCTGAGCCTGTTCTCTGCGGCCGCCAACCGTTTTCTGAACCTGGAACTGTCCGCGCTGGAAGCGGACGGCAGGGGCAAGATCATCTCCAGCCCCCGCGTGGTGACGGCCGACAAGGTGCTGGCGCTGATCGAACAGGGCATCGAGCTGCCATACCAGGTGGCCACCAGCAGCGGCGCCACGTCGATCACGTTTCGCAAGGCCAACCTGCGCCTGGAAGTTACGCCGCAGATCACGCCGGACGGCAACGTGGTGCTGGAAGTGGACGTCAACAAGGACAGTGTCGGCCAGGAAACGCGTTCCGGCTTCGCCATCGACACCAAGCACGTGCGCACGCAAGTGATGGTGGAAGACGGTGGCACGGTGGTGCTGGGCGGCATTTATCAGCAATCCGAACGGGGCACGGACAGCAAGGTGCCGATTCTTGGAGACATCCCCGTGCTTGGTGTTTTTTTCCGCAGCACGGGCCGCAGTCAAGAAAAAACCGAACTGATGGTGTTTATTACGCCGAAAATAGTGGCAGATCGGCCAGCAACACGTTAATGTCACATCTTTACGTTTAAGTAACAATGCAAACGAAAGCGGACTGATGGCGACTATGCGGAATTTTTCTTTAGGCAATACTTCTTGGAGTAGGGCATTGAATTGGCTGGCTTTGCTGGCCTTGAGCACTGTACTGGCCGCTTGCGGCGGCGGTGGCGGTGATCCGACCATCGATGGCGGCAGCAGTGGCGGCACGACGGGTGGCGTGGCCGCGACGGTCACGGTAAGCCTGTTTAACGCTGCTGGCCAGCCCAGCAATGCATTGAGCAGCACGACGCCGCTGACGGCCAAGGCGCTCGTCAATGATAAAAATGGTGTTCCCATCAGTAATGCGGTGGTCACGTTTTCGGCCGATGCCACGCTGGTAACGTTGTCATCGACGAACGGCACGGCGCTGACCGACGCCAAGGGCTATGCCAGCATCACCGTCTCGGCCTTGAATGCGACGGTCACCGGTGCCGGCAAGCTGACGGCCACTGTCGCGGCAGGCACCGTCACGATCACTGGCGAGGCCAGCTATGACATCAAGGCGGCCCAGGCATCGGGCGCCAAAATGACACTGGCGCTGCTCAACGGCGGCAGCGCCAGTAACGCGCTGTCGAGCGCCACGCCGCTGACGGCCAAGGCGATGGTGACCGATTTGAACGGAAAACCGATCAGCGACGTGTTGGTGGCATTCTCGACTGACAATACCATGGCAGCGATGTCACCATCGGTAGGGACGGCACTGACCGATGCGACAGGTACGGCCAGCGTAACGCTGCGTCCTTTCAGTCTGTCGGCCAGCGGCGCCGCCACGTTGCGGGCGACCACGACGGCCAATGGTGCCGTTGCCAGCAGCCAGATCAATTATGTGCTGGGAGCCACCGACCTGAGTGCGGCGAACATGCGGTTTTCGCCCGCAAGCATCCCGGCCTATGGCACCACCAACGTCACGGTTGATGTCATGGCTGGCACCAGCCTGTACACGGGATCAGGCCAGACGGTAAATTTCAGTTCGACTTGCGTGGCGGCCGGCAAGGCTAGCGTGACCAGCGGCGTGCCGGTCGTCAATGGCAAGGCCACAGCTGTTTTCCGCGACCTGGGTTGCAATGACTACGATATGGTCAATGCCACAGTGCCGGGCAGCGCTTCCATGTATCACGCGACGCTGCCGATCGGCCGCGTCGCGCCGGCATCGGTACAATTTTCCAGCGTCAGTCCGGTAGGCAAATCGATCGTGATTCAAGGGCAGGGCGGCATAGCGCGCACGGAAATGGCTACGCTCACTTTCCGCGTATTCGATACTTTCAACAAACCGCTGGTCGGCCAGGAAGTGACGTTTTCGTTGTTGAACGGCCCTGGCATGACGCTCAATAAAGTGAAAGACACCACGGATGCCAATGGTGACGTCATCACCACCGTGAATTCCGGCACCACCCCGACCACCTTCCGTGTCAAGGCCAGCCTGGCCTCTGGCATTTCCACCTTGTCCGATTCCATCCTGGTAACGACGGGTTTGCCTGTGCAAACGGCGTTTTCGCTCAGCTCCGTCAAGTCCAGCGTGGAAGGCTGGTCGTATGACAGCCCCTTAGGCACCCCTGCCACGACCGTCACTATCTTGCTGGCAGACCAAGCGGGCAACCCTGTTCCTGACGGCACGCCGGTGGTATTTCAGAGCAATTTGGGCGCTATCGGCTCGTCCAGCATGGGCGGCTGCACTACCATGAACGGCGGCTGCTCGGTCGACTTCCGCAGCCAGAACCCGCGTGTGGCGACCAATCCACCTGTCACGCCCTGCAATGATGTCAGCAATGGCGGCACGGCCGACAGCCTGTGGCCCGGTCTTGCCACCGTCTGCGCCAGCACTTCGGACGGCAGCAAGACGTTGTTCGCGAAGATCGCCATCTTCCTGAGCGGCAGCCGTCCCGAAAATGTCATGCTGTTCGATCAGTCGGCTCAGGTAAGCCTGGATCGCAGCACCTATGATCTTGGAAGCGTTTCAGCCGCCGCAGTGCGTCAATTCAGCTTGAGATTCAGCGATTTGCATCAAAACCCCATGCCCTCCGGGAGCACGGTCGCGATCACGAATATGATCAATGGCGTTGGATCCATCACTCCGGACAGCATACAAAATATCTATCCGCACAACACGCTTGGCGTGGATGACCGTACCGGAGGCAACATTCAAGGTAACCAGGGAGGCCGGCATGCCGTTACAATTAACAGCCTGACGCCGACAAATTGTGTAGCGAATGTGGTCAGCACGTTTAATGTAACAGTGACGACGCCGCTGGGTAACGCCACCAGTTACCCGTTTAGACTGACATTCTCCTGTCCTTGACGTAAGGGGAAACGGACGCCGTAGAGGCGGCGCCTGCTTATTTTCTGATTGATATAAAAAGTGTCCGAAATTTCCAACAGTAATATCTTTCTTGTCGGCCTCATGGGCGCAGGCAAAACCACGATCGGGCGCATCCTGGCCCGCAAGCTGGGCTTGCGCTTTGTCGATTCCGACCACGAAATCGAAGCGCGCACGGGAGCGACCATCCCGTGGATCTTTGAAATCGAGGGCGAGGCCAGCTTTCGGCGGCGCGAGGCCGAGGTCATCCGCGACCTGAGCGCCCAGGAAGGCATCGTCATGGCCACCGGCGGCGGGGCCATCCTCAACGCCGACAGCCGCGCCTACCTGAAGGAACGTGGCACGGTCGTCTACCTGCGCGCCAGCGTCAGCAACATCCTCGCGCGCACCAGCCACGACAAGAACCGCCCCCTGCTGCAGACGGCCGACCCGCGCCGCAAGCTGGAAGAATTGACGTCACAGCGCGAACCCCATTACATGGAAGTGGCCGACATTGTGATCGACACGGGCCGTCCTAACGTACAATCGATGGTTCAGACCATCCTGATGCAGCTGGCCAGCCTCGAATGCGAGGCTTCGCCCAACTGCGTCATTCATGCAGAGCCTTCGATGAACGAGCAATCCAAAATGTTGTTGAGCGTAGACCTCGACGAACGCAGTTATCCGATCGCCATCGGGCCTGGCCTCCTGGCCGACGCCGATGCGCTGCTGCGCCATATCAGTGGCCACAAGGTGGCCATCGTTACCAATACCACCGTCGCGCCGCTGTACCTGGGCCGCCTGCAGGCGGCGCTGGCCAGCGATGGCCGCGAAGTGATCTGCATCGTCCTGCCGGACGGCGAAGAATATAAGAACTGGGCCAGCCTGATGCAGATCTTCGATGCGCTGCTGGCCAACAAATGCGACCGCAAGACCACCCTGGTGGCGCTGGGCGGCGGCGTGATCGGCGACCTGACCGGCTATGCGGCCGCCAGCTATATGCGCGGCATCGGCTTCGTGCAAGTGCCGACCACCCTGCTGGCGCAGGTCGATTCCTCCGTCGGCGGCAAGACGGGCATCAACCACCCGCTGGGCAAGAACATGATCGGCGCCTTCTATCAGCCGCGCGCCGTGATCGCCGACACCTCGACCCTGGAAACCCTGCCGGCGCGCGAGCTGTCGGCCGGCCTGGCCGAAGTGATCAAGCATGGCGCCATCATCGATGCGGCCTTTTTCGACTGGATCGAGGCGAACATGGCCAAGCTGATGGCGCGCGACAAGGGCGCCCTCGCGTATGCGATTGCCCGTTCGTGCGAAATCAAGGCCGACGTGGTGCGCCAGGACGAGCGCGAAGGCGGCTTGCGCGCCATCCTGAACTTCGGCCACACCTTCGGCCACGCCATCGAGGCGGGCCTCGGCTACGGCCACTGGCTGCACGGCGAAGCCGTCGGCTGCGGCATGGTGATGGCGGCCGACCTGTCCTGCCGCATGGGCTA
Source organism: Janthinobacterium sp. JF4 (assembly GCF_059617925.1). Lineage (NCBI taxonomy): Bacteria > Pseudomonadati > Pseudomonadota > Betaproteobacteria > Burkholderiales > Oxalobacteraceae > Janthinobacterium > Janthinobacterium sp. JF4. Next base: position 145,208 of record NZ_JCAQAV010000002.1, on the reverse strand, counting down.
TATCGACCAGGCGGCCGTCGAGCGCGTGCGTCAACTCGTCGCCGCCGCCGGCCTGCCGATCAAGGCGCCGGACCTCGGTGTCGAGCGCTGGCTGGAACTGATGGAAGTGGACAAGAAGAACGAGGGCGGCGCCATCAAGTTCATCCTGTTGAAACCCCTGGGCAGCCCGTGCATCACGTCCGCGCCGCACGAACTGGTGCTGGCCACCCTGGCCGCCGGAGTGCAATAGCATGTTGCCGGAAGACTTCCTTGCTCCCTACGCAGCTCACTCGGCACAGGGACAGGGACGTCGCTTTGCCGAGGCGCCGCACGCCTCGCGCAGCCAGTTCCAGCGCGACCGCGACCGCATCATCCATTCCTCGGCCTTCCGCCGCCTCGAATACAAGACCCAGGTTTTCCTCAATCACGAGGGAGACCTGTTCCGCACGCGCCTGACGCACAGTCTGGAAGTGGCGCAAGTGGGCCGCTCGATCGCGCGCAACCTGCGCCTGAACGAAGACCTGGTGGAAGCCATCGCGCTCGCGCATGACCTGGGCCACACGCCGTTCGGCCACGTGGGCCAGGACGTGCTCAACGAATGCATGCGGGAGCACGGCGGCTTCGAGCACAACCTGCAAAGCCTGCGCGTGGTCGACACGCTGGAAGAGCACTACGGCGCCTTCGATGGCTTGAACCTGATGTTCGAGACGCGCGAAGGCATCTTGAAACACTGCTCGCTGGCGCATGCGCGCGAACTGGGCCCCGTGGCCCAGCGCTTCATCGACCGCACGCAACCGACGCTGGAAGCGCAGCTGACCAACCTGGCCGATGAAATCGCCTACAACAGCCACGATATCGACGACGGCCTGCGCTCCGGCCTGATCACCATCGCGCAGCTGGAAGAGGTGGAGTTCTTCGGCCGCCTGTGGCGCGACGTGCAGCAGGCGTTTCCCGGCCTGTCGGGCCGGCGCGCCATCTACGAAACCCTGCGCCGCCTGATCACGGCGCTGGCCGACGATCTGATCGTCACGTCGAATGCCCTGATTGGTGACGCCGCTCCCCGCGACGTCAGCGAAGTGCGCGCCAGCCCGCCATTGATCCGTTTTTCGGACGCCATGCGCCGCGACGCGACGGAGCTGAAACGCTTTTTGAGGGCGAACCTGTACCGCCACTACCAGGTCAACCGCATGCGCGTCAAAGCGAGCCGCATCGTGCGCGAACTGTACGACAGCTTCATGGCCGAACCGGCCCTGCTGCCGCCCGACTATCAGGTCAATGGCGATGATGTGACAAAGCAGGCGCGCAAGATCGCCGACTATATCGCGGGCATGACGGACCGCTATGCGATCCGCGAACACCGCCGGCTGTATTCGCTCGACGAGCTGTAGGTCGGGTTAGCCGGAACGGCGTAACCCGACACCGCCACCATCCCTGCCAACAAGGTTGTCGGATTACGCGCTTGCGCGCAAATCCGACCTACCCGCTACTCCGCATTGTCGGTCCTGTCAATCGGCATGATCATCTAGGTTCCCGCACTATCACCCCAATATTCGTACGGCAACTTCTTTTCTATCATGGCAGCAAGTCAACAAGGGCTTGCCGCCCATAGTCAAGGAGAGTGTCATGATTGAATCGCGCCGCAGTTTCTTGCGCGCCTTGCCAGCCGTTACCATCGGCGCGGCCATCGCGCCGCTGCCCGGCAAGGCCGCCACCAGGGGCGAAGGCGGCCAACGCTGGGCGATGGTGGTCGATGTGCAGAAGTGCATCGGCTGCCAGGCATGCACGGTCTCCTGCATCATGGAAAACGCCGTGCCGGAAAACAGCTTCCGCACCGTCGTCTCGACCTATGAAGTGAAGGAAGAGAACCGCTGCGGCACCTACATGCTGCCGCGCCTGTGCAACCACTGCGCCAATCCTCCCTGCATTCCCGTCTGTCCCGTGGGCGCCACCTTCCAGCGCAAGGATGGCGTCGTCGTCGTCGATGGCGACCGCTGCGTGGGCTGCGCCTACTGCGTGCAAGCCTGCCCGTACGACGCGCGCTTCATCAACCACGAGACGGGCAAGGCTGACAAATGCACATTCTGCGCGCACCGGGTCGACGAAGGCCTGCTGCCGGCCTGCGTGGAAACGTGCGTGGGCGGCGCGCGCATCTTCGGCGACCTGAATGACCCGGAAAGCATGGTGCATCAGCTGCTCAGCGAGAACAAGGTGAAGGTGCTCAAACCCGAGCAGGGCACCCAGCCCCACGTGTTCTACCTGGGACTGGACACGCGCTTCGCCGGCCACGTCGAGGGCGAAGCGACTCTTTGGCAACCGAGCAAACACGGGAAATAAATCATGGACAGCCACATCACCGAAATTGTCAACGTCACGCGCGAAGCGGCATGGCTGCCGTGGGCGGTGCAGTATTTTTTCCTCATCGGCCTCAGTTACGGCAGCTTCATGCTGACATTGCCGTACTTCGTCTTCGGCCGCAAGGCGTATGAGCGCCTGGGGCGCATCGCGCTGGTGGCGTCGCTCGTCTGCGGCATGACGGCGCCCGTGGCGCTGCTGGCCGACCTGCACGGGCCGGGCCGCTTCTATCACTTCTATATTTACTTCCAGCCGCAGTCGTGGATGTCGTGGGGCGCGTTCTTCATTCCCCTGTATCTGGGCTGTCTGATGCTGTACGCGTGGCTGGCGCTGCGCGTGGATTTCGCCACGCGGGGGCTGGGCCAGGACCGTCTGGCCTGGGCCTATCGCCTGCTGGGGCGCGGTGGCGCCGCATCGCGCCGCGCCATCGTCATCGCTGCCGCCTTCACCTTGCTGGCCGCCTTTGTCGTGGGCCTGTACACGGGCATGGAAGTGATGGTGGTGCGCGCCAGGCCCCTGTGGTTCACGCCTTTCCTGCCGGCGCAATTTGCCGCCACGGCATTCGTGGGAGCGGTGGGCCTGGCGCTGCTGTTCAACCGCTTCCTGCCGGGCCGCGAGCAGGCGCTGGAAGTGTCGCTGAACCGCGCGCTGGCCCTGTCTCTGGCGCTGGTGCTGGCGCTGGGCGGCGGCTGGCTGTTCGTCAGCCTCTCCGGCGTGAGCGCCAGCCACAGCATGGCGTTTACCCAGGTGGCGGGCATGCCGCAATGGCAGTTCACGGCTGTCTGGGCCGTGCTGTCGTCGATCGTGCCGATGGCGCTGGCCATCTGGCGCCCTGCCACGAGTGGCCTCGTCAACGGCCTGATCGCGCTGCACAGCGCCTGGATGATGCGCTGGACGATTTTTATCGGCGGCCAGACGATCCCGAAAACGGGCGCGGGGCTGTACGACTACCACCTGCCGATGGGGAACGATGGCTTGCTGGGGATTATCGGCACGGCCGGCCTGTGGATCGCGCTGCTGTTGCTGATGCTGGAATTTTTGCCATGGGCCGGACGCGTCGTCGCCGCACGCAGCCGTCCCGCCATGGCCACGCACTGAGGAGAGAATAATGAACGAACGCACAAACAACGACGACCGCAACGACGGCCCTGAAGACGAGAACGAAAAACGCCGCAAGCTGCTGCGCTACGGCGCCATCGGCGGCGGCCTGGCCGCGTTTGCCGCCAGCTTTTCCACCACGGCCGGCCGCATGGTCGACCATGCGCTGGGCAAGGACAAGCCTGTGCAGAAACTGCACGGCAATTCCCTGCAACCCGAGTTTTCCGTCGACACGGCCACGGGCAAATTGACGCTCAACCCCGACCAGCAGGTCAGCTACACCATGTGCATGGGCTGCACCACGTTTTGCGGCGTGCGCGTGCGCCTCGATAAGAAAAGCGGCAAGGTGCTGCGCGTGGCGGGCAATCCGTACAGCCCCCTGTCGGCCGACCCGGCGCTGCCTTACCAGACCTCGATCCGCGACAGCTTCGTGTCGCTGTCGCGCTTCCAGGAAAAAGGACTGAAAGGGCGCTCGACCGCTTGCGGCCGCGGCAATGGCGTGCTGGAACAGATGGAGTCGCCGTTCCGCGTGCTGGCGCCCATGAAGCGCGTGGGACCGCGCGGCGGCGGCCAGTGGGAGCCGATCGCCTTCGATCAGCTGGTCAAGGAAGTGACGGAAGGCGGCGACCTGTTTGGCGAAGGCCACGTGCAAGGCTTGCGCGCCTTGCGCGAGCTGGAAAAACCGATCGATCCGGCGCAGCCGGAACTGGGCCCGCAAGTGAACCAGGTGGGCCTGATGTGCAGCACCGACGATGGCCGCCTGGCGTTCGGCACGCGTTTTTTCAAGCAGTCGTACGGCAGTCTGAATCTGGTCAACCACGGCTCGTACTGCGGCGGCGCCTACCGCAGCGGCTCGGGCGCCATGTTCGGCGACATGAAGAAAATGCCGCACGCGAAAGTGGACCTGGAAAACACGGAGTTCTGTATTTTTGTGGGCACGGCGCCCGGCAATGCGGGCAACCCGTTCAAGCGCCAGGGCACGCTGATCGCGAAAGCCCGCTCGGGCAAGCGCGAATTCAGCTACGTCGTCGTCGACCCCGTGCTGACGAACGCGGACAGCCTGGCCGCAGGAGACCGCAGCCGCTGGGTGCCGATCAAGCCGGGCACGGATGGCGCGCTGGCCATGGCGATGATACGCTGGATCATCGAAAACGAACGCTATGACCGCAACTTCCTCGCGCAGCCGAACCTGAAGGTGGCGGAAGCGGCGGGCGAAGCCGCCTGGTGCAATGCCACGCATTTGATCATCAACGAGAAGGGCCATCCGCGCGATGGCCGCTACCTGCGCGCGTCGGACATCGGCGCGGTGGAGCTGGCGGAAGAAGAGCGCTACAAGGATGGGGACGCCTTTTGCGTGATCGACGCCGCCACGCAAGCGATCGTGCCGCACACCGCGGCCAAGGGCGAGGGGCGCTTGTTCTTCGACGGTCCGCTGGAGGTGGCGGGCGCGCCGCTGCACCTGAAGACGGCCATGACGATGTTGAACGAAGAAGCGCAGCGCCACAGCATGGATGACTACGCGGCTGCCTGCGGCATCGGGCGCGACATCATCGAAGGCCTGGCGCAGGAGCTCACCAGCCATGGCAAGCGCGCCGCCGTCAATGCGCATGGCGGCATGATGTCGGGCGCGGGCTTCTATAACGCGTATGCGCTCGTCATGCTCAACACCCTGATCGGCAATTTGAACCGCAAGGGCGGCACCCTCGTCAATGGCGGCAGCTTCAAGGATGCGGGTCCCGGTCCGCGCTATAACCTCGAGAGTTTCGACGGCGAGATCAAGGCGGCCGGCATGCCGATCGGACGCAATGTGCCCTATGAAAAAACCTCGGAATTCAAGCTGAAGAAGGAAGCGGGCAAGGCGTATCCGGCCAGGGCGCCGTGGTATCCGAACGCGCCCGCGCTGGCCACCGAATGGCTCACCAGCGCCATGAACGGCTACCCGTACACTCTGAAGGCGCTGATCCTGTGGAGCTGCAATCCCGTCTACGGCATCACGGGCTTGCGCGCGCAGATCGGCAAGGAGCTGGCCGATCCGAAGAAGATTCCCCTGATCGTCGCCATCGACCCCTTCATCAATGAAAGCTCGGCGTTTGCCGACTACCTGCTGCCCGATACCCTGCTGTATGAAAGCTGGGGCTGGGCCGGCGCCTGGGGCGGCATGCCCGTCAAAATGAGCACGGCGCGCTGGCCCGTGGTCGAGCCGCGCGTGCAAAAGACGCCGGACGGCCAGACCATCTGCATGGAATCGTTCTTCATCGCGCTGGCAAAAACGATGGCCTTGCCCGGCTTCGGTCCGGAAGCCTTGCAGGACATGGATGGCCAGCGCTTCCCCTTGCAGCGCGCGGAAGACTGGTATCTGCGCGGCGGCGCCAACATCGCTTGGCAAGGCAAGACGTCCGTGCCGGAGGCCAGCGACGACGACATCGAACTGTCCGGCGTGGCGCGCATCCGCCCCGAACTGGAGCGCACATTGAAGGCGGAAGAGTGGCGCAAGGTGGCCTTCATGCTGGCGCGGGGAGGGCGCTACCAGAGCTACGGCGAGATGTTCGGCCTGCGCCTGCCGCCGCCCGCGAACCCCAAGGCAGCGGCGGCACCCGCACCGGTCGTCGACGAGACGCCGTATCCGCAGGACTGGTCCACGCACCGCTATCTAAAACCGATGATGCTGTACAACGAGGGTCTGGGCGTGAGCAAGAACAGCTTGAGCGGCAAGCGTTTCCCCGGCACCCCCGCCTGGCGGGTGGCGGCGTTTGCCGACGGCACGCCGGTGCGCAAAACCTACCCGGCCAGCGAGTGGCCATTCGAGTTGATCAGCTTTAAATCGGCGCTGCAGAACTCCTACAGCATCGGCGCGCGGCGCCTGCGCGGCATCCATCCCGACAACCCCGTCGCCGTGCATCCCGACGACGCGGCGCGCCTGAAGCTGGAAAATGGCGATGTCATTTATCTGGAAACACCGGGCGGCAGGGCCAGGGCCACGGTGATGCTGCGCCACGGCGTGCAGCGGGGGGGGATCGCCGTCGAACACGGTTTCGGCCACAAGGAGCACGGCGCGCGCGCCCACCGCATCGGCAAGCTGCGCCAGCCCGACGAGCCGACCATCGGCGCGGGCATCAACCTGAACGACCTGGGATTGACGGACCCGAGCCGCGGCGACAAGAACGTGTTTGTCGATCCCGTGTCGGGCACGTCGGTGCGGCAGGGACTGCCGGCGCGCATCGTGCGGGCTTAAATCTCCCCACTGGCCATCAGCAGCCGGGCTACCTCGGCTGCTGAATGCAGGCCCAGTTTTTCCATCGTGTTATGGCGGTGCACCTGCACCGTCTTGTCGCTGATACCCAGTTCGCGGGCGATGACTTTCGAGGCTTTGCCTTCGGCCATCAGCAACGCCACTTCGCGCTCGCGCGCCGTCAGTGTCGCCAGCGCCGCTTGCGCCGTATTCGCGCTGGCGGCGCTGCGGCTTTCCGTCACGCTGCGGGCCACGGCGCGCGAGACGGCGTCCAGCAGTACCTGGTCCTTGCACGGCTTCTCCAGAAAATCGCAGGCGCCCGCCTTCATCGTCTGCACGGCCATGGCCAGGTCGCCGTGGCCGCTGAGGAAAATCACGGGCAGCGCGATGGCGTGGCGCGACAGCTCCTGTTGCAGTTCCAGCCCGCTCATCAAAGGCATGCGCACGTCGAGCAGCAAACAACCGGGCGCATGACCTTCGTAGCGCTGCAGGAAATCGCGCGCCGATGCAAACGTCTGCACTTGCCAGCCGGCCGAATCGAACAGATAGGCCAGCGAGCGGCGCATGGCGGCGTCGTCATCGACGACAAAGATGATGGCATCGCTTTCATTCATGGTGTTTCCTTGTTTGCTTCCATACGCGTATCTTCAGGGAGCCGGAACCAGACCGTCAAGCCTGGCGCATCGGCGTTGGCGTGCGCCGACAGGCTGCCGCCGAACGATTCGATGATGCTTTTGCTGAGCGACATGCCCAGTCCCAGGCCTTCGGCCTTGGTGGTAAAGAAGGGCTCGAACAATCGCGCCATCTGCGCCGCATCGAGGCCGCAGCCCGCGTCGCGCACGGCTACCGTGCAGGCGCCGTTTTCCCTGTGCAGCAGCACGCCGATGGGATGCTGCGGATTGTCGTTTTCCAGCTGCGCATCGAGCGCATTTTTCAGTAAATTGAGCAGCACCTGCTGCACTTGCTGCGGGTCGGCCAGCACGCGCGCCTTGATGCTGGCGCCGTCGTGGCGCCAGTCTATCCGCGCTTGCGGCTGGGCCGCGCGGAACAGCGACACGGCTTGCTCCACGGCGTCGGCCAGGGCGAAGGCCGTGCTGTGCGCGGGACGCTTTTGCGCCATGGCGCGGATGTGACGGATGATGGCGCCCGCGCGTTCGCTTTGCGTGGCGATTTCCTGCGCGCCATCGAGCAGCGGTGCCGCGTCCAGCCGTCCCGCCGTGATGCGGCGCGCCATGCCGCGCGCGAAATTGCCGATGGCCGCCAGCGGCTGGTTCAATTCGTGCGCGATGGCGCTGGCCATTTCGCCCAGGATGGCCAGGCGCGCCGTGTGGTCGAGCGTGGCCTGGCGCTGGCGCGCCTGCTCTTCCAGCGCGCGCTGCTGGTGCTGGGCGGCGCGCAATTGCTCCGTGCGCCGGCTGACCAGGTATTCCACGCGCACCGTGTGCACGGCCCAGGCTACGAGCAGGGCCAGCACCAGGAGCATCCAGCCCCAGTAGCGGCGCAGCGCCGTCTCGAACGTCAGCTTGTCCAGATAGGCGTAGGGGCCGATGCGCAGTTCGCGGAACAGTTCATCGACGATCTGGTAATCGCTGGGCACCGTCCAGCTGTAGCCTTCGGCGGTGCGCGGCATGGCCAGCAGGGCCTGCGCCACTTTCTTTGCCAGCGCCGGCGGCGTCTGGCGCAGGGCCACGAAGGGCCAGTCCGGATACAGTCGCGACGAGCTGGCGCAGCGAAAACCGGGAATCGGGCGCGTGGTGATCACGCGCAGTTCCTCGGCGCGCACTTCGCCAAGCGCCACCATCTGTTCCAGCAGACAGGTGCGCACGATGCCCGCATCCATGCGCCCGGACCGTACGGCGTCGACGATCTGCTGCGAGGGAAAGCCGCTGTAGCGCAGGCTGGCGAAATCATGCGTGGGATCGATGCCCGCTTCGCGCAGTTCGCGCGCGGCGATCTGGTAGCCGCCAAACGCATCGGGCGCCACCGCCATCACGTTCTTGCCCGCCAGGTCGGCCAGGTCGTGCAGCGGCGAGGCACTGCGCACGACGATGGCCGAGCCGATGGCCTGGCGCGGTGACTCCGTCCATGGCGATTCCAGGGTGGCGATGCGGCTGGCGCCATCGCTGTGTTCCAGCGCCACGTAATGGCCGCTGCTGGTGATGGCGAAGGCGATGGCCTGCGACTGCACGGCGCGCGTCAATCCCGCCTGGTCGTAGTCGGCCAGGATGAAACGGATGCCGGGGATACTGGCCTGCAGATGGCGCGTCACGTACGACCAGTCCCGCTGCACGGCGTCGCCGCCCTTGTAGGCCAGCACGCCAATTTTCACCTCCTGCACCTCTGGCAGTTCGTCAGCTGCTTGCGCGCCGTGCAGGCACAGCGCCGTCAGCGCGAACAGTAAAAAAAGCCGCACTAGAACATGCTGCGCTGCGCCGAACGCGCATCGCCGAACAGGTCGAGCAGCAGTTTCTTGATGGGCGCGGGCAGCGGCGCGTCGGCGATTTTCGCGCCGTCGTACCAGACGTGCGTCGCTTCCCCGGCCAGCGCCTGGCGGCGCGCCAGGGTGATGCGGCAGGGGACGATGTGCAGCTTGTAGTGGGTAAACACGTGCACGATGGGCAGCAGCCGTTCCTGCGTCTCGATGGCGCCGAACGGCGCCACGGCGCGCGCCAGCGCATCCTGCTCGATGTCGCGCGGTGAGTCTTCATCGGCCAGCACGTGGCCATCGAGTTCCGGCAGCGACAGCAAGCCCCCCCAGATGCCCGAACCGGGGCGCTGCTCCAGCAGCACCTGGCCGTCGTCGATGATGACCAGCATGACGGCATGCTTTTCCGGGCTGGTTTTCTTCGGCTTGCGTACCGGCAGATCCCTGGTGCGGCCGGTGGCGTAGGCCACGCAGCGCGGCTGCAAGGGGCAGCGGCCGCAATCGGGACTGCTGCGCGTGCACAGGGTGGCGCCGAAGTCCATCAAGCCCTGCGTGTAGGCTTCGATACCGGATTCAGGCAACAGCGCTTCGGCGCGGCGCCACATGGCTTCCTCGACCCGTTTTTCGCCCGGATAGGCGTCGATGCCGAAGGTGCGCGCGAAGACGCGCTTGACGTTGCCGTCCATGATGGCCGCGCGCGTGCCGCTGGAAAACGCGGAGATGGCGGCGGCCGTCGAACGGCCGATGCCGGGCAGGTCAGCCAGCAGGGCCGGGTCGCTGGGGAAGACGCCGTCGTATTCGGCCACCACGCGCTGCGCGCACTTGTGCAGGTTGCGCGCCCGCGTGTAGTAACCGAGGCCGCTCCACTGCGCCATCACGTCTTCCACCGGCGCGCTGGCGAGGTCGCGCAGGGTGGGGAAGCGCTCGAGGAAGCGCGCATAGTAGCCCAGCACGGCGGTGACCTGCGTTTGCTGCAGCATGATTTCGGACAGCCAGATCAGGTAGGCGTCGCGCGTGTTTTGCCACGGCAGCGCATGGCGGCCATGCTGCTTTTGCCAGGCGATGACGGTGGCGGAAAAAGTCGGGTCGATATAGTCTTCAAAGGGGGCCACGCCCGTGTCGGGCGAGAGCGGATGCAGCAGACGTTTCATGCAGGGTTCCAGTGTTCTGTTGTTTGATGTGGCTCAGCTTGCGCTGGCGGCGCGCAAGGCGGCCAGCAATTGCGCCAGTTGCGCCTTGTCGCGTTCGAGCGCCGCCAGGCTGGCCTCGAAGCCGGCGATTTTCTGTTCCAGGCTGCCGGTGGCGTCGTGGATGCGCTGGATCGAGGCAAAGCGCAGTTTCAGCTGTTCCTTGTACTCGACGATCTGCGCTTCGAGCGGCGCCATGATGACTTTCAGCCAGGCGCTGGCATCGTCGTTGGCGTTGGTGAAACTGCGGCGCACGCGCGAGGCGATGGTGTCGAAGAATTTTTCCATCAGCACGACCCGGCTGGTGGTCAGCAGGGTCGCCGTGCCGAACTGCTTATGGTAGACGGCTTCGATGTCGGCGATCTCCTGGCGGTAGCGGGCCAGTGAAAACGGCATCGGCAAGGCCAGCGCCAGGCCATGTTCGGAAGCGAATTTGCGGTACATCACGTTCATCATTTCCGTGATCTCGGCCGTCTTGCCTTCCGAGCGGTCCAGGTTCCGGCCGATGCGTTCGAAGTACTGGCGCACGGCTTCGCGCAAGCCCGTGAAAAAGCGGCTGCGCTGCATGGCCGCGCGCACGCCGTCGATATCGTCGCGCACGATGTCCATGCCCAGACTCGTGTACAGCTCCGTCGACAGGCGGGTAAACACGGCGCGCGTCGCCTGCAGCTTGAACAGGCTGCTGTCGAATTCCTTCTTCTCGATATCGATGCGCCGCATCATGTGCGCGATCACGCTCTGGTTCTTGCCGCGCAGGCTGTGCAGCTCGTGCAGCTGCTCGGCGATGCCGCGCGCGCGGGCCGCCGCCTGCACCTGCTGCGCCGCTTCGATGGCGTCCAGGTCGAATGCCAGCTGGCGCCGGATGATGTCCTTGCGCGCAGGGATCAGCTCCTCGAACAGGGCCGTCTCCAGCGCCTGCAAGCGGCTTTTTTCCAGCAGCGCCGCATCGTGGTTGATCTTGCCCACCAGGGCTTTTTGCGCCGAGACAGGGAACACCTGGCCGGCGTCCAGTGTCAAGAGATGCGCCACGCTGGCCTGCTGGCGTTCGATCGCCTGCGCCACCTCGGCATCGCCGCGCAATTCGTCCCACATGCTGTCGATCTTGTTGAGCACCACCAGGCGCCCCGCGCCGGCGCCGATATGGTTGCGCCATACCTCAATGTCGCTGCGCGTGACGCCCGTGTCGGCCGCCAGGATGAACAGCACCGCGTGCGCATTCGGGATCAGATTCAGGGTCAGTTCCGGTTCCGTGCCGATGGCGTTCAGGCCCGGCGTGTCGAGGATGACGAGGCCCTGTTTCAGCAGCGGATGGGGGAAGTTGATGATGGCGTGGCGCCACATGGAGACCTCCACCTGGCCGTCCTCGTCGAGCATGGCGGGAGCGTCCGCATCGTCGGCATCGTACAGGCCGTAGCGCGCAGCTTCTTCCACGCTGACTTTTTTCGTCAGGCTGACCTGGCGGATGGCTTCCTGCATGTCGCTGCCCGCGTCGATGTTCAGGGGCAGGACGGTCCAGGCGGCGGGCAGGTCGCGGTAGTCGCTGGTCGACAGGTTCTGCGCGCGCGTCTCGATGGGCAGCAGCCGGATCGATGGAGGCCAGGCGGCGTCGTACAGCAGCTCGGTGGGGCACATGGTGGTGCGGCCCGCGCCCGAGGGCAGGATGCGCTGGCCATAGCCGGCAAAGAAGATGGCGTTGATCAGCTCGGATTTGCCGCGCGAAAATTCCGCCACGAAGGCCACCGATAAACGGTCATCGGCCAGGCGCGAGCCACAGCGCGCCAGGCGCAGCGCGGAGGCGCCGTCGACCAGGCCCGCCGCGCTGGCGGCTTGCCGGTATGCCTGCAAGGCGGCCTGCACGTCCTGCCGCCATGCGCTGTATTGTTCCAGGTCCCTGACCATCTGGCTCCCTCCGTGAGTGTGTGAGTGTGGTTACTTTTGACAATTCACGCAGTAGAACGTGGAACGCTGGCCCTGCACGATTTGACGGATAGTCGCGCCGCAGACGCGGCATGGCTTGCCCGCGCGGTTGTACGTGAAATACGTCTGCTGGAAGTAGCCGGACTGGCCATTGACGCCGATGAAGTCGCGCAGGGTGCTGCCGCCTTGCACGATGGCTTCGGCCAGCACGTCGCGGATCGATTGCGCCAGTTTCTCATAGCGGGCCAGGCCGATGCGCCGGGCCGGTGTCTTCGGGTTGATCCCCGCGCGGAACAGGCTTTCGGAACAATAGATATTGCCCACGCCGACGACGATGTCGCCCGCCATCAGCACCTGCTTGACGTTGGTGCCCTTGTTGCGCGTTTTCTCGAACAGCAGCTGGCCCGTGAAGCCGCCTTCCAGCGGCTCCGTGCCCAGGCCGCGCAGCAGCGCGTGGCCATCGAGCGGGCCGTCGGCCTCGTCGTGCCACAGCACGGCGCCGAAGCGGCGCGGGTCCGTCATGCGCAGCACCTGGCTGCCGCCTTCCGCGTCTTCCACGACGAGGTCGAAATGGTCGTGCTTTTGCGCCTCCGTCCCCGGCGGCAGCACGCGCAAATGGCCCGACATGCCCAGGTGGATGATCAGGGTGCCGTGGCGGAAGTGGATCAGCAGGTATTTGCCGCGCCGCCCCGTCAGGCCGATGGTCTGCCCCGACAGCTGTTCGCCCAGGGCGGGGGGGAAGGGCCAGCGCAGGCCGTCGCGGCGCAGTACGACGGCACGCACGGCGCGGCCTTCGATGTGGGGCGCGACACCGCGCCGTGTGACTTCGACTTCTGGCAATTCTGGCATAGGGCTCGACTGGTGGAAAACCGGGTAAAAAAACAGGCGGGTTGCCGGCGGATGGCTGGCCCGGGCACGCTACGCCGCCGCGACGTATATATTTACGTATATATTTCGTTACATACGTGAAGTACGCGATAGCCGCGTTGGGCGTAGAATCAAACTTTGCCGTTTAGCCAGGATCAGCCTTTGAAAAACGCTTTCGCCATTGTAACCTTGTCCGCCCTGATGGCCACGCATGCCATGGCACAGACGCCTGTCGCCCCCGCCGATGCCGCGGCCAGCCCCTCTGCGCCCGCGTCCGCCGCGCCGCAGGAAGCGGGCGCCGAGTCCAAGGTGGGCGTCAAATCTGACGCCAAGGCGGACGGTTTGCCGAAGGTCGAGCTGAGCAGCGACTTGCTGTACAAGCTGACCCGCGCCGAAATGGAGTTCAAGAACGGCCAGTGGCAAGGGCCGTACGTGACGATGATGGTGGCGGCGCAGCAGACGCGCGATCCGCGCCTGGCGCGCCGCGCTTCCGAAATGGCGCTGGCCGCCAAGCAGGGCAGCGAAGCGCTGGCGGCCATCCGCCTGTGGCGCGAACTGGCGCCCGACTCGGACGAGGCGACGCAATTTTTCCTCGGCTTCGTCGTGTTGACGGACAAGATCGAAGAAGCGGAACCGATTTTTGCCGAACGCCTGGCCAATGCGCCAGCGGGCGCGCGCGGCGTGGCCCTGTTCCAGATGCAGCAGATTTTGTCGCGTTCGAATGACAAGCTGTATGCCTACGCGATGGTGACGCGCCTGGTGCAACCCTACCTGGACATGTTCGAAGCGCACCTGGTGCTGGCGCAGGGCGCCCTGTCGCTCGGCGAACGTGAGCGCGCCATCGGCGAAGCGAACAAGGCGCTGGCCATCAAGCCGAACTCCGAGCTGGCCGCGCTGACCCTGGCGCAGGTGACGGGCGAACCCGAGGCGGCAGGCAAGGTGCTGGCCACGTTCCTGCAAAAGAATCCGGACGCCGTCGAAGTGCGCGGCGCGTATGCGCGCCTGCTGGTCGAGCAAAAGCAGCTGGAGCCGGCGCGCGACCAGTTCCTGCTGCTGCTGAAAAGCCAGCCCGATAACGTGGGCGGCCTGTATGCGCTGGGCATCGTGGCGCTGCAGCTGGAAGACACCAAGGGCGCGGAGCAGTACTTCAAGCGTTTCCTCGCCGTGCTCGACAAATCCCCCGGCGACGCGCGCGATCCGTTCAAGGCCCTGATGATATTGTCGCAGATCGCCGAGACGCGCGGCGACACGGCCGGCGCCATCGCCTGGCTGGACAAGGTCGACAACAGCGCCTCCGCCGGCTATGTCGAGGCGCGTTTGCGCCGCGCCCAGCTGATCGCCCGTGGCGGCAATCTCGATGCGGCGCGCAAGGCGCTGACGGAAATCGAAACAGACGATCCGGCAAGCCAGGCGCAGGTGCTGCTGGTCGACGCGCAATTCCTGCGCGATGCAGGCTATGTGCAAAGCGCCTATACGGTGCTGGAAAACGCGCTGCTGCGCTTCCCCGACAATCCGGAGCTGCTGTACGACTATGCCTTGCTGGCCGAGCGCCTGGACAAACTCGAGCTGATGGAAGCGAGCCTGCGCCGCGTGATGGCGCTGGCGCCCGACAACCAGCATGCGTATAACGCCCTCGGCTACTCGCTGGCCGAGCGGGGCATCCGCCTGCCAGAAGCCCATGCGCTGATCGAAAAAGCCCTGCAGATGGCGCCGGGCGACCCGTTCATCATGGACAGCATGGGCTGGGTGCAATTCCGCATGGGCAACCTGGCCGCCGCGGAAAACGCGCTGCGCCGCGCCTATGCCGTGCGCAGCGACCCGGAAATCGCCGTCCACCTCGGTGAAGTGCTGTGGCAGAAGGGCGACAAGGCCGAAGCGCAAAAGCTGTGGCGCGAGGCGCAAAGCAAGGACCCGAAAAACGACGCGCTGAAAAGCACGCTGGCGCGCCTGAATGTCAGTTTGTGATTGTTGAACCCAAGGACAAATGCTGGGGTCAGACCCTCAGGGTCTGACCCCGGATTTTGCACTTGGGGTGGACTCAAAAAATTTCCCATGCCAAAAAACATCTTTGCTCTCACCGCTCTTTGCCTCTCCCTCTCGGCCTGCTCGACCCTGACATCCCCATTCTCGTCCGGCGCCGCGCCATCGTCGCAAGCGGTGGCGCCCTACCGCGAACAGGTTGAGCTGACGGGCCGATTGAACGTCGTGTATCAGAAGGATGACAAGCCCGAATCGGCCACCGTCAATTTCAACTGGCAGCAGACGGCGCAGCGCACGGACGTGACCCTGTATTCGCCCGTCGGCAGCACCTTGGCGACGATTGCCGTCACGCCGCGCGAGGCCGTGTTGACGCAAAGCGGCAAGGCGCCGCGCAGCGCGCCCGATGTCGATACCCTGAGCGCGCAGATGCTGGGCTGGTCCCTGCCCGTATCGGGCTTGCGCGACTGGCTGCAAGGCCATGCCGTGGGCGCCGACGGCAAGCGTTTCGTCGCTTCGCCCGCCAACGACAGCGTGACGACCAAAGACGGCTGGCGCTTGCGCTATGTGTCGTGGCAAGAAGTAGGGCAAAATGCGGGCGACAATACACCGGGCGCCTTGCCCCAACCGCGGCGTATCGATGCCGAACGCAATGCCAGCGCGCAGGCCGATGCCGTGTCGCTGCGCATCGTGCTCGATCCCGCCCCATCGGCTCAAGCACAATGACGTTGACGACCCTGAATAACTGCCCGGCCCCGGCCAAGCTGAACCTCTTTTTGCACGTCAACGGCCGCCGCGCCGATGGCTACCATCTGCTGCAGACGGTGTTCCAGTTGCTCGACCATGGCGACACCTTGCACTTCGCGCTGCGCGACGACACGGCGATAGTCCGCGTGACGGCGCTGGCCGGCGTGCCGGAAGAGCAAGACCTGATCATCCGCGCCGCGACATTGCTGCAGGCCGAAGTGCTGCGCCGCACGGGCGCCTTGCCGCGCGGCGTCGATATCGCCATCGACAAGGTGCTGCCCATGGGCGGTGGCCTCGGTGGCGGTTCGTCCGACGCGGCCACGGCCCTGATGGCCTTGAACCGTTTGTGGCAGGCAGGGTTGACGCGCGAGGAACTGATGGCGCTGGGCTTGCCGCTGGGCGCCGATATCCCGTTTTTCATCTTTGGCGAAAATGCCTTTGCCGAAGGCGTGGGCGAGGCGCTGCAGCCCGTCGCCACGCCCGCATGCTGGTACGTGGTGATCGAGCCGGGCGTGCAAGTGCCTACCGCCGCAATTTTTTGCGCGGAAGGCTTGACGAGAAATACCGAACCCGTCACAATAGCGGACTTTTCCAGGCACCTCGCAGAAGGAAACGATGCGGGCGGGTTTGGTAAGAATGATTTACAGCAAGTGGCATGCAGTCTTTTCAAGCCGGTAGCAGATGCGGTAGAATGGCTGGGTGCTTACGGTGAGGCCAGGATGACTGGTTCCGGTGCTTGTGTGTTTAGTGCGTTTGGCAGTCAGGAAGAAGCGGATATGGTGCTTAGCAGTGTGCCACCAGTCTGGGTCGCCTGGAAGGCAAAAGCGCTGAATCGCCACCCGATGCTCACGATGTTGTAGAGAGCAAAAAAAGATTTTGCTTAGCGTCAAATAGTCGGTATAATACTGGCCAACATGACGGCAAGCAGTCAGTAACGTAGGGGAATCGCCAAGCTGGTTAAGGCACTGGATTTTGATTCCAGCATGCGAAGGTTCGAATCCTTCTTCCCCTGCCACCATTTCACCGTAGTCTGTCGATGCGAAGTTGGCGTCCAGTGCGGGAAAAAGCAGATAGGTCGCCACGCGGCATATTCTAAACAATGACTGACCGGGCCTATGCCCGGTTAGTGCTTTTCAAGACTTCTATATCACCTCTTGGGACTCCCATGGCTTACGAAAACCTGATGGTTTTTACCGGCAACGCGAATCCAGCGTTGGCAGAGGGGGTCGCAAAAAACCTCGGCATCCCTCTCGGTAAAGCAAACGTTTCGAAATTCTCCGACGGCGAAGTAATGGTCGAGATTAACGAAAACGTGCGCGGCAAGGATGTTTTTGTTTTGCAATCCACCTGTGCTCCAACCAACGACAGCCTGATGGAAATCATGCTGATGGTTGATGCCTTGAAACGTGCTTCCGCTGGCCGCATCACCGCCGCAATTCCTTACTTCGGCTACGCCCGCCAAGACCGTCGTCCGCGCTCCGCGCGTGTGGCGATTTCGGCCAAGGTGGTGGCGAACATGCTGGAAGAAGCCGGTGTCGAGCGCGTCCTGATCATGGACTTGCACGCTGACCAGATTCAAGGTTTCTTCGATATCCCAGTCGACAATATTTACGCTTCGCCAATTTTGCTGGGCGACCTGCAAAAGAAAAACTACCAGGACCTGCTGGTGGTGTCGCCGGACGTCGGCGGTGTGGTACGTGCGCGCGCCCTGGCAAAACGCCTGGGCTGCGACCTGGCCATCATCGACAAGCGTCGTCCAAAAGCGAACGTGTCCGAAGTGATGAACATCATCGGTGAAGTCGAAGGCCGCAACTGCGTGATCATGGATGACATGGTCGACACGGCAGGCACGCTGACCAAGGCTGCCGAAGTGCTCAAAGAGCGCGGCGCGAAGAAAGTCGTGGCGTATTGCACGCACGCGGTGCTGTCGGGCCCGGCGATCGATCGTATTTCGGCGTCGTCGCTCGATGAGCTGGTCGTGACCGACACGATCCCCCTGTCCGAAGCGGCCCTGGCCTGCGGCAAGATCCGTCAATTGACGTGCGCGCCGCTGCTGGCCGAGACGTTCAAGCGCATCATCAAGGGCGATTCGGTTATTTCCCTCTTTATCGATTAATTCGGTAAAAGTAGCAACAGACGTAATGCCTGCGGCGCGACCGGCTTTTGCCTGTTGCGCCGCAGTGTTTTAGTTTTCGGGGTGTTTTGCACCCATTTTCGAAGATTCCTGGTCGCGGGAGTCTTCATAACACAAGGCGCAAGCCTTGTTCTTCTTGGAGTTTCACATGAAAGTTATCGCATTTAAACGCGAATTGCAAGGTTCCGGAGCGAGCCGCCGCCTGCGCATTTCCGGCCAAACCCCTGGTATCGTCTACGGTGGCGCTGAAGCCCCGGTGCTGATCTCGCTGGATCACAACGCCCTGTACCACGCGTTGAAAAAAGAAGTGTTCCACTCGTCGATCCTGGACCTGGAAATCGACGGCGTTTCCCAGCAAGTTCTGTTGCGCGACTTCCAAGTCCACGCATACAAACAACTGGTCCTGCACGCTGACTTCCAGCGCGTCGACTCGAAGCAAGCTATCCACGTGAAAGTGGCGCTGCACTTCGTCAACGCTGACGTTTCCCCGGCAGTCAAACTGCACGGCGCGACCATCAGCCACGTAGCCAACGAAATCGAAGTTTCGTGCCTGCCAGGCCAACTGCCAGAATTCATCAACGTTGACCTGTCGAACATCGACGTCGGTCACTCGCTGCACGTTGGCGACCTGGTCCTGCCAGCTGGCGTGACCGCTGTCACCCACGGCGCCAACCTGACCATCGCTACCGCTTCGGTACCGGCTGGCCACGTTGCCGCTGAAGCCGAAGCAGCTGCCGCTGTTGAAGCCGACAAGAAGTAATTTTGCCGCCGCAGCAATGCGGTAGTCGCAAGGAAAAACCCGCCAGGTTCGCCGCGCGGGTTTTTTTCTGCCCGTTTTCACCGATAATACGTTTTTACACTGCAGACACAGCCATGCCCATACGCCTGATCGTCGGCCTCGGCAACCCGGGACCCGAATACGAACAAACCCGCCACAACGCCGGCTTCTGGCTGGTGGACAACCTTGCCAACAGCTTGCCCGGCACGCGCTTGCAGCGCGATTCGCGCTACAACGCCATGCTGGCCAAGACGTCCATCGGCGGCAACGAAGTCTGGCTGCTCGAACCGCTGACCTTCATGAACCGCTCGGGCCAGTCCGTGGGCGCGCTGGCGCGTTTCTTCAAGATCGCCGCCGATGAAGTGCTCGTCGTGCACGACGAACTCGATCTGATGCCAGGTATCGCGCGCCTGAAAAAGGGCGGCTCGGCCGGCGGCCACAATGGCTTGAAAGACATCACGGCCGCGCTGGGCACGCAGGATTACTGGCGCTTGCGCCTGGGCATCGGTCATCCGCGCACCTTGAGCCTGCAGCAACAGGTGGCCGACTTCGTGCTGCACCGCCCGCGCCGCGAAGACCAGGAGCTGATCGAGCAAGCCATCGACAAATCCTTGCAGGTCATGCCGCAGATCGTCGAAGGCAAGTTCGAGGCGGCCACGATGAAGTTGCACACGGCATAGTCATTTCCCCGCCTTGCCGAAGCCGGCCATGACGGTTTTCGCCATCTGCTGCTGGCTGGCCTGGGCGCTGCTGCCTTCGCCCGCGTTGGCGGCGATCAGCAAGCCGTCGCCGCTGCCGGGCGCCAGTGCGATCAGCGCGTGCCAGTAGCCGTTCGAGCCCAGGTGGGTGAGCACGCGCTGCGGCGCCTGCGGCGGAAAATGCATCACGCCCCATCCCAATGCCGCATGCGTGTCGCCCTGCGCCGTGTGCAGCAAGACATACGTTTCCTGTTTCAGCAGCTTGCCCTTGCCTTGCTCGCCATGCAGTTGATCGAGCGCAAACTTGGCCCAGTCTTGCATGCTCAGGTGAATTTCCCCATCGGGCGCCATCATCAGCGGATTGCTGGCCAGCAATCCGGCGATCGGCTTGTTTTCCTTGTGGCCCAGGTTCTGCCCGCGCACGGTGGGGCCGAAGGCGGCCCGCATGCCCAGCGGGCCGAACACTTCTGTCTGCATCAGCTCTTCATACGTCTTGCCCGTGATCCTCTCGGCGATGGCGGCGGCGATCATGGCGCCGCTGTTCGAGTAGTGCGATTCGCCGCGCGGCGCGGCCACCGGCGCGTCGGCCAGCGCGCGCTGCGCGTATTCCAGGCGCAGCAGCGGCAAGGGACGCGTGTCCGTGTAGGTGGCATTGATCCATGCCTCGTCGGGATTCGGAGGCAGGCCGGCGCGGTGCGACAGCAGATCCATCAGGTTGACGTCGCGGTACTCGGCGCGCATGCCGCCCGCCAGCGCGGGCAGCATGCTTGACAGCGGCGCATCCCACGACAGCACGCCCCGTTCCACCAGCCGCGCGATCAGGGTCACCGTCATGGCCTTGCCGTTGGAGCCGATATTCCACACGTCATCGGCGCGCACGGCGTCGTGGCCGTCATTGGCGCGCACGCCCGCCTGCGCCTGTGCATCGATCTTGCCGTCGCGGATCACGAGTATGGCCATGGCCGGCACGCTCTTGTCGGCCAGCGCCTGCTGCAGCAGGGCAGGCAAATCATGGGCGCGGGCGGCGCCGCTGAGTAAAAAGGCGGTGCTGCAAACGAGCGAGGCAAGCAGGGTTTTCATGGTGTTTCCAGTCGATAGGGTAGGATGAACATGTTAAAATGGTCGCAAAACATGATCTAATTATTGTTTTACGATAATTTATTCTAACCACACTTGACGTTTTCGTATACTTTTAAATATGCAAAAAAATCAAACGGGACCGGTGGCACTGAGCCGGCGCGTGCGCTACGGCGTCTCGGGATTCTTTCTGCTGTACCTGCTGCTGACGGTGCTGGGCTGGCTGGCGCCCGCGCCTGCCGTGCAGGGAGCGGTCGGCGGCGCCGGCATGTATGAATTGTTGCTGCAATTGCAGAGCCAGCCATTCGAACGCCTGGCCGCCATGCCCCTGTGGCAGCGTGGATTGGGTCTGGCGCTGGCCTTGCCAGCCTTGTGCGTGCTGGGTGACGCCGTGCGCCAGCTGGCCCTGGTCTTGCGCCAGTTCGAGCAGGGCGTGTATTTCACGCCGCAGGTGGCGCGGCACTTTCGCCGTTTCGCCGGCGGCTTGCTGCTGGGAACGGTGTTGACCTTGCTGGAACCGACCGTGCGCGGCATGCTGTTTGGCTTGCTGGAAGAGGGGACGGGCCAGTTGCGCCTGGTCATCGACATCACGGGCGGCGACCTGTGGACCCTGCTGCTGTGTTCAGTTTTCTTTGCGCTGGCGCAAATCCTCCATGAAGGCCAGCGCCTGGCCGATGAAAACAGCGGGTTCATCTGATGGGCATCGTCGTGCGCCTCGACCTGGTACTGGCCAGGAAAAAAGTGAAATCGAAGGAACTGGCGGCCTTCATCGGCATCACGGAACAGAACCTGTCGCTCTTAAAGTCGGGCAAGGTGCGCGGCGTGCGTTTCGATACCCTGTCGAAAATTTGCGAGATGCTCGAATGCCAGCCCGGCGACATCCTGGAATTCGATGCGTCGCAGCCGGACGACGGGGATGGCGACAGTTAGCGTCACCGGGGCGGTTTTTTTGAAGAGTAGGGTGCATAGAGGTACAATTGACCCTTAGCGCACTAATACAGCAAGATTATCCAGAAAACGCCCGCAACGGCCGTTTTGCACCAGCCGCTTGCCGGCAATATTGATTATTTAAAGGTTTTCCATGAGTCTCCAATGCGGTATCGTCGGCTTGCCGAACGTCGGCAAGTCCACCCTGTTCAATGCACTGACGAAAGCCGGCATTCCGGCTGAAAATTATCCGTTCTGCACCATCGAGCCGAACGTCGGCGTCGTCGAAGTGCCGGATCCGCGCATGGATGCGCTGGCCGCCATCGTCAAGCCGGAACGCATGGTCAACGCCATCGTGGAATTCGTCGACATCGCCGGCCTGGTGGCTGGTGCATCGAAGGGCGAGGGCCTGGGCAACCAGTTCCTGTCGCACATCCGCGAGACGGACGCCATCGTCAACGTCGTGCGCTGCTTCGAAGATGACAACGTCATCCACGTGGCCGGCAAGATCAACCCGCTCGACGATATCGAAGTCATCCAGACCGAACTGGCGCTGGCCGACATGGGCACCGTGGAAAAAGCCATCCACCGCGAAAACAAGAAAGCCCGCTCGGGCGACAAGGACGCGGCCAAGCTGCTGGCCATCATGGAACGCATGATGCCTTACCTGAACGATGCCAAGCCCGTGCGCGCCATGGGTCTCGATGCCGATGAAATGGAACTGATCAAGCCGCTGTGCCTGATCACGGCCAAGCCCGCCATGTTCGTGGCCAACGTGTCCGACACGGGCTTCACCAACAACCCGCTGCTGGACCAGCTGACGGCGTATGCGCAATCGCAAAACGCGCCCATCGTCGCCATCTGCGCCGCGCTGGAAGCGGAAATCGCCGACCTGGACGACGCCGACAAGGGCGCTTTCCTGGCCGACATGGGCATGGAAGAGCCAGGCCTGGACCGCCTGATCCGCGGCGCCTACAAGCTGCTGGGCCTGCAAACCTACTTCACGGCAGGCGTGAAGGAAGTGCGCGCCTGGACCATCCATGTGGGCGACACGGCACCGCAAGCGGCCGGCGTGATCCACACCGACTTCGAACGCGGCTTCATCCGCGCGCAAACCATCGCGTATGACGACTTCATCGCCTACAAGGGCGAGGCGGGCGCCAAGGAAGCGGGCAAGATGCGCGCCGAAGGCAAGGAGTACGTCGTCAAGGATGGCGACGTGCTGAACTTCCTGTTCAACGTCTGATCCTGGCACCGGCCCCATGCGGGCCCACAAAGAACCCTGCAAGTCATTGATTTGCAGGGTTTTTTTTATTGCCCGTCTGTTGGACGCCCCGCCTTGCCGTGCCACCTGTTCCGGCCAGGGCGGTTGCGTCCGTATTGCCTTTTCCTATACAATGAGAATAATTCTCATTTATATTGGTGCGCCTGCGGTTCCGCTGGCCATCGACCACAGGAAGGGTATCGTGAGCACCGCCGAGTTAGCGCTTCAGCAGCAAGTCAGCAGTCTGTACACCGACCACCATCACTGGCTGCGTGGCTTGCTGCGCCGCAAGTTGGGCAATGCCTTCGATGCGGCCGACCTGGCGCACGACGTCTACCTGCACCTGATGAAGACGGGCAGGGTGCCGCCGGCCGGGGAGTCGCGCCGCCACCTGACGCAGATCGCCAACGGCATGGTCATCGACCTGTACCGGCGCCGCCAGATCGAAACGGCCTACCTGGAAGTGCTGGCCCTCGTACCCGAAGCGCTGGTCCCGTCCGAGGAAGAACGCGCGCTGGTGATCGAGGCGCTGACGGAAATCGATGCGATGCTGCACCGGCTGCCCGCCAAGGCACGCACCGCCTTGTTGTTGTGCAAGCTCGACGGTATGAGCTACCGCGACATCGCCGCCGCATTGCAGGTGTCCGTCTCGTCCGTCGAAAAATACATCGCCGCCGGTTTGCTGGCCTGCTACCAGGCCATGCATGCGCCGGACGCCTGAGCCATGGAGGTGGTGATCGCACCGGTTATCGTCCAGCAAGCGGCCCAGTGGATGGCGCGCCTGTGGTCCGATGACGCCAGCGACGAAGACCGGGCTGCCTGTGCCCGCTGGTGCGCCGCCCATCCACACCACGACCTCGCCTGGCAGCGCTTGCAAGCGTTCGAAGGCAAGCTGCACAGCGTACCGCGCGACGCGGCCCGGCACGCGCTGCGCGAGCCGGCGCCGGCCGCCTACCTGAAGCGCCGCCGGGCCTTGACGCTGCTGGCCGTGCTGCTGCCCGTGGGCGGCATGGCGTACCTGCTGCGCGGCACGGATGCCTGGCAAGTGGCCACGGCTGGCCACGCTACTGCCACGGGCGAAATCCGCGAGACTATCTTGCCTGACGGCACGCGCGTGGTGCTCGCGTCCGCTTCCGCCATCGATGTGCGCTTCGACGCCAGCGAGCGCTTGCTGATCTTGCGCAGTGGCGAAATCCTCGTCACGACGGCGCACGATCCCGATCCGGCGCAGCGGCCTTTCCGCGTGCAGGGCCGCCATGGCACGCTGCAGGCGCTGGGCACGCGTTTTAGCTTGCGGCAAGACGAACACACGTCGCGCGTGGCCGTGTTCGAGGGCGCCGTCGAGGTGCGCCTCGCGCATGCGCCTGGTCACGCCGTGGGTATCGCCACGGGCTACAGTGCCATCTTCTCGGCCGATATCGTGCAATCGGCCGCCCCCGTGCCGGCCAGCGCGGCGGCCTGGACCAAGGGCGTGCTGGTGGCCGACAACATGCGCCTGGACGACCTGCTGGCGGAACTGGCCCGCTATCGCCCCGGCCTGCTACGCTGCGACCCGGCCGTGGCCAGCTTGACGGTCAACGGCGTGTTTTCCCTGCGCGACACGGACCGCGCGCTGCATAACCTGGCGCTGGCCTTGCCCGTGCAAATCCTTGCGCGCACGCGCTACTGGGTCACCGTCCAGGCAGCTTCCTGATACGCCTCGGAACATTTTCCGCGGGCCCGATTGAGGGTTTTGCATTCTCGTTCGGGATATAGGGTGAGAGCCACCCCTATCCATTGACCTTATGTCCGTCTTTTTCCGTTTTTCCCATGAGTAGCCCAAGCCGCCAAGCCGGCCCGATCAGCCGGATACTGCACCCCATCCGCGCACGCCTGATCGCCGCCGCAGTGCTCGCCGGCACGGGTTCCATGCTCACCCTGGTGCCGCTGGCGGGCATCGCGCAGCTGGCGCACATCGCCCTGGATCCTGCGCCGGCGCACGGCGATGTGTGGCAGATCATCCTCGCCAGCGTCGCCTGTCTGTTCCTTGGCATGGTGCTGATGTCGCTGGGCGAATTGGCCGCGCACCTGGCCGACAACCGCCTCACCCATCAATTGCGCCTGCAAGCCATGCAGCGCCTGGGGCAGGTGCCGCTGGGCTGGTTTACCAGCCGGGCTTCGGGCGAGGTCAAACAGGCGATGCAGGACGACATCAATACCCTGCACAGCCTCACCGCCCACTTCTATACGACGACAGGGCGTGCCGTGGGCGCCATCGCCATCTCCGTCCTCTATCTGTTCGCCATGGACTGGCGCCTGACCCTCATCGCCATCCTGCCATTTCCCGGCTTTTTCCTGTTCTTCGGCCGCGCCATGAAGGCCAGCGGGAGTAACATGGAGCAATTCGTCGCCGGCATGGGGCGCATCAACAATGCCGTGGTGGAGTTCGTCAACGGCATCCCCGTAGTCAAGGCCTTCGGCGCCACGGGACGCGCGCACGGCAGCTACCGCGCGGCCGTCGATGCGTTTGCCGAGGCGTTCGCCACGTTTACGCGCCCCTTGGTCGGCTCCATGGCGAATGCCAACGCGCTGATCGCGCCCGTCGCCGTGCTGGGCGTGGTAGTGATCGCCGGCACCGTCTTCGTGGCCCTGGACTGGATGGCGCCTGTCGATATCCTGCCGTTCGCGCTGGTGGCGCCCGGGATATCCGCGCCCATGCTGCTGCTGCACTACCTCACGCATGACCTCAACAACGCCACCGGCGCCGCCCGGCGCGTGCAAGCCTTGCTCGACACGCCCGTGCTGGCGCAGCCAGCGCCGGATGAGCAGCAATTGCCGAATGGCACCGAGATCCGCATGGAAGGTGTGGGCTATGCCTACGATGGGCATAACAAGGTGCTGTCGGACATCACGCTCACTTTGCGTCCTGGCACGGTGACGGCCATCGTCGGCGCCTCCGGTTCCGGCAAGTCGACCCTGGCGCGCTTGCTGCTGCGCTTTTTTGATCCCACTGAAGGGCGCATCACCGTGGGGGGCGTCGACCTGCGGCACATCGCCACGCCCGAACTGTACCGGCGCATCGGTTTCGTGCTGCAGGAAGTGCGGCTGATCCATGCCAGCGTGCGCGAGAACATCGGGCTGGGCCGGCCATCGGCCAGCTTGCATGAAATTGAAGAGGCGGCGCGCCTGGCGAACATCCACGAGCGCCTCCTGGCCTTGCCACGCGGCTACGATTCCGTCATCGGCGAGGATGCGCAACTGTCCGGCGGCGAGTTGCAGCGCGTGAGCATCGCCCGCGCCGTGCTGCTCGATCCGTCCGTGCTGGTGCTCGATGAAGCGACGGCCGCGGCCGATGCGGAAAACGAAGTGGCGATCCAGGACGCGCTGTCGCGCTTTGCCCAAGGCCGCACCTTGCTGGTGATCGCGCACAGGCTCGACACCATCATGCATGCCGACAACATTGTCGTTGTCGAGAACGGCGCCATCGTCGAGCAGGGCAGCCATGCCGGTTTGCTCGCCCGCCAGGGCCGCTATGCGCAACTGTGGGCGCTGGGCGGCTATCAGGCATCCTCTGACGACGTGGAGTTCCCATGCTGAAAACGTTCATTCAATTGCTGGGCGATGACGCCCCCGTGTTCCGCCGCTACTGTGCCATGGCGTTCGCGTATGGCGTGCTCAGCGGCTTGACGATCACGGCGCTGGTGCTGGCCCTGGGCCGGCTGCTGGCCGGCGATACGGGCGGCGCGGCCCTGTGGCTAAGCGTGCTGCTGGCCGGGCTGGCCGCTTGCTGGGCCTGGCGGTGCCAGGTGGAAAAAGCGGGCGTTCGCGTGGGCGTGACGGTGCTGCAAGGGGCGCGCCAGCGCCTGGGCGACCATGTGGCGCGCCTGCCCGTCGGCTGGTTCACGCCGGAAAACACAGCCAAGCTGGCCCACGTCATCACGCAGGGCATGATGAATGTGGCGCAACTGCCCGCCCACGTGCTCACGCCCGTCATCTGCGGCGCCGTCACGCCCGTGGTGATGCTTGCCGTACTGTTCGCGCTGCACTGGCAGCTGGGCGTGATGGCGCTGTTGGCGCTGCCCCTGCTGGGCGGCACCCTGCGGCTCACGGCGCACCTGGGCCAGCGCGCCGACGATGCCTATCAACATCATTTTGCCCAGACCAGCCAGCGTCTGGTCGAGTTTGCGCAAGCGCAATCCGTGTTGCGCGCCTTCCATGGTAACGGCGGTGGCGCAGCTGACGGCGGCACGCGTTTCCTGCAGCAAGCCATCGACGCGCAGCGCCACGCGGGCACGCGGCTCATTTACCTGTCGGCGCTGTCGTCGGTGCTCAACGCCTGGAGCGTGCAAGCCATCTTTGCCGCCTTGCTGGCCGCCGCCGCGCTGTGGCTCACCAGTTTGCCGGGCGGTATTGCCGGCGCGGGCGACGCCATCGCCGTCATTGTGGCTTTGCTGCTGGTGGTGCGCTTTGTCGATCCGCTGCAGGAAGTGGCCAGCTATGGCGAAGTGCTGCGCGGCGCGCGCGGCCCACTGGACGCTGCGCGCACTATTTTCGCCGTGCAGCCTTTGCCGGAAGCACACAAGCCGCAAGCGCCGCGCGATGGCGGGGTCGAGTTGCGCGATGTGCACTTCCGCTATGCACAGGACCAGTCCGACGTCTTGACGGATATCAACCTGCAGATTGCGCCAGGCAGCATGACGGCGCTGATCGGCGCTTCCGGCTCCGGCAAGACGACCCTGGTGCGCCTGATTGCGCGCTTCTTTGACGCCAGCCAGGGCGCGGTGCTGGTGGGCGGCGTCGATGTGCGCGATATGTCCAGCGAGCAATTGGCCGGCCAGATCAGCCAGATATTCCAGGACAGTTATCTGTTCCAGGGCAGCGTCGCCGACAATATCCGCATCGGCAAGCCGGGCGCCACCGAAGCCGAGGTGCGGGAAGCGGCGCGCCAGGCCGGCGTGTTTGAGATCATCGCCCGCTTGCCGCAGGGATTCGATACCCTGGTCGGCGAGGGCGGCGCGCGCCTGTCCGGCGGCGAGCGCCAGCGCATCGCCATTGCCCGCGCGCTGGTCAAGGATGCGCCCATCCTGCTGGTCGACGAGGCGACGGCCGCGCTCGACGCGGAAAACCAGGCCGCCATCGCCGAGGCGCTGGCGCGGCTGCGCGGCCAGCGCACGGTGATCGTCATCGCCCACCAGCTGTCGACGGTGGCCATGGCCGACCAGATCGTCGTGCTCGATGGCGGCACCTTGGGCGAGCAGGGAGCGCCAGCCACCTTGCACGCGCAGGGCGGCCTGTATGCGCATTTCCTGGCCCAGCGCCAGGCGGCCAAGGGCTGGCGCATCGCGTCGGCCGCGCCGCCGCCATGAACGGGATGATGATTTGATACATGCGCGTCTGCTGTTCCTGTTCTTGATCCTGTGTTGCGCCTCGTTGCTGGTCGGTGCCGGGCACAACGCCTGGACGCAGCTGTTTGCGCTGTCCGGCGCACCGTCCGCCGATGCATGGCTGACCCTCACGGCCAGCCGCCTGCCGCGCCTGGCGGCGCTGGTGCTGACGGGCGTGGGGCTGTCCGTGTGCGGCGTCATCCTGCAGCACATCGTGCGCAACAAATTCGTCGAACCGGCCACTTCGGGCGGCCTCGACGCGGCCAAGCTGGGCATCCTCGTGGCGCTGACCGTGGCGCCTGCGGCGGGCACGGCCGGCAAGATGGCGTTCGCGCTGGCCTTCTGCTTTGCCGCCAGTTTGATCTATGTGGCGCTGATCCGCCGCATCCGCTTCAAGAACACGATCCTCGTGCCCGTGATCGGCCTCGTGTATGGCGGCGTGCTCAGTGCCGTGGCCGAATTCTATGCCTACCGCCACAATATGTTGCAAAGCATGCAGGGCTGGCTGCTCGGCGATTTCTCGAAGATCGTGCAAGGCAACTACGAAATCATTTATCTGATCCTGCCCATCGTTGCTTTCACGTATAGGTACGCGCAGCGTTTTACCGTGCTGGGCATGGGCGAGGGCATGGCCACCAGCCTGGGCCTGAACTATGCGTGGACGGTGGCGCTGAGCCTGATGCTGGTGGCCGTCACGGTGGCGGCCACGGTGATCACGGTGGGGGCGATCCCGTTTGTCGGGCTGGCCATCCCGAACCTGGTGGCGCTGCGCTACGGCGACAAGCTGGACCGCACCCTGCCCATCGTCGCGCTGGGCGGCGCTTCGCTGCTGCTCGCTTGCGACATCGCCGGGCGCTTGCTGATCTACCCGTTCGAAGTACCGATCGGCCTGACGGCGGGCGGCGTGGGCGGGATGCTGTTTCTCTTCCTGATCATCCGGGGGCGGCGATGAGGCGGATAGTCAACCAGCGGACGCTGTGGCTGGCCATTGTTTGCCTTGCGCTGGCCTTCCTCTTCCTCGGCGCCAGCCTCGACTTTGATTACGTCATTCCCAAACGATTGTCGCGCCTGGCCGCCATCGTCATCGGCGGCGTCTGCGTGGCCGTCTCGTCCATCGTTTTCCAGACCATCGCCGGCAACCGGATACTGACGCCGGCCGTCATGGGCTACGAAGCCGTATATTTGCTGCTGCAATCGCTGCTGCTCCTCGCGATGGGCATGCACAGCGTGGTGCTGCTGGGACCGAACGGCAATTTTGTCGTGTCGATGGCGCTGATGCTGGCCTATTCCTGGGCCATCCATTATTGGCTGTTTCGTGATGGCAAGAACAACGTGTATTTCCTGTTGCTGCTGGGATTCGTGCTGACGATGGTGCTCGGCACGTTTGCCCAGTTCATCCAGTTGCGCATCAGTCCCGGCGAATTTGCCATTTTGCAAGGATTCAGCCAGGCCTCGTTCAACAAGGCGCAGCCCGCGCAATTGCTGTATTCGACCCTGCTGGTGGGCGCCGTTTGCGTGGCCGTGGTGAAAACCCTGCCGGCGCTCGACGTGCTGGCGCTGGGCCGCGAGCAAGCCATCTCGCTCGGTATCGATTACCGGCGCATGGTGCAGTGGCAGCTGGCGCTGGTCGCCGTGCTGGTGGCCGTGTCGACCAGCTTGCTGGGCCCCACTGCCTTCATGGGCATCTTTGTGGCCAACACGACGTACGCCCTGGCGCGCACGGGGCGCCACCGCGCCACCTTGCCGCTGGGCTGCGCCATCGCCATCGCCATCTTCCTCGCCGCCCAGCTGCTGGTCGAGCACGTTTTCAACTACCGCACCACGGTCGGCATCCTCGTCAACCTGGTGTGTGGCGCGTACTTTCTCGCGCTCATGGTCCGCACCCGAGGCACAGCATGATCCACGTCAACCATATCGAAAAAAGCTACGGCGCCAGGCGCGTGCTGGACAAGGTCAGCGCGCAGTTTCCCAAGGGGCAAGTGACGTCCTTGATCGGCCCGAATGGCGCCGGCAAGACGACCTTGCTGATGCTCATCGCGCGCCTGCAGGAAGCGAATGGCGGCGAGATTACGATAGACGGACGCAGCATCGCGGACATCCAGATCCGGGACTATGCGCGCCAGGTGGCCACTCTGCGCCAGTCGCCCGATTTTCAGTTGCGCCTGACGGTGGAAGAGCTGGTCGCCTTTGGCCGCTTTCCGTACAGCCGTGGCGTGTTGATGCCGCAGGACCGGCAAGCCATCGATGACGCCATCGCCTTTTTGTCGCTGGAGCATTTGCGCCTGGCGTATGTCGATGAGCTGAGCGGCGGCCAGCGCCAGATGGCCTTCCTGGCCATGACGATTGCCCAGCAGACGGATATTTTGCTGCTCGACGAACCGCTCAACAACCTCGACATGAAACACGCCGTGCAGATCATGCGCGCGCTGCGGCGCCTGTGCGACGAGCAGGGCCGCACCGTGATCCTGGTGATCCACGACATCAATTTCGCCGCCAACTATTCGGACCACATTGTCGCCATGCAGGGCGGCGCCGTGCGCTTTTCTGGCTCCGCGCACGAGGTCGTGACGGAACAGCGCTTGCGGGCCCTGTACGACATCGATTTCCACATCGTGCGCAACGAGCGCGGCTGCGTCTGCAATTACTTTACCCCCACAGGAGCTTGAGATGATCTGGAACCAACCCCGTCTGGCAATCGCCGTGCTGCTCGCCGCCATGACCGCCCTGCAAGGCTGCACCGACAAGGTGGCCACGGCGCCGCAGGCACCTGCCGCTGCAGCTTCACAGCAGGCATTCTCTCCCATCCCCATCGTGCATAAATTGGGCACGACGGTGATCGAACAGCGTCCGCAAAGGGTGGCCGTGCTCGACATGAACGAAGTCGATTTCCTCGACCAGCTGGGCGTGCCCGTGGCCGGCATGGTGAAGGATTACGTGCCGCATTTCCTCACGCGCTACAAGGATGACCAGGGTATCCGCGATCTGGGCGCCATCGTGCAACCCAACCTCGAGCACATCCACGCGCTCCAGCCCGACCTGATACTGATGACGTCGATCCAGGCCAGCCACTACAAGGAATTGAGCCAGATCGCGCCCACCTTGCACTTCGACGTGGATTACCAGAACAGCGAGAGCCAGCACATCGATGTGGTCAAACAACACTTGCTGACCCTGGGCCGCATCTTCGGCAAGGAAGACATCGCCAGCCGCAAAGCGCAGGAACTCGACGCCAAGGTGGCGGCTGCGCGCAAAGTGACGCAGGACCGTCCCGAGACGGCGCTGATCGTACTGCACAACAATGGCGCCTTCAGTGCATTCGGCGTGCAGTCGCGCTACGGTTTTGTTTTTGATGCGCTGGGCGTGAAACCTGCCAGCTCGGCCATCGAAGCGGGCTTGCATGGCCAGCCCATTTCCAGCGAGTTCATCCAGCAAGCCAATCCCGACATCCTCTATGTGGTGGACCGCACGGCCGTGATGGAACACCGTCCCATCATGACGGCAGAGCAGATGGCCAATCCGCTGTTGCGCCAGACCAATGCCTGGAAGAACGGACGCGTGGTCTTCGCCGATGCGGACGCCTGGTACATCACGGCGGCTAGCGTGACGTCACTCAAGTTGGTAATCGACGACGTGCTGAAGGGCTATCAGTAATCAGCATATTTCGTAATGATTCGTATTTGCATTGAGGGTTTTGCCTGTTCGTTCGGGAGATAGGGTGAAAGCAAGCAATCATCCCTTCTGAAAGGATTTACCGTATGACACAACGCATGGCAACGCGCCACCTTCCCGCCTTGACATTGAACCGCATTGCCACGGCCGTGCAACTGGCGCTGATCACGGGCTTGAGCGTGGGTGCGCTGGGCATGGCGGCCCCGCCGGCCTACGCGCAAGCGGGGGCGGCGCAGGCCCGGCAAGCGTTCAGCGTACCGGCCGGTGCGCTGGGCCTGGCGCTCAATACCTTTGCCGCCGAGGCGGGCATCGAATTGACGGTCGAGGCTAGCCTGCTGCAAGGCAAGAACAGCGCCGGCCTGTCCGGCAGCTACAGCGTGCCCGAAGGCTTTCATGAATTGCTGCGCGGCCACGGCTTGCAGGCCGTGCGCGAGGGCAATGGCAGCTATACGCTACGCCGCGAACCGGCGCACAGCGCCGCTGCCGAGGTTGCCGCGACCATGCCGGCCGTGACGGTCTGGGGCAAGGGCAGCACCGTCACGGATGCCTACGCCGGCGGACAGGTGGCGTCCGGCGGCCGCGTGGGATTCCTGGGCGACAAGGACTTCATGGAAACCCCGTTCAACACCATCAGCTATACGGACCAGTTCATCGAGGACCGGCAGGCGCGCGACATCACCGATGTGATTTCCGCCACCGACCCTACCGTCTTCAGCAGCGGCATGACGGGCATCATCGGCGAGAATTACTCGATACGGGGCTTCAGCTCGAATATCGGCGACGTCGCGTTTGGTGGCCTGTACGGCATCTCTCCGTATTACCGCACCTCGCCCGAAATGTTCGAGCGCATCGAGGTGCTGAAAGGGCCGTCAGCCTTGCTCAATGGCATGCCGCCGGGCGGCTCGGTGGGCGGCAGCATCAACCTCGTGCCCAAGCGCGCGGGCGATGCGCCGCTGGCGCGCGTGACGGCCTCGTACATGTCGGACGCGCAATGGGGTGGCCATGTGGACCTGGGCCAGCGTTTTGGCGAGCATCAACAATTCGGTATCCGCGTCAACGGCGTCTACCGCGATGGCGACGGCGCCATCGACCATCAGAAAAAGAAGACCCGGCTCGTCTCCGTGGGCCTGGACTGGCGTGGCAACGGCGCGCGCCTGTCGGCCGACCTGTATCACAGCGAGGACCGCGCCGATGGCTTGAACCGGGGTGTCAACCTGGCCGCCGGCTTGCCCGTGACGCGTCCGCCGAAAGCGGAGACCTTGTTGAATCCCAGCTGGGCGTTCTACGATACCAAGGACAAGGGCGCCATGCTGCGCGGCGAGCTGGACCTGAACGAGCAGGTGATGGCGTATGCGGCCGTGGGCGCCAGCCGGGCCGACTACCAGTCGACGGGCGCGTATCTGATCCAGGTCTACAACACGGCTGGCGACTACCGCACCAATCTTGCCGACCTGGGTTTTGATGTGGAAAAACAGTCGGCGGAAGCGGGCTTGCGGGGCAAGCTGCGCACGGGCGATATCGGCCATCAATGGGCCGTGAACGCCACCTATTATCACCACACGGACAAGCAGTACGGACGCAGGAATACCCTGGCGAAAGACTGGATCACGAATATCTACCACCCCGTCTGGGGACCGGCGACGCGCTTCGAGGCGCCGCAAATTTCCAAGGCGGAACTACGCCTGGCCAGTGTCGGCCTGGTCGACACGCTGTCCTTTGCGCAAGACACCGTGCAGCTGACGGTGGGCTTGCGCCGCCAGGAAGTGCTCAGCGATAACTTCAACATCAAGACGGGCGCGCGCACCTCGCGCTATGACGAAGGCGCCACCACGCCCGCCATCGCCCTGCTGGTCAAGGCCAGCAAGACGGTTTCCCTGTACGGCAATTACATCGAAGGCTTGAGCCAGGGCGCCACGGCGCCGTTGACGGCGGCTAACTCGGGTGAGGTCTTTGCGCCGTACAAGTCGAAGCAGGCGGAGCTTGGCGTCAAGGTCGACCTGGGCGAGTTCGCGCATACGGTCAGCGCGTACGAAATCAGGCGGCCCAGCAGCTATGTCGACCCGGTCAGCAATATCTTTTCCTTTGGCGGCGAACAGCGCAACCGCGGCATCGACTGGGGCTTCTTCGGTTCGCCCCTGCGCGACGTGCGCCTGATGGGCGGCGTGGCGTATGTCGACCCGGTCTTGAGCAAGACCGTGGGCGGCGCCAACCAGGGCAAGCAGGCAACGGGTGTGCCCAGGCTGCAAGCCAAGCTCGGCGTCGAATGGGATACGCCCGCCATCCCCGGCGTGACCCTGACGGCGAACGCGACGGCGGCATCGAAGCAATACATCAATGCCGACAATTCGCTGTCCGTGCCGGGCCGTACCGTGTGTGACCTGGGTGCCCGCTATGCGACGAAGGCGGCGGGCCGGCCCCTGACCGTGCGCGCCAGCGTGACGAACGTCGGCAACCGGGCGTACTGGGCGCTGCCGCAATGGACCAGCCTGGGCCTGGGCGCGCCGCGCACGGTCATGCTGTCGGCCACGACGGAGTTTTAAGCCGGCTAATCGTCCGGGCCCCGCGCCAGGCTGCTTGAACGTTGCCACGTCCACATCAGGCCGATGCCGGCCGAGGTGCCGCTGTTCTGGCGCAGCAGGGGGCTGGCGCGGTTGGCGGCGCCTGTGTAGTTGTCGTAGCGCAAAAAGGCAAAGGCGCGCCAGTCCCGCTGCAGCCGGTATGAACCGCCCAGGCCCAGCCGCGTGAGCATCAATCCACTTTTTGCCGCATACGCCGGGCGCTGAGCGGTGGCAAACGCGGGGCTG
Organism: Janthinobacterium sp. JF4; assembly: GCF_059617925.1. Classification (NCBI taxonomy): domain Bacteria; kingdom Pseudomonadati; phylum Pseudomonadota; class Betaproteobacteria; order Burkholderiales; family Oxalobacteraceae; genus Janthinobacterium; species Janthinobacterium sp. JF4. Next base: position 110,716 of record NZ_JCAQAV010000002.1, on the reverse strand, counting down.
ACGCCATACAAGTAATCATGGATGGCGACATTGCCCAGCACGGCGCCCAGGCTGGCATCGACATGCCATGCCTGCTGCTCGCCTTGCAGCGCGTACACGAAGCGTGGCTCGAACGTGGCGCCCTGGCGGCGCAGGCCGCCGCGCGCTTCGATGACGGCGCGCAAGGGCAGTTCCAGGCCCAGGCGGCTGTGTTGCGTCGGCTCGGCCAGCTTGATTCTCAGGCGCGGGCCAAATTCCACCAGGGTGCCCAGGTCCGGCATGCCGCGCCGGGCCGGCACGTCGCTGGAGCGGGCCGGCAAGGACAGGGCAAAGCCGATATCGACATCGAGGCGATCCGTGTCGAGCAGGCGCGCGCCCACGCCGGAGCGGTCGGCGCGCAAGACTTTTCCGCGATAAATCAGATAGGGCAGGGCCAGGCTGCGCGTCGAGCGTTCGCTGGCGCCCGGATAGGCGGGCGTGACGGCCGTGCCGCCAAACACGCCCGCTTCCCATAATGGCAAGGCTGGCTCGGTGGCATGTGCTGGCGCCATGCCGGCGAAGAGGGGGCAGGCGGCCAGCAAGGTGCGTGCGATGTTCATTGCTGGACTCCGCAAGGCTTGCCGACTGGCAGCGATTCCAGGTCCGTCAATGCGTCCGGTTTCTTTGCCAGCGCGATGGCCTGGCGGAAATGAAATGCGGCCGCGTCATAGCGGCAGGCGGCGCTGGCAGCGCGTCCCGCCTGGTAGTGCAAGCGGGCTTGCCAGGCAGCATCGCCATGACCGAGTTCCGCATTCTCGGCTGCGGCCGCGTAGTTGCGCATGGCTTGCGCCCAGTCGCCCTGGCTGGCCGCCTGCCGCGCGAACTGTTCCAGCTGCGCCGCCGTGCGCAGTTCGATTTGCGTGGAGCAGGCACCCAGCGCCATCAAGACAAGCGGCAGGACGAGGCAGGCGCGGAGGGGGAGCAGTGTGGGCATGACGCCACTGTAGCGCATGGGCAGGCGCGCACGTTTGCGCGCTACGCATGAATTGGAGAATTGTCCGCGCACGGATGACATATAATTTGCACACGACGTTGTTATTTTTGACAATACACCTCACGGGAGCACCATGTTTTCACGCAAATTCCATTCTTGTGCACAGCTGATGCTGACTACCTTGCTGATGGGCTTTATCGCCGCTTCCCCCGCACGCGCGCAGCAAGCGGCCGTCAAATTGCCGAATGTAGTGATTCTGGCCACGGGCGGCACCATCGCCGGCAGCGGCGCCGACAGCACCACCACCGTCGGCTACACCTCGGCTACCGTGGGCGTCGAACGCCTGATTGCGGCCGTGCCGGAACTGAAAAAAGTGGCGAATGTGAAAGGCGAGCAAGTGTTCCAGATCGCCAGCGAAAGCATGGGCAATAGCCACTGGCTGGCCCTGGCCAAGCGCATCAACGTGCTGCTGGCCTCGAACGATGTCGATGGCGTGGTCGTCACGCACGGCACCGACACCATCGAGGAAACGGCGTATTTCCTGAACCTGACCGTGAAAAGCCATAAACCGGTCGTGGTGGTGGGCGCCATGCGTCCGTCGACCGCCATCTCGGCTGACGGCCCCATCAACCTGTATAACGCCGTCATGCTGGCCGGCAGCAAGGAAGCCGTGGGCAAGGGCGTATTGGTGGCCTTGAACGACCAGATCAACGCGGCGCGCGAAGTGACCAAGACGAATACGTCCACCACCGATACCTTCAAGTCGCCGGAACTGGGCATGCTCGGCTACATCCAGGGCAGCAAGGCCTTTTTCTACCGCCAGTCGACGCGCAAGCACACCCTGGAATCGGAATTTGACATCAGCAAGCTCGATGCCCTGCCGCAAGTCGATATCGTCTACGGCTACGCCAACATGAACCGGGTCGGCATCGATGCCTTCATTGCCGCTGGCGCCAAGGGCATCATCCACGCGGGCGTGGGCGATGGCAGCGTGGCCGCGCAAATGAAGCCGGCCCTGGTGGAGGCGCGCCAGAAGGGCGTGCTGATCGTGCGTTCGAGCCGCGTGGGCCAGGGTATCGTGGCGCGCAATGGCGAAGCCAACGACGATGAACTCGACAGTGTCGTGTCCGACACCCTGAACCCGCAAAAAGCCCGCATCCTGCTGATGCTGGCCTTGACAAAAACGAACAGCACGCAAGAAATCCAGCGTATTTTCTATACCTATTGATCGCCATCACGCCGGCCCAGCCACTGCGGCTGGGCTTGGCTGATTTACGCTAGCCCGCTTTGCTGCCATACTTCGCTTCTGAATAATTTCCAGGCAGAAGCAGCAACACTGTTCCTTGTCCCCTGTCCATGGCTATCCTGTCCGACATCATCCTGTATCCGATCAAATCGTGCGCCGGCATCCACTTGCAGGAGGCAGTGCTCACGCATTCCGGACTGATGAGCGAACACGTGTTCGACCGCGAATGGATGGTGGTGGACGCGCAAGGCCGCTTCCTGACCCAGCGCGAACATCCGCGCATGGCGCTGATCGTGCCGCGCATCAAGGCCACCACCCTGGAATTGCGCGCGCCGGGTATGCTGCGCCTGGAAATCGAACTGGGCTTGCCGCACCCGCAACACTCGCCCATGCTGGAAGTGCACGTGTGGGACGATAGCGTGCGCGCCTACGATTGCGACGACGTCACGGCCACCTGGTTCAGTCAGGCCATCGGCGTGCCGTGCCGCCTGGCGCGCTTTCATCCGGACGTGGTGCGCGCCACCAGCACCAAATGGACCGATGGCGTGGCCGCCTCGACCATGTTTGCCGATGGCTACCCCCTGCTGATTGCCGGCAGCGCCTCGCTGGCCGATGTCAATGATAAACTTCGTGCCGCCGGCCGCGAGGCGCTGCCGATGAACCGTTTCCGTCCCAACCTCGTGATCGGCGACATCGGCGCCTTCGAGGAGGACTACGCCGCGTTCCTGCAATTCGGCGCGACTACCTTGAAACCCGTCAAGCCGTGCTCGCGCTGCCCGATCCCGTCGGTGGACCAGGCCACGGGCGTGCCCGGACCGGACCCGCTCGACGTCATGCATGGCTATCGCGCCAAGCCCGAGCTTGACGGCGCTATCTGCTTCGGCATGAACGCCATCGTCACCGAAGGCGGCGATGAGCGTATCGTGGTGGGGCAGGACATCGGTTTCGAACTGGCATTTTAAGCATGGCGCCCGCACACAAGGGTTTAAGGTTTCTATGAATCAAGCAATACCGCCGGACCCGCGCATTGCCAGCCTCGAAGCCGAAAACCAGGCCTTGCGCGCGCGCATGGCTTTCCTGCTGGAACAGGTCGAGCGCAACCACGACATCATGTGCCGCCACCAGGCATTCGACCTGGAAATCGTCAGCGCGTCCACGTTTCCCGAACTGATCGGCACTATCTTCCGTACCCTGCCCGTGATTTCCGACCTCGACGGCGTCACGTTGAGCCTGCTCGACGAGGATGACGATATCGTGCTGGTGATGGAAAAGCTGGGCGTCGATTTCAGCGCCTTCCCGCAGTTGCTGTTCGTGCATGCCGTGGCGGAGCTGGGCTTTGCCGCACCAAAGCCCGTGGCCGAGGGGGAAGCGGCCTTGCCGCCGTTGCCGCTGCTCGGTGCGTTTGATGCTGCCGTGCATGGCCCGCGTTTTCCGCAGATCGACGCTTTGCGCAGCGTGGCGCTGGTTCCCTTGTTGCGCAACAAGCGCCTGATTGGCAGCCTGAACCTGGCCAGCAGCGACGTGACGCGCTTTACGCCCGCGCTGGGCACGGATTTCATCAAGCACATGGCGTCCATCATCGCCATTTGCCTGGAAAACGTGATCAGCAATGAAATGCTGAAATACATCGGCTTGACCGATTCCCTGACGGGCGTCTATAACCGCCGCTATATCGACCGCCGGCTGCTGGAAGAAATCGCCCGCGCGCGGCGCCAGAATTATTGCATTTCATGCATGTATATCGATATCGACCATTTCAAGCTGGTCAATGACACGCATGGGCACCAGGGCGGCGATGAAGTGCTGCGCGAAGTGGCCACGCGCATCCGCACGGAATTGCGCCGCTCCGATGCGCTGGGCCGTTTCGGCGGCGAGGAATTCGTCGTGCTGCTGATCGACGCTGACCTCGACAGCGCGACCTTCGTTGCCGAACGCATCCGCACCAGCATCGCCGGCACCATGTTTGACTTGCCGGGCAGCGCGCAGGCGTGGGTCAGCGTGTCGATCGGCGTGGCCAGCCTGGAAGCGGACGCGGCCTTGCTGCCGATTGAAACGGTGGCGCAGCAACTGGTGGCGCACGCCGACCAGGCCCTGTACCAGGCCAAGGCCGATGGCCGCAACAAGGTCGTCAGCTGGCAGGCGCAGCCCGACTAATTATTTTAATAGTAAAGTTTCAGCCTTGGCCACGGCATCGGCCGTGCCGCGCAGCACCACCACGTCGCCGCTAGCCAGCTGCGTCTCGGGGGTGACCTCGAGGCGGCCGCGGCCGCGGCGGATGGCCGTCACGAACGCGCCGCAGCCGGCCACGTCGATCGCACTCAAGGGCAAGTCCACGCAATGCGCGCCCTCGCTGACGGTGACCGTATGCAGGCGTTCCAGCTCGGCATCGTCGCCCGCGTCGCTGGAACCGTGGAAATAGCCGCGCAAGGACGCATAGCGCTCTTCGCGCGCCGCCTGCACCCGGTGCACCACGCGGCGCAGCGGCACGCCCATCATGATCAGCGCGTGCGAAGCGAGCATCAGGCTACCTTCCATCAATTCCGGCACCACTTCCGCCGCGCCCGCCTTCTTCAACTGGTCGAGGTCGGTATCGTCGTGGCTGCGTACGATGACGGGCAAGGTCGGTGCCATGTCGTTAAGTAAATGCAATAGCTTCAGTGCCGAGGGCGTATGCGCATACGTGATCACCACGGCGCTGGCCCGGTAGATGCCGGCCGCCACCAGGCTTTCGCGCCGGCCGGCGTCCCCATACGACACGTGGGCGCCGGCCAGCTGCGCTTCCTGCACCCGTTCCGGGTCCAGGTCCAGCGCGTGGTATTCGATCTTTTCTTCCGTCAAAAGGGTGGCCAGGCTTTGCCCGCTGCGCCCGAAGCCGGCGATCAGCACGTGTTTCTGCGAGGCCATGGTGCGCGTGGCGATCTTGGTCAGGGCCAACGATTGCATCATCCAGTCGTTGGCCGCCAGTTTCATGACGATGGCGTCGGACTTGGCGATGAGGAAGGGCGCCACCAGCATCGACAGCACCATGGCTGCCAGCACCACTTGCACGACGAACGGGTCCATCAGCTTGATGCCGCCGGCCAGGTTCAGCAGCACGAAGCCGAACTCGCCCGCCTGCGCCAGTCCCAGTCCTGTGCGCAAGGCCACGCCGTTGCTGGACCCGAACAGCCGGGCCAGGCCCGCGATCAGGGCGAATTTCAGGAGGACGGGGCCGCATAGCAGCAGCAGGACGAGCCACCAGTTCTCCAGCACCACGCGGATATTGAGCAGCATGCCGACGGTGATGAAGAACAGGCCCAGCAGCACGTCGCGGAAGGGCTTGATATCCTCCTCCACCTGATGCTTGAATTCCGTCTCGGAAATGAGCATGCCGGCAACAAACGCGCCCAGGGCCAGCGACAGCCCCGCCCGTTCCGTGATCCAGGCCGCCCCCAGGGTAATTAACAGCAGGTTGAGCATGAACAATTCTTGCGAGCGGCGCTTGGCGACGATGGTGAACCAGCCGCGTACCAGTTTCTGGCCGATGAACAAGAGCAAGATGAGGACGACCAGGGCCTTGCCGCCGGCCCAGGCCAGGGTTTCGGCCAGATTGTCGGAATCGCGCGTGAGGGCGGGAATCAGGATCAGCAGGGGCACCACGGCCAGATCCTGGAACAGCAAAATACCGATGATCTTGCGGCCGTGTTCGCTTTCCAGTTCCAGCCGCTCCGTGAGCATTTTCGAGACGATGGCCGTCGACGACATGGCCAGCGCGCCGCCCAAGGCGAACGCGGCTTGCCAGCTCAGGTGGATGTAGGCGGACAGATAACGGGCGACGAACCAGCCGAAGACGACGGTGGCGATGATGGTGGTGACCACCTGCGCCATGCCAAGGCCGAAGACGATGCGCCGCATGGCGAGGAACTTGGGAAGCGAGAATTCGAGCCCGATGGAAAACATCAGGAAGACGACGCCGAACTCGGCCAGGGTGTGGCTGGCCTCGTTTTCCGCCGCCAGGCCCAGCGCATGGGGCCCGATGACGATGCCAACGGCCAGGTAGCCCAGCATGGGCGGCAAATGCAACATTCTGAAAGCGACCACGCCCAGCACGGCGCTGCCGAGTAACATCAGGGTCAGTTCAAGCGAGGAAAACATGGGTTGCCCGGTGCGGTCAATGGAAATCGTTGTTTGTTGTGACTGGCAAGTTTTTTGCTTTCCTAATTCGTTTATACTTTGGGCATGAGTGTAACCCATGAAAAAACAATGCTGAAAGCTTTTGATCGAATTGACATGCAAGCGACGACCGAGCGCGCCGTCGCGCTGGCCCGCACCACCTTGCAGATCGAGTCCGACGCCATCGTTGCGCTGCATGCGCGCCTGGCCACGGACGACAGCGTGGGCCGCGCCGTGGCGATGCTGCTGCAATGCAAGGGGCGTGTCGTCGTCTCGGGCATCGGCAAATCCGGCCACATCGCGCGCAAGATTGCCGCCACCCTCGCTTCCACCGGCACGCCGGCCCTGTTCGTGCATCCGGCCGAAGCGGCCCATGGCGACCTGGGCATGGTCACCTCGGACGATGCGTTTATTGCCATCTCGTATTCGGGCGAATCGTCGGAACTGATGGCCATCATGCCCGTCGTCAAGCGCATGGGCGGCGTGCTCATTTCCATGACGGGTAAACCGAACTCCAGCCTGGCCCAGCTGGCCGACGTGCACCTGGATATTTCTGTTGAAAAAGAAGCCTGTCCGCTGAACCTGGCGCCGACGGCCAGCACCACCGTCACCCTGGCCCTGGGCGACGCGATCGCCGTGGCCTTGCTCGACTTGCGCGGCTTCAAGGAAGAGGATTTCGCCCGCTCGCATCCGGGCGGCGCCCTGGGCCGCCGCCTGCTCACGCACGTGCATGACGTCATGCGCAGCGGCGAGCAGGTGCCGAAAGTGCCCGTGGAAGCGTCGCTGCTGCAGGCTCTGGAAGAAATGACCCGCAAGGGCATGGGCATGACGGCCGTCGTCGACGCGGACAACCGCCCGGTGGGCGTGTTTACGGATGGCGACTTGCGCCGCATGTTCGAGCGCGTGCAGGATTTCACGCAAGTGGAGATCCGCGACGTCATGCATGCGCAGCCGCGCAGCATCGCGCCCGAACGCCTGGCCGTCGATGCCGTGGCCGTGATGGAGCAGTTCCGCATCAATCAGATGCTGGTCGTCGATGCCGACGGCAAGCTGGTGGGCGCGCTGCATATCCATGATCTGACGCAAGCGAAGGTGATCTGATGGACAGCGTAGCGGACAACCTGGCGCGCGCGGCCAAGGTCAAACTGATGATCTTTGACGTCGATGGCGTGCTCACCGACGGCAGCCTGCATTTCGGCCCGGACGGCGAGATGATGAAAACGTTTAATGTGTATGATGGCCTGGGCATCAAGCTGCTGCAGGAATCGGGCGTGCAGACGGCCATCATCAGCGCGCGCCGCTCGGCCATCACGGCGCGCCGCGCGCAAGACCTGGGCATTACCCATGTGCACCAGGGCGGCCACGACAAGCTGACGCCGTTTCGCGAACTGCTGGCGTTGACGGGCTTGACGGAAGAGCAATGCGGCTATATCGGCGACGACGTCATCGATGCGCCCATCCTGAAACGCGTGGGCTTTGCCGTCAGCGTGCCGGGCGGGCGTCCGGAAGCGCAGGGCCTGGCCCACCATGTGACGCAGGCCGGCGGCGGCCGCGGCGCGGTGCGCGAGATCTGCGAATTCCTGCTGCGCGCCCAGGACAACTATGCGCGCGTCATGGCGCCGTTCCTGGAGTGAGGCGCGCCGCCTCGCCAGTGACCTTTGAAAGAGTGAAGCCCTATGCGTAAGCCAGGAGGCGCCCATCGCTGGCGCATGATTTTTACCGTGCTGGGCGCGGTCGTCGTCGCGTTGGCCAGCTTTTGGCTGCTCGAAGTGATGAACAAGAATAGCCAGGACATCACGGCCAGCAAGCATCTGGATGAGCCCGACTATTTCATCACCAATTTCAGCATGGTGCGCATGGATTTGACAGGCAAGCCCAGCTATATTGTGTCGGGCACCAAGCTCACGCATTATCCGCTGGACGATTCGTCCGATATCGACCAGCCCTTCGTGCGCAAGCTCACGCCCGGCATGCCGCCGTTGAACATGAATGCGGAACTGGCGCATATCGACCAGGACAATACCCGGCTGCAACTGCACCGCAAGGTCGTGATCGACCGCGTGGCCAGTCCGAAGGCGCAGAACCTGACGGTCAGGACGGAAGCGCTGACGGTGTTTCCGGACGAGGAAAGAATGGAAACGGACGTGCCTGTCGATATCCTGACGGGCGCCTCGCGCATCAATGGCATCGGCATGAAGGCCAATAACGCCACCGGCGTGGTGGAAGTGCAGAATGCGCTGCGCATGGTCCTCCCGCCGAAACCGCGCCCGGCCGCGGCGGCAAAATGACAGAACGAAACAAGGAAACCATACTATGAAGAATATCTTGCTGTTGACTCTATTCTCGACCGTTTGCTCGTTGGGCGTGATGGGCGTGGCGCATGCCGAGAAGGCCGATTCCGAGAAGGAAGCCGTCATCACGGCACGCAGTGGCCACGTCGATGACGTCAAGCAGGTGCGTACCCTGACGGGCGACGTCGTGCTGGTCAAGGGGACGCTGACCATGAAGGCGGGCCGGGCCCTGATCACGGAAGACCCGCAAGGCTACCAGTTCATTACCTTCTGGGCCGATCCCGGCAAGCTGGCCACCTTCCGCCAGAAGCGCGATGGCGCGGGCGACCTGTGGGTCGAAGGCGAAGCGGAGCGCGTGGAATACGACAACAAGACGGAAGTGGTGAAACTGTTTTCCAAAGCCAAGCTGACGCGCCTGGAAGGCACGAAAGTGACCGACGTGGCCAATGGCGCCTTCATCTCGTATGACAGCCGCAAGGAAGTGTTTGCGATGGAAAATTCCGATAGCGGCACCAGCACCGCCGATGGCGGCAGCGTGCGCATGGTGATCCAGCCGAAGACCAAGGCGCCGGCGGCGGAGAAAGCGCCGGCCACGCCTGCGCCAGGAAAGAAATAATGGACAATACACGTTGCGGCAGCACCCTGATCGTTCGCGGGCTGCAAAAAACCTATGGCAAGCGGCAAGTCGTGCATGATGTCTCGCTGCAAGTCGAATGCGGCGAAGTGGTGGGGCTGCTGGGCCCGAACGGCGCCGGCAAGACCACCTCGTTCTACATGATCGTCGGCCTGGTGCCGTCCGACGGCGGCAGCATCGATATCAGCGGCGTGGACATCTCCAGCCTGCCGATCCACCGCCGCGCGCAGATGGGCCTGTCCTACCTGCCGCAGGAAGCATCCGTCTTCCGCAAGCTGACGGTGGAAGACAATATCCGCGCCGTGCTGGAGATCCAGACCGTCGAAGGCCGTCCTTTGACGAAGGCCGAGATCGAGGAGCGGCTGGATAAATTGCTGGCCGACTTGCAGATTGAAAAGCTGCGTGAGAACCAGGCGCTGTCGCTGTCCGGCGGCGAGCGCCGCCGCGTGGAGATCGCCCGCGCGCTGGCCACCGATCCCCGTTTCGTGCTGCTCGACGAACCGTTCGCCGGTGTCGACCCGATCGCCGTGATCGAAATCCAGCGCATCGTGCGCTTCTTGAAGGAGCGCAATATCGGCGTGCTGATCACCGATCATAATGTGCGCGAGACGCTGGGTATTTGCGACCGTGCCTACATCATCAACCAGGGCTCGGTGCTGGCGTCGGGACGCCCCGACGACATCATCGCGAACGAGTCGGTACGCCGGGTCTATCTGGGCGAACACTTCCGTATGTAAGCCAATGAAACAATCATTGCAGCTGCGCACTTCGCAGCACCTGGCACTGACGCCGCAGTTGCAGCAATCGATACGCCTGTTGCAATTGTCTACCCTGGAATTGCACCAGGAACTAGAGCAATTGCTGACGGACAATCCCTTGCTCGAACGCCTGGACGATCCGCTCGACCGTTCGCTGCGCCTGCTGTCCGACGGCGCCTTGAGTTCCACGGCCGCGCCGGCCGAAGCGCCGCCCCAGCCGCCAAGCCAGGAGGCGCCTGCGGCGCCGGCCGAAGCGGAAACCTTTGACGGCGAGGCGGGCGAGGGCCCGGCCGCCGCGGACGGCGGCGACAGCGACTGGAGCGAGGCGAGCCGGGGCAAGGCGCCCGACGACGAAGATTCGCGCCCGCAATTGGAGGCCCATCACTGCACCCTGCGCGAACACCTGATGGAGCAGATGCGCGTGACGGTGCTCGAATTGCGCGACCGCGCGCTGGTCGAGCTGATCATCGACGCGCTCGACGACAATGGCTACCTGGAAGAGTCGCTCGACGACATCCTGGCGCGCCTGCCGGAAGAGCTGGAAATCGACGCCGACGAGATGCGCACGGCTTTGTCTCTCTTGCAAAGTTTCGATCCCCCGGGCGTGGGCGCGCGCAATGCGTCCGAATGTCTGGCGCTGCAAATCAAGCGCTTGCCGCACATCGCCATGGTGACGCGCCGCATGGCCCTCGTCATCGTGGAAAAGCACCTGGCCTGGTTTGCCCAGCGCGACTTCAACAAGCTGAAAAAAGCCCTCGACTGCGACGATGAAGACTTGCGCGAAGCGCAGACGGTGATTCGCCAATGCAACCCGCATCCGGGCGCCGTGTTCGCCTCGGACGTGTCCGATTACGTGGTGCCCGACGTCGTCGTCAAGCGCGCGCGCAACGGCTGGCAAGTCACCCTGAACAACGACGTCATGCCGCGCCTGCGCGTCAACGCCATGTACGCCAACTTGCTCAAGCAGGGCAAGGGCGAGGGCGCGATGGGCGCACAGTTGCAGGAAGCCAAGTGGCTGATCAAGAATATGCGCCAGCGCTTCGACACGATCCTGCGCGTGGCGCAGGCGATAGTAGAAAGACAAAAGAACTTTTTCTCGCATGGGGCCGTTGCCATGCGCCCCCTTGTGCTCCGTGAAATAGCTGATACACTGGGTTTACACGAGAGTACTATCTCGCGGGTAACAACTCAAAAGTACATGCTGACCCCGCACGGCATGTTCGAGTTGAAATATTTCTTTGGTAGCCACGTCGCCACCGAAGCGGGGGGCGAAGCGTCATCGACGGCGATACGGGCATTGATCGTGCAACTGACAGGAGCAGAAGACCCTAAAAATCCTTTATCCGACAGTAAGATTGCGGACATGCTGGGGGAACAAGGCATGGTGATTGCGCGACGTACTGTTGCCAAATACCGGGAAGCATTGAAAATTCCGCCAGTGAGCCTGCGTAAGTGTTTGTAAGTTTTTTTCGGTTCCTCTGCGGGCCGGATAGGATGGACCGCACGAACCCGATCATCTTTAGGAGTGTGTATGAATCTCACCATCAGCGGACATCATCTCGAAGTGACACCAGCCATCCGTGAATACGTACAAACGAAGCTGGAGCGCGTGAAACGTCATTTCGATCAAGTCATCGATATTGCCGTGATTCTGACCGTGGATAACCTCAAAGAGAAAGAAAAACGTCAAAAGGCCGAAGTCAACCTGCGCCTGAGTGGCAAAACTGTCTATGTGGAAAGCTTGGCGCACGACCTGTATGCCGCCATCGATACCCTGATCGACAAGCTCGATAGGCAAGTGATGAAGTACAAAACCAAAGTGCAAGGGCACGGTAAAGAGGCGATCAAGCATCTGCCAGACAACTCAGAGGAAGACGCCGTCGTCGCCGTCTAAGGCCACCCGCTTCCAGCAGTTGTGATCAACTAAGGGCGCACATTGCGCCCTTTTTTGCGCCTGGACCTGTTGAACGCAATCTTCCCCGCGCAGGCGCTAGAATGTCCTCCACTCTTACTTCTTTTCATTTTGCCATGAGCGACTTCGTCCAGACCTCCATCCGACACCGTACCGGGCATATCGTGCTCGACCGTCCGAAAGCCTTCAATTCCCTGTCGCTGGAGATGGTGCGCGCCCTGAGCGCGGCCCTGCTGGCCTGGCGCGACGATCCGCAGGTGGACGCCGTCGTCATCCGATCCAGCAGCGACAAGGCTTTGTGCGCCGGCGGCGACATCCGTTTCTTTTACGATGCGGGCCTGGCCACGCCGCAAGGCGGCAGCGCCTTGCTGGAAGATTTCTTTACGGAAGAATATGCGCTCAACCATCTCATTCATTTCTATCCGAAACCGTATATCGCCGTGATGGATGGCGTGGTGATGGGCGGCGGCATGGGCGTGGCGCAAGCCGGGCCTGGCAACCGACTGCGCATCGTCACGGGCCGCACGCGCATGGCCATGCCGGAAGTCAATATCGGCCTGTTTCCCGACGTGGGCGGCAGTTATTTCCTGTCTCGCCTGGCCGGTCAACTGGGCCTGTACCTGGGCTTGACGGGCTTGACGATCAACGCGGCCGATGCGCTGTACACGGGCCTGGCCGATGTCTACCTGCCCGAGGCGCAGATGGGAGCGCTGCTGGCCCTGTTCGAATCGACGCCGGGCGAGGCCTTGCCGGTGGCCATCAAGGCGCTGGCGGCGCCGTTCCAGGCCGAGGCGGGCGTTTCTGCCCTGGCCACGGCGCGCGCGGCGCTGGACCGCCATTTCGGCGCCCCTTCCGTGGCCGCCATCATGGCTTCGCTGGCACAGGACGACAGCGGGTTCGCCGCCAGGGCCCTGGCGGCCATGCGCCTGCGTTCGCCGCTGATGATGTCGGTGACCCTGGAATTGCTGCAGCGTGGCGCCCACCTGGGTGTGGCCGATTGCCTGCGCATGGAGCGCACGGTGGTGCGCCACAATTTCGCGCATGGCGAAGTGCTCGAAGGCGTGCGCGCGCTGGTGGTGGACAAGGACAATGCGCCGCGCTGGAACCCTGCCAGCCTGGACGAGGTCGACGCGGCCATGGTGGCGCGCTTCTTTGCGCCCGTCTGGCCTGCCGCGGCGCATCCGCTGCGCCACCTCGATTAACTAGCTGCGCTCGCGGTGGCGCAGCACGACTCTTTCATTGGGGCCGAAGTATTGCGCCAGCCGTTCCGCCATGTACACGGAGCGGTGCTGGCCGCCCGTGCAGCCGAGGGCCACCGTCAGGTAGCTGCGGTTGTCGGACTTGAATGACGGCAGCCATTTCTCGATGAAGGCGCGGATGTCGGCCAGCAGTTCCAGCGCGCTCGGCTGCGCGTCGAGGAAGGCGATCACGGGAGCGTCGCGGCCGTCGAGGGGGCGCAGCGCCAGGTCATAATAGGGATTGGGCAAGGCCCGCACGTCGAAAACGAAATCGGCGTCGAGCGGTACGCCCAGCTTGAAGGCGAACGATTCGAAGAACAGGGTCAGCGGCGCGCGTTCGGAGGCGACGATATCCTTGATCCAGGCGCGCAATTTGTTGGCGCTCAGTTCCGACGTGTCGATCACATGGCCCAGCTGCTCGATGGCCGACAGGCGTTCGCGCTCTTCCGAGATACACTCGATCAGGGTGCGGCGGCTGGCCGGATTCTGGTTCGGACGCAATTCGTGCGACAGCGGATGGCTGCGCCGCGTTTCCGAGAAGCGCGCCACCAGCGAATGCGTGGTGGCCGTCAAAAACATGACCTTGACGTCGTGCCCTTGGTCGCGCAGCAGGGCCACATTGTGCGGCAGGCTGGTCAGCGACTCGGCGCTACGCGCATCGACGGCGACGGCCAGTTGCGGCGTACCTTCGTCGAGCAGCGTTTGCACCAGACTGGGCAGCAAGGCCGGTGGCAGGTTGTCGACACAATAGTAGCCGGTATCTTCCAGCACATTGAGCGCGACGGATTTACCGGAGCCGGATATTCCGGTGATAAGGACGATATGCATACGGCGATCATACAATAAAGATCGGCACTGTGCTCCCAAGGCAATGATCTTTACAAATGATTGCAATTTCGTATGTGTATTTCGTAGGTCGGTTTAACGCAAAGCGGTGCAGCAGGGAATTCACGCAGCATGGCTGCGTGCCTGCGTAACGGTCCTCGCTTGCAAGCGAGGGCTCCTGCCGACACCCGCTAACAATGCCGTCGGATTACGCGGAGCCTTGCCCCGCCTCGGCGGCCCCGCTAACGACCTTGTTAATCGCCGCTCATTGCCAACCTTTGCCGCTCCATGAACTCCTGCAAGGTGTCGATGCCGCGCAGCTGCAAAATGGTGTTGCGCACGGCCGCTTCCAGCAGCACGGCGATGTTGCGGCCGGCGGCGACGGGGATGACGACCTTGCGCACGGGAAGGCCGAGCACGTCTTCCGTGGGGAACAGGAAGGGCAGGCGCTCGACTTCCTCTTCCAGCGCGTTGCGGCGCACGAGGTGCACGATCAGTTTCAAGCGCATCTTGCGGCGCACGGCTGTTTCGCCAAAGATGGCCTTGATGTCGAGCAAGCCCAGGCCCCGCACTTCCAGCAGGTTTTGCAGCAGGGGCGGGCAGCGGCCTTCGATCATGTTCGGCGCGATACGCGAGAACTCGACGGCGTCGTCGGCCACCAGGCCGTGGCTGCGCGAGATCAGCTCCAGGCCCAGTTCGCTCTTGCCCAGGCCCGAATCGCCCGTGATCAGCACGCCCACGCCCAGCACGTCCATGAACACGCCATGCATGATGATGCGCTGCGCCAGTTTTTTCGACAGGTAGACGCGCAGGAAGTCGATCACTTGCGCGGCCGGCAGCGGGGTGGAGAACAGGGGGATGTTTTGCTCGTCGCAGATGGCGAGGATGTCGGGCGGCGTTTCCAGCCCTTGCGCGATGATCAGCGCGGGCGGGCCGCCGGCGATCAGCTCGCCGATCACGTGGGTGCGCGTATTGACCTTCAGGCGCTGGTAGTAATTGATTTCCTGGTGGCCGAAGACCTGGATGCGGCCCGGATGGATCAGATTCAAGTGGCCCACCTGGTCGGCGGCCGACGAGACGTCGCCCGAGATCAGGCGTTCGCCGCCGGGGAAGCCGGCGAACCAGCCCAGTTGCAGACTTTCACGATTATCGTCGTACAGGCGTTGTATCGTCAGCGGCGTTTGCAACATGGCAGTCTTCTTCAGGAGTGGAGGAATACCTGAGTTTAACCCGCCGCTTGCAGACTGGGTTGCCAATTGACGATGCGCGAATGCACGGATTTCGGTTCCGGATCCGTGGCCAGCGCCGTGCGGAAGGCATCGTCGGAAAACATTTCGGCGATTTCCGACAGGATTTCCAGATGTTGCTGGGTGACATGATCGGGAATCAGCAGGAAAAACAGCAGGTTGACGGGCTTGCCATCGGGCGACTCGAACGGAATCGGTTCGGCCAGGCGCACGAAGGCGCCCAGCGGCGATTTCAAGGTTTTGCTGCCCTTGACCCTGCCATGCGGCACGGCCACGCCATGGCCCAGACCCGTCGAGCCCAGACGTTCGCGGGCAAACAGATTGTCCGAGACGGTAGAGCGGGCGATGCCGTAATTGTTTTCGAAGATCAGGCCGGCTTGCTCGAAGGCGCGCTTTTTACTGGAGACTTCCAGGTCCAGCAGGACGTTTTCGAGAGATAGTATTTTGCTAAGATTAGTCATGACACTCAATGAAATGGTGCAATGCGCAGAGGGCTTGCGAGCCGAATTATAGGCCTGTTTTCGCGGCCTGTAACGCCAATTCTCAACAGTATACGCCCGCTGCGGGCGCAGTGGGCGCTACGGCCCATGTTGCCATCATTTTATCAAAAAAATAACGTCGGCGTGTATCGGCTATTTCCTGATTAAAAACACGCGGCGCGCCGGTTTTTCCGCCGCCGAATGCCGATTTTCCGATTTTTCAGCGTCTTTGACATGCTCTGCGGCACGACTGCAACGTTGTTTTAAAACACAGCCAACATTCCTGCTGGCATGGTTTTGTGGTGTGGCGCGGTGTTGCCTAGCGTTACTGACGGGCGTTGCGCAGATTGCCCGGCATCGCTCCCGTGCTGAAGTTGCTGCGCCAGGGATTGATATCGAGGCCGCCGCGGCGCGTATAGCGCGCATACACGGACAGCTTTTGCGGCTTGCATTGACGCAAGATATCGACAAAGATGCGCTCCACGCATTGCTCGTGGAATTCATTGTGCTCGCGGAAACCGATCAGGTAGCGCAACAGGCTTTCCTGGTCGATCTGCGGTCCCGCATACGCGATCTGCACGCTGCCCCAGTCGGGCTGGCCCGTCACCAGGCAATTCGATTTGAGCAAGTGCGAGACGAGTTTTTCTTCCACCGGCGCCTCGTCCAGCGCCGCATTCAAGAGCAGCGGCGAGGGCGTGTATTGCGTGATTTCCAGATCCAGGCGGTCCAGCAGCACGCCGTCGAACTCGCCCATTTTCAGCTTGCCGAAATCTTCCTGCAAGGTCAGCTCCACTTGCACGGGCGCGCCGAAACCAGTCGATAAATCCTGCTTGAGCAGGGCCAGCAGCGCATCCGGGCTGTCCAGTTTGGTCTGGTTGAACGAGTTCAGGTACAGCTTGAACGATTTCGACTCGATGATGTTCGGCGAATCGGCTGGCGCGCTGACCTTGGCGATGGCCACCTGCGGCTTGCCGCGCTGGTTCAGCCACGACAGTTCATACGCATTCCAGATGTCGAGGCCGAAGAACGGCAGGGTGCCGCGCAATTCCAGCTCGTCGCGCTTGCCCTGGCGCGGAATCGGAAACAGCAATTCCGGCGCGTAATCGGTGCGGTAGGCGGAGCTTTTGCCCAGCGGGGATTGTTCGGCGAGGTCGTTGGTGGTGGTCATGATGGCGTGGCTACAAATTCTGTGAAGGCTGAATGGTAGCCTATTTCAACCCAACGGCAAGGACCGGGGTCGGACCCGACGGGGGAATGCGTCCCGGTGGGGCGCATTCCGATCGCGAAGCGACTGACCCTGTTATTACCCGAGGAACAGCTTGTAGACAGGATTGCTGCTCTCATCCCAATAACGGTACCCCAGGGTATCGAGGAAGCGGGCGAATTCTCCCATTTCATCGGGTGGCACCTGCAGGCCGATCAGGATACGGCCCACGTCGCCGCCCTGGCTGCGGTAGTGGCACAGGGAAATATTCCAGTTCGGCGCCATGCTGTCGAGGAAGCGCATCAGCGCACCGGGGCGTTCGGGGAATTCAAAGCGGTACAGCAGCTCGTCCTGGGCCAGCCGGCTCTTGCCGCCGACCAGGTGGCGGATATGCGACTTGGCCAGCTCGTCGTGGGTCAGGTCGAGCGTCTTGAATTCATGTTCCTCGAACGTCTTCGCCAGCACGCTCGATTCATGCCGGTCGGCGATCTGGATGCCGACGAAGACGTGCGCGGCTTTTTCATCGCTGATGCGGTAGTTAAATTCCGTCACGTTGCGCGCGCCGATGAGCGAGCAGAAACGCTTGAAGCTGCCCCGCTGTTCGCGCATGGTGACGGCAAACACGGCTTCGCGGAATTCGCCCAGTTCGGCCCGTTCCGCGACGAAGCGCAAACGGTCGAAATTCATGTTCGCGCCGCAGGCGATGGTGACCAGCGTCTGGTTGACGATGGGGTGCTTGCTCAGGCTGGCCCGCTCCACATACGCCTTGGCGCCGGCGATGGCCAGCGCGCCGGCCGGTTCCAGGATGGAGCGCGTATCCGTAAACACATCCTTGATGGCGGCGCAGATGGCGTCCGTGTCGACGATGATGATTTCATCGACATATTGCTGCGCCAATCGGAAGGTTTCCTTGCCGACCAGGCGCACGGCCGTGCCGTCCGAAAACAGGCCCACGTCTGGCAGGGTGACGCGTTCGCCCGCCTTCAGCGAGCGCGCCATGGCATCCGAATCGACCGTTTGCACGCCGATGATCTTGATGTCGGGGCGAATCTGTTTCACGTAGGCCGCCACGCCAGAGATCAGGCCGCCGCCGCCGATGGCCACGAAGATGGCGTGGATGGGGCCGGCATGCTGGCGCAGGATTTCCATGCCGATCGTGCCCTGGCCAGCGATCACGTCCGGGTCGTCGAACGGGTGCACGAAGGTCAGCTTCTGTTCTTTTTCCAGCGTCAGCGCGTGGTTGTAGGCATCCGTGTAGGACTCGCCGTGCAGCACGATTTCCACGTGCACGCCGCCGCGCGCCTTGACGGCGTCGATCTTGACGGGGGGCGTGGTGGTCGGCATGACGATGACGGCGCGGCAGCCCATGCGGGCGGCCGACAGGGCCACGCCCTGGGCATGGTTGCCGGCCGAGGCGCAAATGACGCCGCGCTTGCGTTCTGCATCGCTGAGCTGAGCCATCTTGTTGTAGGCGCCGCGAATCTTGAAGCTGAACACGCTTTGCATGTCTTCGCGCTTGAAGTAAATCTGGTTGTTCAGGCGCTGCGACAGGGCAGGGGCCAGTTCCAGCGGCGTTTCGGTAGCGACGTCATAGACGCGGGCGGTCAGGATTTTCTTGAGGTAGTCGATGTTCATAGTCTGCAAGCAAGTGATTCTGGGCCAGAAAGGGTCTGGAGCGTGTCGGGCGATAGCGGCGGCGCCGTGGCGGATAGCCTGGCGACAATCATGCTCTGTGGAACTGCGGGCGGGTATGCCTTTGCCGGCCGTCGCCGATTGTGCGGCGCGCAAGCTGCTCTTCATTATAATGGAGAGCCTTACTGCATCGCGAAGTGTTCCATGATCGAATCCGCAATCGCCTGGCTGCTGCAGCTGATCGCAGCGCCGGAAGTCGGGCTGACCTCGATCTTTCTGATCAGCTTTATTTCCGCCACCTTGTTGCCGCTCGGCTCGGAGCCGGCCGTCTTTGCCGTCATCAAGGCCAATCCCGCGCTGTTCTGGGCCGCCATCGGCGTCGCCACCCTGGGCAATACTCTGGGCGGTGTCGTCGACTACTGGCTCGGCTACCGGGCCAAGCAGGCGTTTGCCAAGGAGCGCGACACGCGCTGGTTCCGCTGGCTGGCCCGCTATGGCGCCAAGACCATGCTGCTGGCGTGGCTGCCTCTCGTGGGCGACCCCCTGTGCACCCTGGCCGGCTGGCTCAAGCTGCCGTTCTGGCCCAGTGTGGCCTACATGGCCATCGGCAAGTGTGCGCGCTACCTGACCATGACGGGCTTGCTGTTGTACGTGCCCGATGGCGTATGGCAGCGGATCGGGCAAATGCTGGCGTGAATGGGACTGCCTGCAACGCCAATTTGCCCCATTTTTGGGCAGTTCGATAGTTTGTGGTCGAGTCCGATTCTTGGCATTTTCACGTAAAAAAATCAGGAAAACTGGTTTTTTATTCATGCAAAAGTGGGCTTTTCCGTATTTGCTATGGTGGCCGATGCGGTGCTTAAACCTTAGGCGTCCTAAGGCTGTTCCGGCATGGTGCGGCGCAATAAGATAAAATGGGTCTTTAGGGTCCAGTCCACACCGTCACCACACTCCATGAACGCTCCCGCACAACTCCAAGCTTTACTGGCAGAAACGCCGAATGGTCCCGCAGCAAGCCGCCTGCGCGAAATCCCGTATAACTACACGTCGTTTTCCGATCGCGAGATCGTCATACGCCTGTTGGGGGAGGACTCCTGGCGCCTGCTCGACGAGCTGCGTGGCGCCCGCCAGACGGGCCGTTCGGCCCGCATGCTGTACGAGGTGCTGGGCGATATCTGGGTGGTGCGCCGCAATCCGTATCTGCAAGATGACTTGCTCGACAATCCGAAGCGCCGCCAGGGCTTGATCGATGCCTTGCATCACCGCCTGGCCGAAGTCGACAAGCGCCGCCTGTCGATCGATGCGGCCGGCGGCGACGCTGCCGCCAGCGGCGAACCGCCCGAGGTTGCGCAGGCGCGCAGCAACAATGTCGAACTGCTGCTGAAAGCGGCCAGCAAGGCCGTGGCCGACTTCGGCGACGAATTCCGCAAGACCTACGATTTGCGCAAGCGCACGGTCAAGGTGCTGGGCCGCTACACGGAAAAGCACAATGTGCGCTTCGACGGCATGACGCGCGTGTCGCACGTGACGGACGCCACCGACTGGAGGGTGGAATACCCGTTCGTCGTGCTCACGCCCGACACGGAAGAGGAAATGGCCGGTCTGGTGAAGGGCTGTATCGAACTGGGGCTGACCATCATTCCGCGCGGCGGCGGCACCGGCTACACGGGCGGCGCGATTCCCCTGACGCCGATGTCGGCCGTCATCAACACGGAAAAACTCATCACCCTGGGCGCCGTGGAAATGATGGTCTTGCCCGGCCTCACGCACGAATACGCGACGATCAATTCGGGCGCGGGCGTAATCACGAATAAAGTGTCGGAAGCGGCGGAAAAGGCCGGCTTCGTCTTCGCCGTCGACCCGACCTCGGCGCACGCCTCTTGCATCGGCGGCAACGTTGCCATGAATGCGGGCGGCAAGAAGGCCGTGCTGTGGGGCACGGCGCTCGACAACCTGGCCTCGTGGCGCATGGTCGACCCGAACGGCGACTGGCTCGATGTCACGCGCCTCGACCATAACCTGGGCAAGATCCACGATATCGCGCTGGCACGTTTCCAATTGGAATGGCGTCACCCGAGCACGCGCGACGCGACGAAACCGAACCCGCCATTCAAGACGGAAATCCTGGAAATTCCTGGGCGCAAGTTCCGCAAGGAGGGCCTGGGCAAGGACGTGACGGACAAATTCCTCGCCGGCTTGCCGGGCATCCAGAAAGAGGGCTGCGACGGCCTGATCACGTCGGCGCGCTGGATTTTGCACAAGATGCCGAAATTCGCCCGCACCGTCTGCCTGGAATTCTTTGGCCAGGCGCGCGACGCGATCCCGTCGATCGTGGAAATCAAGGATTACCTCGATGGCTTGCCGGCCAAGGGCGAGCAATACACGAGCATCCGCCTGGCGGGTCTGGAACACCTGGACGAGCGCTACCTGCGCGCCGTCGGCTACGCCACCAAGTCGAAACGGGGCGTGCTGCCGAAGATGGCCCTGTTTGGCGACATCGTCGGCGACGATGAAAATGCCGTCGCGCAAGCGGCATCGGAAGTGGTGCGTATCGCCAACACCCGCGTGGGTGAAGGCTTTGTCGCCGTCAGCGCGGAAGCGCGCAAGAAATTCTGGCTCGACCGCGCCCGCACGGCCGCAATCGCCAAGCACACCAATGCGTTCAAGATCAATGAAGACGTGGTGATTCCGCTCAATCGCATGGGCGAATACACGGATGGCATCGAACGCATCAATATCGAGCTGTCGATCAAGAACAAGCTGCAACTGGCCGAGGCCCTGAGCGAATTCTTTGCCAAGGGCAACTTGCCAATTGGCAAGAGCGACGATGCATCCGACGACCGGGTCGACGACGCGGAAATGCTGGGCGACCGCGCCGAGCAGGCGCAGCAGTTGCTGGCGCAAGTCACCGGCCGCTGGAGCTATCTGCTGGCCCAGCTGGACCGTCCGCTGGCGGACGTGACGGGAGAATTGGCCGAACTGGGCATGGAGCGTTTGCTGCCCGTGTTCGATGCGCGCCTGCAAACGCAGCCGGATGCCACCCTGTTTGACGTGGTGCAGGACCGCACCGTGCGCATTACCTGGAAGCAGGAAATTCGCGCCCAGCTGCGCCAGATCTTCAACGGCGCCGCCTTCAAACTGATCCTCGACGAGGCCACCGCCATCCATGCGCGCATCCTGCGCAGCCGCGTGTTCGTCGCGCTGCACATGCATGCGGGTGACGGTAACGTCCATACGAACTTGCCCGTCAACTCGGACAATTACGAAATGCTGCAGGACGCGCACCAAGCCGTGGGCCGCATCATGGTTTTGGCCCGCTCGCTGAATGGCGTGATTTCCGGCGAACATGGTATCGGCATTACCAAGCTGGAATTTTTGACGGAAGAAGAAATCGGCGAGTTCCGCAGCTACAAGCAGCGCATCGATCCGGAGGGCCGTTTCAACAAGGGTAAATTGCTGAACCTGCCAGGCATGGGCGCCGACTTGCGCAATGCCTACACGCCATCGTTCGGCCTGATGGGGCATGAATCCTTGATCATGCAGCAAAGCGATATCGGCGCCATCGCCGACAGCGTCAAGGATTGCTTGCGTTGCGGCAAGTGCAAACCCGTGTGCTCGACCCACGTGCCGCGCGCGAACTTGCTGTACTCGCCGCGCGACAAGATCCTGGCGACGTCCTCGCTGATCGAAGCCTTCCTGTACGAAGAACAGACGCGCCGCGGTATTTCCATCAAGCATTGGGAAGAATTCGAGGACGTGGCCGACCACTGCACGGTCTGCCATAAATGCGTCACGCCTTGCCCTGTCAACATCGATTTCGGCGACGTGTCGATGAACATGCGCAATCTGCTGCGCAAGATGGACAAGAAGAGCTTCAATCCGGGCACCAAGGCGACGATGCTGTTCCTCAACGCCACCGATCCCGTGACCATCAACGCCACGCGCAAGGTCATGATCGGCTGGGGTTACAAGGCGCAGCGCCTGGGCCACGATTTGCTGAAGAAATTTGCCAAGAAGCAGACCAAGGCGCCGCCGCCATCGACGGGCAAGCCGCCCGTCAAGGCGCAGGTGATCCATTTTATTAACAAAAAGATGCCGGGCAACTTGCCGAAGAAAACGGCGCGCGCGCTGCTCGACATCGAAGACGATAAAGTCATCCCGATCATCCGCAATCCGAAGACGACGACGGCCGATACGGAAGCCGTGTTCTACTTCCCAGGTTGTGGTTCGGAACGGCTGTTCTCGCAAGTGGGCCTGGCCACGCAAGCGATGCTGTGGGAAGTGGGCGTGCAGACGGTCTTGCCGCCGGGCTATCTGTGCTGCGGTTATCCGCAACGGGGCGCGGGCGAGTTCGACAAGGCCGAGAAGATGATGACGGATAACCGCGTCCTGTTCCACCGCATGGCCAACACGCTCAATTACCTGGACATCAAGACAGTGCTCGTCTCGTGCGGCACCTGCTATGACCAGCTGGCGACCTATCAATTTGAAAAGATTTTCCCCGGCTGCCGCATCATGGATATCCATGAGTATTTGCTGGAGAAAAACGTCAAGCTGGAAGGTGTGAACGGCACGCGCTATATGTACCACGAGCCATGCCACAATCCGATGAAGCTGCAGGAGTCGGGCAAGACCATCAATTCCCTGATCAGCACGGTAGATAATGTGAAGATCGAGAAGAATGACCGTTGCTGCGGCGAATCGGGTTCGCTGGCCGTCACGCGCCCCGACATCTCCACGCAAGTGCGTTTCCGCAAGGAAGAGGAGATGGTCAAGGGCGCCGACAAGCTGCGCGGCGATGGTTTCACGGGTGACGTGAAAATCCTCACCAGTTGCCCGTCGTGCCTGCAAGGCTTGTCGCGCTACAATGACGATTCGGGCACGACGGCCGACTACATCGTCGTCGAGATCGCCAAACACTTGTTGGGAGAGAACTGGATGCCGGATTACGTGAAACGCGCCAATGACGGCGGCATCGAACGGGTGCTCGTGTGACCTGTGATTTATGCCAGTTGCTCGATAGCTTAGCCAACAAGCAGGGCTGTGAAGCCTTGCTGTGGCGCAGCGAGCGCCTGTCCGTGGTGGCCGTCGACGACCCAAGCTACCCCGGCTTTTGCCGCGTGATCTGGAACAAGCACGTGAAGGAAATGACGGATTTGACGCCCGGTGAGCGCAACTATGTCATGGAAGTCGTGTGGCAAGTCGAGCTGGCCGTGCGCGAAGTGATGCAGCCGGAAAAGGTCAACGTGGCCAGTTTCGGCAACATGACGCCACACGTGCACTGGCACGTGATTCCCCGCTACCGCGACGACGCGCATTTTCCCCATCCCAGCTGGGCGGTGGTCCAGCGCGAGACGGCGCCCGCCGTGCTGGCCGCGCGCCGCGCCTTGCTGCCGGCCTTGCGCGACGCCATCCTTCAACGTTTATCCGCATAAAGTATTGTCATGACTGAAAAAGCAGCAACGCCTCAACCCACCGGCTTGACCGTGCACAACCAGTCGCGCGTGCTCGACGTGGTTTTCGATGATGGCAGCACATTTGCGTTGCCGTTCGAATACCTGCGCGTGTACTCGCCGTCGGCCGAAGTGCAGGGCCATGGCAAGGGCCAGGAAACCTTGCAGTTAGGAAAACGCCTGGTGGGCATCACGGGCCTGGAGCCGGTCGGCAACTACGCCGTGCAGCCCACTTTCAGCGATGGCCACAATTCCGGCCTGTACACCTGGGCCTATCTGTACAAGCTGGGCGCGCAGCAAGCGACCCTGTGGCAGGATTACCTGGACCGCCTGGCGGCCGCCGGCTACCCGGGCGATAGCGGCCGCGACGCCAAGGCCGACATGACGGTCAAGCAATCTTCCGGCCATGTTCACGGACCCAGCTGTGGCCACAAACACTGAAGTGAAAAAAATAATGCGGTAAGCTTGTCGGATTGCCGCATATCCATTCGTCGTATGAATGCCCGCGCTTGCGGGCATTTTTCTTTTGGAGAAGAGACTATGGAATACCTGATCCTGATCTACGCCGATGAATCCCGCTATGAAA
This sequence comes from Janthinobacterium sp. JF4, assembly GCF_059617925.1. Classification (NCBI taxonomy): domain Bacteria; kingdom Pseudomonadati; phylum Pseudomonadota; class Betaproteobacteria; order Burkholderiales; family Oxalobacteraceae; genus Janthinobacterium; species Janthinobacterium sp. JF4. Next base: position 86,107 of record NZ_JCAQAV010000002.1, on the reverse strand, counting down.
CCATGCCGGAAGGACAGATGGCCAGCCTGATGGCTGACTTTGCCAGTTACACGCAGGACCTGGAAGCGGCGGGCGTGCTGCGCGGCGGCGCCGAACTGGCGCCCGTGCGCAGCGCCACCAGCGTGCGCGTGCAAAACGGCAAGCCTGTCGTCACGGACGGGCCGTTCGCGGAAACCAAGGAGCAGCTGGGCGGCTACTATCTGCTGGACTGCGCCCACCTGGACGAGGCGCTGGCCTGGGCCGCGCGTTGCCCGGCAGCGTCCCTGGGCACCATCGAAGTGCGGCCCGTCACGGCTTGAGCGTGGCCGGCGACGCCATTGCGGTCGTCGAACACGTCTTTCGCCAGGAAAGGGGCAGGGTGCTGGCCGGCCTGATGCGGCGTTTCGGCGACCTTGGCCTGGCGGAAGATGTGTTGCAGGAAGCGTGCCGCAAGGCGCTGGAACTGTGGCCGCGCACGGGCATCCCCGATCATCCTGCCGCCTGGCTCAGTGCCGTGGCGCGCAATGCGGGCCTCGATCACGTGCGCCGCGCGGGCAAGAGCGTCAGCGAGGCCGAGGCCGTGCTGTCCTGCCTGCCGGCGGCCATGCTTGAGGAAACGCACGCCATCGGGGACGACCGCCTGCGCCTGCTGTTCATCTGCTGCCATCCCGCGCTGGCGCCGGAGGCGCAGGTGGCGCTGGCCCTGCGCACCCTGTGTGGCTTGACCACGGTCGAGATCGCGCGCGCCTTCGGCGTGGCCGAAGCGGCCCTGTCGCAGCGGCTTTTGCGCGCCAGGCGCAAGATCGCCGAAGCGCGCATCCCGTTTGAGTTGCCACCGGAGCAAGAACTGCAGCCACGGCTGGCGCAAGTGCTGCACGTGATGTACCTGGTGTTCAGCGAAGGCTATTGCGCCAGCGGCGGCGATGCCTTGCTCCGTGCTGACCTGTGCGCGGAAGCGTTGCGGCTGGGGCGGCTGCTCGACAGCCTGCAACCGGGCCAGCCGGAAGTGCAGGGGCTGTTGGCCCTGATGCTGTTGCAGGCGTCGCGCGACCCTGCCCGCCTCGCGCCCGAGGGATATTTGCTGACCCTGGAAGAGCAGGACCGGCGCCTGTGGCAGGGGGACTTGATTGCCGAGGGACTGGCCGTGCTGGAACTGGCCTTGCCGGCGCGCGTGCCAGGGCCATACCAGTTGCAGGCGGCCATTGCCGCTCTGCATGCCAAGGCGGCTGCGGCCAGCCAGACGGACTGGCGCCAGATCAGCGTCCTGTACGGCGCCTTGCTGCGGCACAAGCCGGAACCCTTGATCTTGCTCAATGCCGTGATCGCCTGCGCCATGGCGCATGGCGCCGAACACGGCCTGGCGTGGCTGGCGCGCCTGGAAGCCGTGCCCAGCCTTGCCAGCTCGCATTACCTGCACGCGGCCCGGGCCGACTTGCTGCGCCGCCAGGGCGACCGGCCGGGGGCGCTGGCGGCGTATGCCCGGGCGGCAATGCTGGCTTCGAATGCAGTGGAAAGGCAATACCTTCTCCGGCGTCACGGGGAAATGCGCCTGCCGCTTGTATAATGCTCCCAAGTTCAAACAGACTGCCTACCATGACCAATACGACCCATTTCGGATACAAAACAGTTGCAGAAGACGACAAAGTGCGCGAAGTCGCCAAGGTGTTCCATTCCGTCGCTGCCAAATACGACGTGATGAACGACTTGATGTCGGGCGGGCTGCACCGTCTGTGGAAGACGTTTACCATTGCCAACGCGGGCGTGCGCCCCGGCTTCAAGGTGCTCGACATCGCCGGCGGCACGGGCGATTTGTCGAAGGCGTTCGCCAGGCAGGCCGGTCCTACCGGCGAAGTGTGGCTGACCGATATCAATGAGTCGATGTTGCGCGTGGGCCGCGACCGCCTCTTGAATCGCGGCTTGCTCACCCCCACCTTGTTGTGTGACGCGGAAAAACTGCCATTCCCCGATAATTATTTCGACCGTGTCAGCGTGGCCTTCGGCCTGCGCAACATGACGCACAAGGATGTGGCGCTGGCGGAAATGCGCCGCGTGCTGAAACCGGGCGGCAAGCTGCTGGTGCTGGAGTTTTCCAAGGTGGCGGCGCCCCTGCAAAAGCCGTACGACCTGTATTCGTTCTCGGTCTTGCCGTGGTTCGGACAGAAGATCGCCGGCGACGCGGAAAGCTATCGCTACCTGGCAGAATCGATTCGCATGCACCCGGACCAGGAGACGCTGAAGACCATGATGGAAACGGCGGGCCTGGAGCGCGTGCAGTACTACAATTTGACGGCAGGCATAGCCGCTTTGCATACCGGCATCAAGATGTAATGCATCAACGTTGGTGATTTTAGGAGATGGAATGAAATTGAAGAAATTTATGGTCGGCATGATGCTGGCCGCGACCACTGTATCCATGCTGGGCGAGGCGCTGGCCCGTCCCATGGGCGGTGGCCGTTCGTTTGGCCGCCAGTCGCAAAACGTGGGCCGCCAGGCGCCCGCACCGGCGCCAACCCCGGCACCGGCTGCCGCGCCACGCCAGGCGCAACCTGCGCCAGCCCCCGCACCGGCACCTGCCGCCAAGGCACCGAGCCGCTGGAAGGGCTTGCTGGGTGGCGCCTTGCTGGGCCTGGGCTTGGGCGCGCTGCTGTCGCATTTCGGCCTGGGCGGCGCCCTGGCCAGCATGATCAGCACCCTGCTGATGGTGGCCTTGCTGGCCGGCGTGGTTTATTTCATCTACCGCATGGTGCGTGGCAAGCGCGACAATAACGCCAACGCCAACGCCAACGCCAACGGCAATACGCCGTTCGCCGGCTTCGGCAACCAGCCTGCGCCGGCCGGCAACGTGCCCGACATCGGTTCGCGCATTCCGCCGCTGCCGCCGCTGCAACCCGTCTCGTCCGGCGTCGGCCTGGACAAGCCGGCACCGGCTGCCGCGCCATGGGGCGTGCCAAGCGACTTCGACAAGGAAGCCTTCTTGCGCCACGCGAAAAGCAATTTCATCCGCCTGCAAGCGGCCTGGGACAAGGCCGACGTCAACGATATCCGCGAATTCACGTCGCCGGAAGTGTATGCGGAACTGCGCATGCAAATCCAGGAACGGGGCGCGCAGCCGGACTTTACCGATGTCGTCACTATCGATGCCGAATTGCTGGGGATCGAGACGAGCGTTAACGATTACCTGGCCAGCGTGAAGTTTACGGGCCTGATCCGTTCGGCACCGGGCGCCGCGGCGGAACCGTTCGCGGAAGTATGGAATATGTCGAAACCCGTCAGCGGCAATAGCGGCTGGGTATTGGCAGGCATCCAGCAGTTGAATTAATTGTCAAAACTTGCTGAATAATGGCTTAAGTCCATGCGCAATGCATGATGCTTGACAGATATTTCCTGCTGAACTGGTAAGATCGAAACCGCTCACCTTGTTTGATGGGCGGTTTTTTCTTTTTGGGGGCGCGCACGGCGCGCAGTACATAGATGGCACCACTTTCCGATCTTTCCCTGATGGCGCCTGTCATCGCGACAATCAACCACTTGCTGGCGCAAGAGCCGTGGGCGCGCCAGCAGCTGGCCGTGCACGCCGGCAAGCTGGCCTGCATCGACACGGGCGCCGTGGCCTTGCGCCTGCGCGTCGACAGCGCAGGCATGCTGGAGGCGGCTCCCGGTACGGCACCGGCCGACATGCCGGCCAACGTCACCATCCGCGTGAAACTGTCCGATGTGCCGCTGATCCTGCAAAACCGCGAGCGGGCGTTCTCCTACGTCAAGATCGAAGGCGATGCGGAGTTTGCCAATGCGATTTCGCAATTGAGCAAGGGCTTGCGCTGGGACGCCGAGCACGACCTGGAAAAGGTAGTCGGCCCCATGCTGGCCACGCGCCTTGTTGCCGGCGCGAAGGATGCTGCCGCCTTTGTGCGCACGGGCCAGCAAAAGCTGGCGGAAAACGTGGCCGAATATTTTCTCGACGAACAGCCCATGCTGATCCGTCCTTCCACCCTGCAAGAGTATTCCGCTGGCGTGACGCGCGTGCGCGATGACGTCGAACGCCTGGCCAAGCGCCTTGCCCGGCTGGAAAAGGCGTCCGCCGCCGTCCAGCCGCAGTCTTCCTCACCGGATTTGTCTACATGATATTGAAATTCCTGCGCCTGTTTAAAATCATCCGTGTTTCCATCAAGTACGGTCTGGATGAGATAGCGATTTCTGGTCTGCAAGTTCCCCGCACCGCCAAATTGATCGACACCCTGATTTTCTGGCGCGACCTGTCGTCGCCGCGGGGCCTGCGCCTGCGCCTGGCGCTGGAAGAGCTGGGCCCGATTTTCGTCAAATTCGGCCAGGTGCTGTCGACCCGGCGCGACCTGATGCCGCCCGACATCGCCGAAGAACTGGCGCGCCTGCAAGACCGGGTGCCACCGTTCGATTCGGACCTGGCCATCGCGCAGATCACCAAGTCGCTCGGCGCACACCCGGATCAATTGTTTGCCAACTTCGAGCGCGAACCGGTGGCGTCCGCCTCCATTGCCCAGGTGCACTTCGCCACCTTGAAAGATGGCCGCGAAGTGGCCGTGAAGGTCTTGCGTCCTGGCATGAAAAAGCTGATCGACGAAGACGTGGCCCTGATGCACATCGCCGCCGACTGGACCAGCCGCCTGTGGGCCGACAGCAAGCGCCTGAAACCCAAGGAAGTGGTGGGCGAGTTCGACAAATACCTGCATGACGAGCTGGACCTGATGCGCGAGGCGGCCAACGCCAGCCAGCTGCGCCGCAACTTTGCCAACTCGGACTTGCTGCTGGTGCCGGAAATGCACTGGGATTATTGCTCCAGCAGCGTCATCGTCATGGAACGGATGGTTGGGATTCCCGTGTCGCAGACCGAGCGCCTGGTGGCGGCTGGCGTGGACTTGCGCAAGCTGTCCAGCGATGGCGTGGAAATTTTCTTCACGCAAGTGTTCCGCGACGGTTTTTTCCATGCGGATATGCACCCCGGGAATATTCTCGTGTCGATCGCGCCCGAATCGTTCGGCCGCTACATCGCGCTGGACTTCGGCATCGTCGGCACCCTGAACGACTACGACAAGGATTATCTGTCGCAAAATTTCCTCGCCTTCTTCCGCCGCGACTACAAGCGCGTGGCCGAGGCGCACATCGAATCGGGCTGGGCGCCGAAAGACACGCGCGTCGATGAGCTGGAAGCGGCCGTGCGCGCCTGCTGCGAGCCGATCTTCGACCGTCCGCTGAAAGATATTTCTTTCGGGCAAGTTTTGCTCCGGCTGTTCCAGACCTCGCGCCGCTTCAATGTGGAAGTGCAGCCGCAGCTGGTGCTGCTGCAAAAGACCCTGCTCAATATCGAAGGCCTGGGCCGCCAGCTGGACCCGGAACTGGACCTGTGGCAAACGGCCAAGCCGTATCTGGAAAAATGGATGAGCAATCAGGTGGGGCCGCAAGGCTTCATGGAGCGCCTGCGCGCAGAAGCGCCCCGGTATGCGCACATCTTCCCGCAACTGCCGCGCTTGCTGCACCAGGCCTTGACGGTGCATGGCGAACCGCGCGAAAACGATGTGGAATTGATGAAAACCTTGCTGGCAGAGCAACGCCAGACGAACCGATTGCTGAGCTTTATCGTGTACTTTGTGGGCGCCTTCGCGCTCGGTGCGCTGGGCTTGCAAGTGTTCATGCGCTGGCATCAATTGCCGTTTTAACTGGCTGAGGACGTAAGTGATGGCTGACTTCCATACCCGCGATCCGCTCTCGCCCGCCTTCTGGGACGAGCGTTTCGAGAAGCAATTCACGCCCTGGGACCACGGCGGCGTGCCCACGCGCCTGCGCAGCTTCGTTGCCGGCAGTCCGGCGCCGCTGCGCTGCCTGATTCCCGGCTGCGGCTCGGCCTATGAGCTGGTCTTCATGCTCGATCATGGCTGGGATGTCACGGCCATCGACTTTTCGCCGGCCGCCGTGGCTGCCGCGCGCGCCGTCGTCGGCGAACGGGCAGGGCAGGTGGTGGAAGCGGATTTCTTTGCCTGGCAGCCAGCAGCGCCGCTGGATCTGATCTATGAACGGGCTTTCCTGTGCGCCATGCCGCGCGCCATGTGGCCGCAGGTGGCGGCCCGCTGGGCGCAGCTGCTGGCGCCGGGCGCCATGCTGGCCGGTTACTTTTTCTTGGACGACAATGCCAAGGGGCCGCCATTTGGCATTTCTCGTGAGAAACTGCAGCAATTGCTGGCGCCGCATTTCGATTGTCTGGCCGATGAAGCCGTGGACGATTCCATCGCCGTCTTCGCCGGCAAGGAGCGCTGGATGAGCTGGCGCCGCCGGGCGGACTGACGCTGGCAAGGAAGCGGCGGGGCAATTTCCGCTGGCGACGAAGGAAAAGCTTTATAATTCAGGGTTTTTGATGATTTTCTCGGAGTAGAGATGCCGATTTACGCTTACCGTTGTGACGAGTGTGGTTTTGCCAAGGATGTCTTGCAAAAGATCTCCGATCCAGTACTGACGGTGTGCCTGTCGTGCGGCAAGCCCAGTTTCAAGAAACAATTGACGGCCGCCGGTTTCCAATTAAAGGGCACCGGCTGGTACGCGACCGATTTCCGCGGTGGCACGGCGCCCACCACGGCCATTCCGACGGGTCCGGCCGATGGCGCCAAGCCTGCCGCAGCTGCCGAGAGCGCGCCTGCCGCTGCGCCTGCGCCCGCCCCGGCTGCCGTTGCGCCAAAAGCGGACTGAGAAGCGCGCCGCGCCGATACGATCCATTACCGAGAGACCGATGCGTAAATACTTTATTACCGGATTGCTGATTTTGGTGCCCCTGGCCATTACGGCCTGGGTCCTGAATCTGGTGATCAGCACGATGGACCAGTCGCTGTTGCTGGTGCCCGGCAGTACGCAGCCCAGCGTCTGGTTTGGCCACAAGATTCCCGCGCTGAGCACCATTCCCGGCCTGGGCACGGTATTGACGGTACTGATCGTGTTCTTCACGGGCTTGCTGACGAATAACCTGGTCGGCAATTACGTGGTGAAACTGTGGGAAAAGTTGCTGCAACGCATACCCATCGTCAATTCCCTGTATTCGAGCGTCAAGCAAGTGTCCGATACCCTGTTTTCGCCGTCGGGCAATGCGTTTCGCAAGGCCGTGCTGGTGCCGTATCCGCACCAGAACTCCTGGACCATCGCTTTCCTGACCGGCGTGCCGGGCGGCGATGCGGCGAACCACCTGGTGGGCGACTATGTCAGCGTGTACGTGCCGACGACGCCGAATCCGACATCGGGCTTTTTCCTGATGATGAAACGCAGCGATGTCGTCGAACTCGACATGAGCGTCGATGCGGCGCTCAAATATATCGTCTCGATGGGCGTGGTGGCGCCTGCGGAAGTTGTTGCTGTACCGGCCCCGGCAGCCAAAGAATAAAGGCAGGCGTCCCATGCGGGACGTGGCCGGATTGAACACTCACTAACCTGAACTGAGAATTTTATGTCTATGCGTACTGAATACTGCGGCCTCGTTACCGAAGCCATGCTGGGACAAACCGTCAGCCTGTGCGGCTGGGTACATCGCCGCCGCGACCACGGCAGCCTGATTTTCATCGACTTGCGCGATCGTGAAGGCCTGGTGCAAATCGTCTGCAACCCGGAACAGGCGGAAATGTTCAAGGTCGCCGAAGCCGTGCGCAACGAATTCTGCCTGCGCGTGACGGGCGTCGTGACCAGCCGTATCGACGGCACCATCAACAACAACCTGAAGTCGGGCAAGATCGAAGTGGTCTGCTCGGAACTGGAAGTGCTGAACCCTTCCGTGCCCGTGCCGTTCCAGCTCGATGACGACAATCTGTCGGAAACGACGCGTCTGACGCACCGCGTGCTGGACCTGCGCCGCCCGCAAATGCAGAACAACCTGCGCCTGCGCTACAAGGTGACGATGGAAGTGCGCAAGTACCTCGACGCGCTGGGCTTCATCGACATCGAAACGCCGATGCTGACCAAGTCCACGCCAGAAGGCGCGCGCGATTACCTGGTGCCGTCGCGCGTCAACGCGGGCAGCTTCTTCGCCTTGCCGCAATCGCCACAGTTGTTCAAGCAACTGTTGATGGTTGCCAACTTCGACCGTTACTACCAGATCACCAAGTGCTTCCGCGACGAAGACTTGCGCGCTGACCGCCAGCCTGAATTCACGCAGATCGACTGCGAAACCTCGTTCCTGACGGAACAGGAAATCCGCGACCTGTTCGAAGACATGATCCGCGTCGTCTTCAAGAACACCTTGAACATCGACCTGCCGAACCCGTTCCCGGTGATGGATTTCGCCGAAGCGATGGGCCTGTACGGTTCCGACAAGCCGGACATGCGCGTCAAGCTGGCCTTCACGGACTTGACCGAAGTCATGAAATCGGTCGAATTCAAGGTCTTCAACGGCGCCGCCAACATGAAGGGCGGCCGCGTGGTGGCCCTGCGCGTACCGCAGGGCGGCAGCATGCCCCGTTCGGAAATCGACGCCTACACGCAATTTGTCGCCATCTACGGCGCCAAGGGCCTGGCCTACATCAAGGTCAACGAGAAGGCCAAGGGCCCTGAAGGCTTGCAGTCGCCGATCGTCAAGTTCCTGCCTGCCGACGTGCTGGCCACGATTCTCGAGCAGACGGGCGCGCAAGACGGCGACCTGATCTTCTTCGGCGCCGACAAGGCCAAGGTCGTCAACGACGCCATCGGCGCGCTGCGCGTGAAAATCGGTCACAGCGAATTCGGCAAGAAAGCCGGCCTGTTCGAAGACGTGTGGAAGCCATTGTGGGTGGTCGACTTCCCGATGTTCGAGCATGACGAAGAAGCGGACCGCTGGACGGCAACCCACCATCCGTTCACGGCGCCGAAAGACGGCCATGAAGACATGCTGGAAACGAATCCGGGCGCCTGCATCGCCAAGGCTTACGACATGGTCTTGAACGGCTGGGAACTGGGCGGCGGTTCGATCCGTATCCACCGCGAAGAAGTGCAAAGCAAGGTCTTCCGTGCACTGAAGATCGATGCCGAAGAAGCGCAGCTGAAATTCGGCTTCCTGCTCGACGCCCTGCAATACGGCGCGCCACCGCATGGTGGCCTGGCATTCGGCCTGGACCGTATCGTGACCATGATGACGGGTTCCGATTCGATCCGCGACGTGATCGCCTTCCCGAAAACCCAGCGCGCCCAGTGTCTGCTGACACAAGCGCCGTCGGAAGTGGACGAGAAGCAACTGCGCGAACTGCACATCCGTTTGCGCGGCGCCGAGCCAAAAGTAGCGTAATGCATCATGCGGCCGCTGCGGCGGCCGCTGTTTGATAATGCTATGCAAAAAGAGGCGCTGACGAGGCGCCTTTTTCATTGTTGATATGACTCATAAAATTCCTGTTTCCGTGCTGGTCGTCATCCATACGGCCGATCTGGACGTCTTGCTGATCGAACGCGCGGGCCAACCCGGTTTCTGGCAATCGGTGACCGGTTCCGTCGATGCCGTCGATGAACCGCTGCTGCAGACGGCCGCGCGCGAATTGTGCGAGGAAACCGGCATCGTTGCCGATGGGCGCGACATCGTGCTGCGCGACTGGAACTTATCGAATGTGTACGAAATCTATCCGATCTGGCGCCACCGCTATGCGCCGGGCGTGACGCGCAACACGGAACACGTGTTCAGCGTGCAAGTGCCGCGCGACACGGTGATTACGCTGAGTCCCCGCGAACACTTGCAATACGCGTGGCTGCCGTATCTGGCGGCGGCCGACCGCTGTTTCTCGTCGTCCAACGCGGAAGCGATTCTGCAATTGCCGGCCATGACGGGCCTGGGGCGTCCCACCTGATTTTCCTAGAAAGCATTCCATGTTGAACTGGTTTCATTTGACTGCGCAGCAAAAACTGCTGGGCACCCTGGGCATCGTTTTTTGCCTGTGCTTTATCTTCCTGCTGTTTAGCTCCACCGTGCCCGGCCGCACGCCGCCCATCGGCATGCCGCTGATGGCAATCGGCTGGCTGCTGCACCCGGGCGCGTTTGCCAAGGGCAAGCGCACCGTGGCCTGGCGCGGCGCGCCCTTGCTGGTCAAGATCGTCTGGGCGGCCGGCATTACAGCGCTGATCGTCAGCGTGACGGCGGGCGTGGGACGCATGCTGGCCTGATTGTGCGTGGTAGGTGCGCACGCGCACCTACGCTGATGCCGCGCGGGGCCCGTCTGGGAGTAGAATCAAGGCATGAAAATCCGCGTAGCAACTTATAATATCCACAAGGGTGTCTCTTCCGTGCGGGGCTTGCCCAGGGTCCACGCATTGAAGCAGGCGATTGCCCTGTTCCATGCCGATGTCGTCTTTTTGCAGGAAGTGCAAGGCAAGCACGACCGTAATGCGGCCCGCTATGGCGCCGAGAAAAACGGCCACAAGCATTGGCCGGAAGCGTCGCAGCACGAGTTCTTTGCCGGCGCCGAGCACCATTCCGCCTACGGCATGAATGCCGTGTATGACCATGGCCACCATGGCAACGCCTTGCTGAGCAAATTTCCCATCGCCTCGCAAACCAATCACGACGTGTCCGACCATGCCTATGAGCAGCGCGGCATCCTGCATTGCGTGCTCAAGACGCCGCAGGCCGACGTGCACTGCTACGTCGTCCACCTGGGCCTGTTCGAATCGGGAAGGGGCCGCCAGACGCAGGCGCTGATCGACGCCGTCCTGGAATCGGCGCCGAATGGCGAGCCCGTCATCATCGCCGGCGACTTCAACGACTGGCGCAACACGCTCAGCGACAAGCTGCGCAATGCGCTCGGCGTGGTGGAAGTATTCGACCAGCGCGCGTCGAACTCGGCCCTGGGCGACCTGGTGCGTACCCTGGCGCGGCGCCAGACGAAAACGCCGATCCCCGTGCCGGCGCGCACCTTTCCCGCCGCCTTGCCGTGGTTCCGCCTGGACCGCATCTATGTGCGCGGTTTCCACGTGGAAGGCGCGCAAGTGATGCATGGCACCCTGTGGGCAAAATTGTCGGACCATGCGCCGATCGTTGCCGCCTTGAAACTCGCGTAGACTGCCGGCATGCGCACAGTCAATTTCATCGCCCACAACGACATCCAGCTGCTGTATTGCGGCACCGAGTATTTTCCCGCGCTGATAGCCGCCATCGACGGCGCGCGTTCGGAAGTCTATTTCGAAACGTATATCTTTGCCGATGACGGCACGGGCACGCTGGTGCTCGATGCGCTCAAGCGCGCCGCCGCGCGCGGCGTGTTGGTGTGCATGATCACGGACTGGTTCGGCACGGGCAACCGCCGCGTGAAAGCCATGCACGCGCAGCTGGAAGCGGCCGGCGTGCACCACCGTATCTTCAATCCGTGGTTCCGGCGCGGCATCACGCGCACGCACCGCAAGATTTGCGTAGCCGATGGCGAAATTGCCCTGGTGGGCGGCATCAATATCAACGACGACATGTTTTGCGACTACGACCACAGCATCAGCCTGGAAGCGCCGCGCTGGGATTTCGCCGTGCAGGTGAAGGGCCCTCTGGTCGACGCCATCCATGAAGAAGTGCAGGCGCAGTGGGCGCGACTGGGCAAGATGAACCTGGTGCGGCGTATCAAGCTGTACCGCAAGATGCGCGTCGTCAGCAAGGAGCTGGCGAAAAATCCTGTCGTGGCCGGCTTTGTCGTGCGCGACAACCTGCGCAACCGCCGCACGATCCAGCGCGCCTACCTGCAGGCGCTGGGCCAGGCGCGCAAGAGCGTGATGCTGGCCAACCCGTATTTCGCGCCCGGGCACAAGCTGCGCCACGCCCTGGCCCAGGCGGCCCAGCGGGGCGTCGACGTGGTCTTGTTGATCGGCGTGGGCGAGTTCCGCATGCAAGATGCCGTGGCGCACTCGTTTTATCCGAAGCTGCTGGCCGCCGGCGTGAAGATCGTCGAATACCGCAAGACGCAGCTGCACGCCAAGGTGGCCGTCGTCGACGACGACTGGGCGACGGTGGGTTCGAGCAATATTGACGCGCTGAGCCTGTTCCTCAACCAGGAAGCGAACGTGGTGATCAAGGACGTGGCGTTCGCGCAAAGCCTGCGCCAGCATATCGAACAGGGCGTGGCGGACGGCATCGTGATTCACCAGGATGATTTCAAGCACATCGGCCGTGTCCGGCGCATCGGCTATGAAGCCGCCTTCCTCGTGTACCGGCTGGTGATGCGCATTTTTTCAGTAGGCAAGTACGCATGAACGATATGACAACGGTCAGGCTGGACAAATGGCTGTGGGCGGCGCGCTTCTTCAAGACGCGCTCCTTGGCCAGCGAAGCCGTCGACACGGGCAAGGTCAAAGTGGGCGGCGAGCGCGTGAAACCGGCGCGCAGCCTGCGCGTGGGCGACGAGCTGGCCATCGACAATGGCGCGGAAACGTGGGAGGTGGCCGTGCTGGGCCTGTCCGACAAGCGCGGCGCGGCGCCTGTGGCGCGCCTGCTGTATGGCGAAACGCCAGCCAGCATCGCCCGCCGCGAGCACCTGGCCGAGGAGCGCAAGCTGTTCCGCGAGCCGGGCACCACCATCAAGGGGCGGCCGACCAAGCGCGACCGCCGTCAACTGAGCAAGGCGGGCGACCTTTCCTGAGGCGCGCCTGCTGTGGCAGGGCAAGGGCGCGCGACGCTTTTGTCCCCCTGAAATCGCCATAAACACGCGGCCTAAAAATGCTGCGTTGCACCAATAGAACGCCGGCTCTAAAGTTCCCGTTTGACTTTTACGTGGTAGTGGATAATAGTACGAGCGTTCGGATTTTTTCGGAGCGTGCTTTTTTTACCCTCGCTTCAGTCCGCCAAATCGGCAACATCACTTTTAGAACGGACCTCTTGAATACTTCAGTCAAATTCATGCGCAAGGGCGAACTGACCCGTGCAGCCATCCTCGACGTGGCGCTGGACCTGTCCAGCCGCGACGGTCTGGAAGGCCTGACCATCGGGCTGCTTGCGGACAAAATGAACATGAGCAAGTCGGGCGTGTTTGCCCACTTTGGCTCGCGCGAAGACTTGCAGATGGAAGTGCTGAAGCTCTACCACTATCGTTTCGAGCAAGAAGTCTTTTTCCCCAGCATGAAAGAACCACGCGGCATCTTGCGCCTGCAATCGATGTTTGCGCGCTGGGTCAAGCGGGTCAGCGTGGAAATCGCTTCCGGCTGCATCTATATCAGCGGCGCCGTCGAGTATGACGACCGTCCCGGTCCCATCCGCGAAGCCCTGGTGGCCATGGTGCGGGCCTGGCAGGGCGCGCTGCTGCGCTGTGTCGAGCAATCGATCGCCACGGGCGACCTGAAAGCGGACACGGACGCCCAGCAGCTGGTGTACGAGATGTATGGCCTGATCCTGGCCCTGCATCACGACGCGCGCTTCCTGCGCGTGCCGGGCAGCATCGAAAGGGCGCAAGCGGGCTTCATCCGCCTGCTGGCGTCGTACCAGAATTCCGTCACCAGCAAATAAGCCGTCAGGCAGTATCCGCAACAACGCACTTACAAGTACAACACTTTAGCTAATCGCCTTCAGGAGAAAATTATGGGTCAATACGTCGCGCCAATCCGGGATATGCAATTCGTCCTGCATGAGTTCCTGCAAGTGGAAGAAGAACTGAAGCAAATGCCGTCGTACGCCGACGTCGACGCCGACATCATCAACCAGGTGCTGGAAGAGGGCGGCAAATTCACCTCCGAAGTCTTGTTCCCGCTGAACCACTCCGGCGACCGCGAAGGCTGCCACCACGATCCCGTCACGAAAAGCGTGACCACGCCGAAAGGCTTCAAGGAAGCCTACAAGCAGTACGTCGAAGGCGGCTGGGCGGCCTTGGCTTGCGATCCGGAATACGGCGGCCAGGGCTTGCCTGTCGTGCTGAACAATTCGTTCTATGAAATGCTGAACTCGTCGAACCAGGCCTGGTCCATGTACCCTGGCCTGTCGCACGGCGCCTACGAGTGCCTGAAGGAACACGGCACCGACCACCAGAAGGAAGTGTACCTGCCGAAGCTGGTGTCGGGCGAGTGGACGGGCACCATGTGCCTGACCGAACCGCATTGCGGCACCGACCTGGGCCTGCTGCGTTCGAAAGCGCTGCCTGAGGCGGACGGTTCCTGGACCATCACCGGCAACAAGATCTTCATCTCGGCCGGCGAGCACGACATGGCGGAAAACATCCTGCACCTGGTGCTGGCCCGCGTGCCGGACGCGCCGGAAGGCTCGAAAGGCATCTCGCTGTTCCTGGTGCCGAAATTCCTGCCGAATGCGGACGGCACGGTCGGCGAGCGCAACCCGATCACCTGCGGCGCCATCGAAGAAAAAATGGGCATCCACGGCAATTCGACCTGCCAGATGAACCTGGACGGCGCCAAGGGCTGGATCATCGGCCAGCCGAACAAGGGCCTCAACGCCATGTTCGTCTTCATGAACGCGGCCCGCCTGGGCGTGGGCATGCAGTCGCTGGGCCTGACGGAAATCGCTTACCAGAATGCGCTGATCTACGCCAAGGACCGCACGCAAATGCGTTCGCTGTCCGGCATCAAGAACCCGGAACTGCCGGCCGACCGCATCATCGTGCACCCTGACGTGCGCCGCATGCTGTTGACGGGCAAAGCCTACGCCGAAGGCGCGCGCGCTTTCACTTCCTACGTGGCGCTGCAGATCGACCGCGAACTGCACCACCCTGACGCCGACGTGCGCAAGGAAGCGGCCGACGAAGTGGCGCTGCTGACGCCCGTCATCAAGGCCTTCATCACCGACAACGCCTGGATCGCCACTTCGGACGCGATGCAAGTGTTCGGCGGCCACGGCTACATTGCGGAATGGGGCATGGAGCAGTATGTGCGCGACGCGCGCATCAACATGATCTACGAAGGCACGAACACGATCCAGTCGCTGGACCTGCTGGGCCGCAAGATCCTGGGCGACAACGGCGCCAAGCTGCGCAAGTTCGGCGAAAAGATCAAGGCTTTTGTCGAAGACAACGGCACCGATGAAGCGATGAGCGAATTCGTCACGCCACTGGGCGACCTGGGCGACAAAGTCACCAAGCTGACCATGGAAATCGGCATGAAGGCATTCCAGAATCCGGACGAAGTGGGCGCGGCATGCGTGCCTTACCTGCGCGTCGTCGGCCACATGATCTACAGCTACCTGTTCGCGCAGATGGCCAAGATCGCCCTCGAAAAAGAGTCCAGCGGCGACACCTTCTACACCGCCAAACTGGCTACCGCACGTTTCTACTTCGCCCGCTTGCAGCCTGAGACGGCAACCCTGATCCGTCAGGCGCGTTCCGGTTCGGCCAACCTGATGGCACTCGACGCAGACCTGTTCTAAGACTTGAGGAAAATATGACCAATTTCATCGTTAAAAAAGTAGCCGTCCTCGGCGCCGGCGTGATGGGCGCGCAGATCGCCGCCCACTGCATCAACGCGAAAGTGCCGGTCGTGCTGTTCGACCTGCCTGCGAAGGAAGGTCCAAAGAATGGCATCGTGCTGCGCGCCATCGAGAACCTGAAAAAGCTGTCGCCTGCCCCGCTGGGCAACAAGGATGACGCCGCGCTGATCCAGGTGGCCAACTACGAAGACAACCTGGACCTGCTGGCCGGTTGCGACCTGATCATCGAAGCCATCGCCGAGCGCATGGACTGGAAACACGACCTGTATCAAAAGGTCGCTCCGCACATCGGCCCGAACGCGATCTTCGCCTCGAACACCTCGGGCCTGTCGATCACCAAGCTGGCCGAAGGCTTCGACGCCGACCTGAAATCGCGCTACTGCGGCGTGCACTTCTTCAATCCGCCGCGCTATATGCACCTGGTCGAGATCATCCCGACCGAGTTCACCAAGCCCGAGATTGCCGACCAGCTGGAAGGCTTTTTGACCACCACCCTGGGCAAGGGCGTTGTGCGCGCCAAGGATACGCCGAACTTCATCGCCAACCGCGTTGGCGTGTTCGGCATCCTGGCCATCGTGCACGAAGCGGAGAAATTCGGCTTGTCCGTGGACGTCGTCGATGATTTGACGGGCGCCAAATTGGGCCGCGCCAAGTCGGGCACCTTCCGCACGGCGGACGTGGTCGGCCTCGACACCATGGGCCATGTGATCAAGACCATGCAGGACTACCTGCCGAACGATCCGTTCGCTGCCGTCTACAAGACGCCGGCCGTGCTGGCGCAGCTGGTGGAAAAAGGCGCGCTGGGCCAGAAGAGCGGCGCGGGCTTCTACAAGAAAGTCGGCAAGGATATCCTGCGCCTGGACTTCGCCACCGGTGAATACGTGGCCGGCGGCGCCAAGGCTGCCGACATCATCGCCCGCATCCTGAAGGAAAAGGACCCGGTCAAGAAGATGAAGGCGCTGCGCGAATCGACCAATCCGCAAGGCCAGTTCCTGTGGGCGATCTTCCGCGACGCTTTCCACTACATCGCCGTTCACCTCGACACCGTGGCCGACAATGCGCGCGACATCGACTTCGCCATGCGCTGGGGTTTCGGCTGGAACGTCGGCCCGTTTGAAACGTGGCAGGCATCGAACTGGCTGCAAGTGGCCAACTGGGTCAAGGAAGACATCGACGCCGGCCACGCGCTGTGCAACGCGCCGTTGCCTGCCTGGGTCTTCGAAGGCCCGGTCGCTGACAAGGGCGGCGTGCACACGCCGGAAGGTTCCTACTCCGCCGTGTCGAACAGCTTCGTGCCGCGTTCGACCCTGTCCGTGTATGACCGTCAGCCATTCCGCGCGCCCGTCATCGGCAGCGGCGCAGTGGATGGAAAAACCGCAGGCACCACCGTTTTTGAAGACGAATCCGTGCGCGTCTGGCATACGGGTGACGACGTCCTGATCATCTCGTTCAAGACGAAGATGCACGTGATCGGCGAAGGCGTGATTAATGGACTTAAACTCGCATTAGCGGAAGCGGAAAAGAACTTCAAAGGGCTGGTGATCTGGCACGCCGACGCAGCCGAAGGCGGCGCCTTCTCGGCCGGCGCCGACCTGCAATCGGCCCTGCCGGCGTTCATGCAAGGCGGCGTGAAAGCCGTCGACCCGATCATCGCCGAACTGCAGAACACCTTCATGTCGCTGAAATACGCGAACGTGCCGGTGATCGCCGCGGTCGCTGGCCTGGCCCTGGGTGGCGGTTGCGAGCTGGCCCTGCACGCCTCGAAGCGCGTGGCCTCGATCGAGTCCTACATCGGCCTGGTGGAAGTAGGCGTCGGCCTGATTCCTGCCGGCGGCGGTTTGAAGGAAGCGGCGCAGCGCGCCTACAAGGAAGCCAAGGGTAACGATATCCTGCAATTCCTGAAAACGGGCTTCACCAATGCGGCCACCGCCAACGTGTCGAAATCGGCGCTGGAAGCGAAGAAGATGGGCTACTTGAAGGAAGACGACGTGATCGTGTTCAACGCCTACGAGCTGCTGCACGTGGCCAAGGTCGAAGCGCGCGCCATGTTCGACGCCGGTTTCCGTCCGCAACTGCCGTCGCTGATCCAGGTGACGGGCCGCTACGGCTGGGGCACCATCAAGGCGCAGCTGGTCAACATGCGCGACGGCGGCTTCATTTCGGCGCACGATTTCAAGCTGGGCGAGATGATCGCCGAGATCGTATCGGGCGGCGACGTGGACCAGGGCAGTTTCGTCAGCGAACAGTGGCTGCTGGATATGGAACGCAAGGCATTCCTGGAACTGTTGAACCATCCGAAAACCCAGGAACGGATCATGGGCATGATGCAGACCGGTAAGCCGGTACGCAACTAAGCCTGACGTCGATGACGATCCTGTCCCTCGTTTTTAAAGTACTGCTGCGCGTGAGGCCAAGCATGGTGTATGACCGTATCAAACAACAGATGATGGACACCTTGCCCTTCGTGCGGCTGCTGGGGATCAGCATCGACGACATCGGCGCCGGCACCTCGAAGGTGTCGATGCCGGAAGATCCAAAACTGAATAATCACCTGGGCACGCAGCACGCGGGCGCCTTGTTTACCCTGGCCGAAACGGCTTCCGGCGCGGCCATGGCTGGCGGCTTCGCCGAGCTGATACTGGGCTTGCGCCCGGTGGCCAAGGAGTCGCGCATCGCCTACCAGAAGCTGGCGCGGGGCGCGACGCGCGCCGAAGGCCGGGTGCCGGGCGACTTGGCTGCCTTGAAGGCGCAGCTGGCGCAGGATGGCAAGGTGGCGTTTCCCGTGGCAGTCGATATTTTCGACGCCGAAGGCACGCTGGCGGCACAGGTGACGGTGGACTGGTATTTGTCGCAGAAGCGATAGACCAGCATCCCGGACATTCGACAGAACACGAACCTCGTTCAACATCTTTGAAAGAACAAAATGAGCAAACAACTTCAAGACGCCTACATCGTCTCTGCAACCCGTACCCCGATCGGCAAGGCGCCGCGCGGCATGTTCAGAAACACCCGCCCGGACGACCTGCTGGTGCGCGTGCTGCAATCGGCCCTGGCGCAAGCGCCTGGCCTCGACCCGGCATTGATCACCGACGCCATCATCGGCTGCTCGTTCCCGGAAGCGGAGCAGGGCTTCAATATCGCGCGTAACTCGGTGCTGCTGGCCGGCTTGCCGAAAACCGTCGGCGGCGTGACCGTCAACCGCTACTGCGCTTCGGGCATCACGGCCATCGCCATGGCGGCCGACCGCATCCGCGTGGGCGAAGCCGACGTGATGATCGCCGGCGGCATCGAATCGATGTCGATGGTGCCGATGATGGGCCACCACCCATCGATGAACCTGGACATGTTCAGCGATGAAAACATCGGCATGGCCTACGGCATGGGCCTGACGGCCGAGAAAGTGGCGCAGCAGTGGAAAGTGTCGCGCGAACAGCAGGACGCGTTCTCCGTTGAATCGCACCGCCGCGCCATCGCCGCGCAGCAAGCCGGTTTCTTCAAGGCGGAAACGACACCCGTCGAAATCATCACGCGTACGCCGAACCTGGCCACCGGCCAGGTGGACGTTTCGCGCCGCACCGTCGACACCGACGAAGGCGCGCGCGCCGATTCGTCGATGGAGTCGCTGGCCAAACTGAAACCCGTGTTTGCCGCCAAGGGCAGCGTCACGGCCGCCAACAGCTCGCAGATGTCCGACGGCGCCGGTGCGCTGCTGATCGTCAGCGAGAAGATTTTGCGCGAGCATAACCTGACCCCGCTGGCGAAATTCTCTTCGTTCGCCGTGCGCGGCGTGCCGCCGGAAATCATGGGCATCGGTCCTAAATTCGCCATTCCCGCAGCGTGCGCCGCCGCCGGCATCACGCAAGACCAGCTGGACTGGATCGAGCTGAACGAAGCGTTTGCCGCGCAGGCGCTGGCCGTCATCGGCGACCTGGGCCTGGACCCATCGAAGGTCAACCCGATGGGCGGCGCAATCGCCCTGGGCCATCCGCTGGGCGCCACGGGCGCCATCCGCGCGGCCACCGTGATCCACGCGCTGCAGCGCACCAAGCAGAAGTACGGCATGGTCACGATGTGCGTGGGCGCCGGCATGGGCGCAGCAGGAATCTTCGAGCGCGTTTGAGGACACCTGGCATAAGCTACTGCGCGTTGCGATTCGCGGCCTGCGATGCTCACTGTGCCTACGCACAGCTGCGCGTCTCGGCCACAACTCGCTGCCGCTCGCTACGCTTCTGCCAGGCGTCGTGACGTAGGTGGTCAGATAAGATTAGTCAAAACTTGGGCGCTGAGGATACCTCGGCGCCCTTTATCTTTTTGGAGACGACATGGATATTTTGTGCAGCAAGAGCGAGGGCATCCTGACCCTGGAATTCAACCGCCTGGAACGCAAGAATGCGATCACGGGCGCCATGTACCAGACCCTGGCCGACGCGCTGGTGGCGGCCGAGACGGACGACGCCGTGCGCGCCATTCTGATCTGCGGCAAGCGCGAGATTTTCACGGCCGGCAACGACCTTGACGATTTCATGAAGACGGCGCGTCCGAAGGATGGCTCGCTCGACCATGACCGTCCCGTGTTCCAGTTCATGCGCGCCCTGTACGGCAGCAGCAAGCCCGTGGTGGCGGCCGTCTCCGGCCCTGCCATCGGCATCGGCACGACGCTGTTGATGCACTGCGATCTGGTCTACGCGGCCGACAATGCCAGCTTCTCGATGCCGTTTACGCAGCTGGGCCTGTGCCCGGAATTCGGCTCCAGCCTGCTGCTCACGCAACTGGCCGGCTACCCGCGCGCGGCGGAAAAACTGATGCTGGGCGAGTCCTTCCCTGCCAGCGAAGCGCTGGAAATGGGCCTGGTGTCGAAAGTCGTGCCGCTGTACGAATTGATGACCTTCGCGCAAGGCCAGGCCGCCAAGCTGGTGGCCCTGCCAGCCGCCTCGATCCGCGCCACCAAGCGCCTGATGAAGCAAGGCCGCATGGAGCCGATGAAGGCGGCCATCGCCGACGAAAACAAACTGTTCAGCGCCATGCTGGGCGGCGCCGAAGCGAAGGAAGCGTTTACGGCCTTCTTTGAAAAGAGGAAGCCGGATTTCAAGAAGTTTGCCTAAGCTGAATGCGCGGGGTCAGACCCCCGCGCCCGTTAGTGCAAGCCTCAGCGTTAGCGGCCTTGAGGGGCTGACCCCAGAATTTCTCTCTGGGTTTGATTTGAACTAGACGACTGGTCTAATTGTGCTACAATGCCTCGCATGAAAGCTGAATACACCGACGTGCGCCAGCACATTATCGACCAGGGCAAGGCCATCATCACGCGCAAGGGTTTTGCCGGGGTGGGGCTGAACGAGATATTGTCGGCCGCCGACGTGCCCAAGGGTTCGTTCTACCATTACTTCAAGTCCAAGGAATTGTTTGGCGAAGCGATGCTCGAAGATTACGTCGCCGGCTACCTGGCCGGGATGGAAGACGTGCTGGGCCAGCCGGGCCAGAGCGCGGCGCAGTCGCTGATGGCGTATTGGGCCAGCTGGACCAGCGAGAGCCTCGATGGCAGCGGTTGTGACTGCCGCTGCCTGGTGGTCAAGCTCAGCAGCGAAGTGGCCGACATGTCGGAACCGATGCGCGTGGCGCTGCTCGATGGCACCCACCGCATCATCGCCAGGCTGGCGCTGGCCATCGCGCGCGGCCGGGTAGATGATTCCTTGCCATCGGTGGCCGATCCGGCGCAGATGGCCGCCACCTTGTACCAGTTGTGGCTGGGTGCGGCCTTGCTGACCAAGCTGCGGCGCGATGCCAGCGCCCTGCAGACGGCCTGGCGGGCGACCCTGGCCATGTTGCAGCTGCCGCCGGACAATTACCGATAGACAGCAGGCAAGCGGACGCACCACGTCCGCATTTTTTGAAACGCATTCTAGACGACCAGTCTAATAATAAGGAGCGGCATGATGAAAAACTTTGAATTCCATAACCCGACCCGTATCGTGTTTGGCCTTGATACTGTCGCCAAATTGTCCACCCTGGTGCCGCACGATGCGCGCGTGCTGATTTTGTACGGCGGCGCCAGCGCGGAAAAGACCGGCACCCTGGCCGAGGTACGCGCCGCGCTGGGCCAGCGCAGCGTGCAGGAGTTTGGCGGCATCGAACCCAATCCCAGCTATGAAACCCTGATGCGCGCCGTCGCCCAGGTGCGCAACGAAAAGCTGGATTTCCTGCTGGCCGTCGGCGGCGGCTCCGTGATCGACGGCAGCAAGTTCGTCGCTGCCGCCGCCCTGTACGACGGCGAGCCGTGGGAAATCGCCGAGCGCGGCGGCGCCAACGTGCAGCGCGCCCTGCCGTTTGGCACGGTGCTGACCTTGCCGGCCACGGGGTCGGAAATGAACAGCGGCGGCGTGGTGACGAAGAAAGCCACGCACGACAAGCTGAGTTTCCGCAGTCCCTTGCTGTATCCGCAGTTTTCCGTGCTCGACCCCAGCAAGACCTTTACCTTGCCGGCCACGCAGGTGGCCAATGGCCTGGTCGACGCCTTTGTGCACACCACGGAGCAGTATTTGACCTATCCGGCGCAGGCGATGGTGCAGGACCGCTTTGCCGAAGGCTTGCTGCAAACGTTGGTCGAGATCGCGCCGCAGGCGATCGCCGCGCCCGACGATTACGTCACCCGCGCCAACCTGATGTGGACGGCCACCCTGGCCCTGAATGGCTTGATCGGCGCCGGCGTGCCGCAGGACTGGGCCACCCACATGATCGGCCACGAACTGACGGCCCTGTACGACATCGACCATGCGCGCACGCTGGCCCTGGTGCTGCCCGCACTGCTGGACGTACAGCGCGAGCAGAAGCGCGGGAAGTTGCTACAGTATGGCGAGCGTGTCTGGAACATCACGGAGGGCAGCGACGACGAGCGCATAGCCGCGGCCATCGCCCGCACCCGCGCCTTCTTTGAGGGCCTGGGCATCCCGACCCGTTTGTCGGCCTATCAGCTGGGCCAGGACGCGGTGGAAGCGGTACTGACGCAATTGGCAGCGCATGGCATGACCTCCCTCGGCGAACACCGCGATATCGACCTCGCGCGCAGCCGCCGTATCCTCGAAGCAGCACTGTAACCCTGACATAAAAGGAAACAAGATGAACATCCTGATGGTACTGACCTCGCACGACCAACTGGGCGACACCGGCAAGAAAACCGGCTTCTGGCTGGAAGAATTCGCCGCGCCCTACTATGCCCTGCAGGAAGCGGGCGCCAGGCTGACGGTGGTGTCGCCCCACGGCGGCCAGCCGCCGCTGGACCCGAAAAGCGATGAGCCCGATTCGCAAACGGATGCCACGCGCCGCTTCAAGCAGGACGCCGAAGCACAAGCCGTGCTGGCCAACACGGGCAAGCTGGCCGACGTGAAGGTGGCCGACTTTGACGCCGTGTTCTACCCGGGCGGCCATGGTCCGCTGTGGGATCTGGCCGAAGACCCGCACTCGATCGCGCTGATCGAGCAGATGATCGCCGCCGGCAAGCCCGTCGCCGCCGTCTGCCACGCACCCGGCGTGCTGCGCCACGTGAAGGCGGTGGACGGCACGCCGCTGGTGCGCGGCAAGCAGGTGACGGGCTTTACGAATAGCGAGGAAGACGCCGTCGGCCTGAGCGCCATCGTGCCTTTCCTGGTCGAGGATATGCTCAAGCAGAACGGCGGCGTCTATTCCAAACTGGGCGACTGGCAGCCGTACGCCGTCACCGATGGCTTGCTGGTCACGGGCCAGAATCCGGCATCGTCGGAAGCGGCCGCGCAGGCGCTGCTCAAGCTGCTGGCATGATGCCCGGCTAGTGTCGGGCGGCCATGCCCGCCAGGATCAGGCCGACCGAGGCGTGCCATTGCGTCTCGCTGGCTGGCCTGCCCGCCAGCGCATAGCCGTGCAGGAAATCGACGAGCGCATCGCGTCCGCGCAAGCGGGTTTTCCTGTCCAGCTCCAGGCCCTCGACGGCCAGCTCGAACAGCGCCGTAAAGCGCTCGGCCACGTCGGCTTGTTCTACCAGTCCGCGCGCCATCAGGCGCACGAAATACGGCGTGGCGCTGATCAGTTCCAGGTACAGTGCGCACAGCGCGAGCACACGCCGTGGTGGTGCCTGGCGCCGCGTAAACGGCGGCTGGCGCGGATCGAGCGCGGCAAAACGCTGCGCCATCAAGGCCAGCAATAATTCCTCTTTTCCCGCGTAGTAGTGATACACGGCCATGGCGTCGACGCCCATGCGTTGCGCCAGCGCGCGCATGGAAAACGCTTCGCCTTGCTCTTCGAGCAGGACCAGGGCCGCCTGCAGGATGCTGGCGCTGTCCAGCGCGGGCGCGGCGCGGCGCGGACGCCCGGCGCGGCGCGCGCGAGGTTCTATGACTTGAAGTTTTGGAGTTTTCATGGGCATAATTCTACACTGTAGAATTAATTGGAGGAGCACCCATGCAAAAACCTTTTGTCAGTATTTTTCTCGGCATCAGCATCGATGGCTGTATCGCGGGAGAGAATGGCGACCTGTCCTGGCTGGCCGAGCTGGCGCCCGACTCGCCCGAGGCGACCGGCTACACGGCCTTGATGGAGCAGGTCGATACCCTGCTGATCGGGCGCACCACGTATGACGCCGTGCTGGGTTTTGAGTCGTGGCCGTATGCGGGCAAGCGCGTGGTGGTCTTGAGCCACCGCGACTTCGCGCCGCGCCATGGCGAACAGCGCCGCGAAGGCAGCGTGCGGGAAGTGCTGCGGGAGCTGGCAGAGGAGGGGTGCCGCCACGTGTATCTCGATGGCGGCGCCGTCATCCGCGCCGGTTTGCGCGAGGGCGTCATCGACAGTGTCACCTTGTCCATGCTGCCCGTGGTGCTGGGCAAGGGCGTGCGCCTGTTCGAGGATGGCTTGCCGCGCAGCGACTGGCGCCTGGACGGCACGCGCCAGTTGCCCAGCGGCGTGGCGCAGCTGCGTTATCGAAAAAATTAGATCGCGCTGGCGATGTCGATGATGAAGCCGGGATCGTAGCGTTCGTTCTCGGGCGCGCCATCGGGCCGCTTGTAGCCGCACGGATTGCACACCACGCGGCAGTCCTCGACGCGATAGTCGAGCGAGGCGTGCATGTGGCCATGCACCCACAGGTCGGCCTGCGCCACCAGGCCGTCCAGCCGCGAGGCGAAGGCGGGCGAACCGAGGTTGTTTGCGTACTGCTCTTCCACTGACAGCATCGAGGGTGCCATGTGCGTGATGACGACCGTCTTGCCATCGAAGGGTTGCGCCAGTTGCTGTTCCAGCCAGGCGCGGTGCCGCGCGTGCAGCTGCGCCGTGTCGGCCGCGCACAAGAGGCGCGGCGTGTCGCCGCCCGTGCTGATGCGCTTGTAGTCGGGCATGTAAGCTTGCGCCGCGTTAAGCGCTTCTTCCTGGCGCTCGGCGCCGAACAGCAGGAAATCCGTCCACAGGGTCACGCCGAGGAAGCGCACGCCGCCCAGTTCCACGGCGTCGCCGTCGAGCAGGCGGATGTTGGCGCCCTGCGCATTCGCGCTGGCGCAGGCGTCGCGCACGGCGTCCTGCATGCGTTCGAGCTGATGGCCATAGCCTTCGTGGTTGCCATGCACGTACAGCACAGGCAGGGCGTCGAAGGTACGCGCGGCCCAGGCGATGGCATGGCTGCCCGTGTCGATGTCGCCGGCCAGGATCACCACGTCGGGGCGGCAGGCGGCAAGGTCGATGGCGGGCGTGTCTTCACCCCAGACTTCCAGGTGCAGGTCGGACAGGATCAGCAAACGCATGGCAGTGGGCGCGGCAAGGCGCACGGCAGTCGACGGGCCTCTATCGTAGCGCAAGTGGCCGCGTCCGTCCGCTTGACCGCACGAGGCTGGCGACGTTACCCTGTGGCATCGAATACCGCACACTCATTACTGGAGCCGCATGCCGCCTTTCTTCATTCCCAAGACCTTGCTCAGTATCGCGCTGGCCGCCATGGCGCTGCCGTTGACGGCGCATGCTGCCACGCCCGCCGTCGATCCTTTGACGCAGCCGATCGCCTCGCCGTATGCGGCGCAGTGGAACCGCCCGCAGCAGCCGGCGCGCATCCACGGCGACACGTATTACGTGGGCGTGGGCGGCTTGAGTGTGGTGCTGATCGATACGCGCGCAGGCTTGATCCTGATCGATGGCGCGTTGCCGCAATCGGTGGCCGCCATCAAGGAACACATCCTCGAGCTGGGCTTTCGCCTGCAAGACATCAAGTTCATCCTGAATACGGAAGCGCATTTCGACCATTCGGGCGGCGTCGCCGCCCTGGCCCGCGACAGCGGCGCGCAAGTGGTCGCCAACCCGCTCGGTGCGCAGGCGCTGCGCGCGGGCTCGGTGCTCGCCATGGACCCGCAAGCGGGCGAAATCGATCCCATGCCGGCCGTGGAGAATGTGCGCGAGATCGCCGATGGCGAAACCCTGCAACTGGGCGACGTGAGCATCACGGCGCGCTACACGCCTGGCCATACGCCGGGCAGCACCAGCTGGACCTGGGTGTCGTGCGAGGATGCGGAGCGCAAGGAATGCCTGAGCGTGGTGTTCGGCGCCAGCCTCACGCCGGTGGCGGCCGACGATTTTCATTACCTGGGCGATGAACGCCACGCGGACCTGACGCCGGCCTTCCGCCGCGTCATGCAGGACTTCGCCAGGCTGCCGTGCGACATCCTGATCTCGGCCCACCCCGACCACTCCGGCGGCGACCAGAAGCTGACGCAATTGCTGGAAGGCGTCACGCCGAATCCCTTCATCGATGCGCACGCGTGCAGCCATTACGCGGCCAAAAATGAAGCCAAGCTCGATGCCCGCATCGCGAAAGAAAAAGCGGCTGCGACAAAATAACAACGTTGGCGTCTTCGCCATGAAAAGCGGTTGACGCACTGCAGCATAAGGTGCAGAATCATCGTCCGCAGTGCAGATTAACCAGATAAAAGAAAGGAACCCCATGTTCGAGCAGGCTGGCAGCAAGTACGACCACTAGCCCCGTGCATGACGCTCGGGGCCATCGGCACATTGCCGATCCCGAGCCGGTGTCCTTCAAAACCCCGGTGAGGAAACTCGCCGGGGTTTTTTGGTTTACCAGGACCCCGGCATAACGACAAGACCAAGGAAGACGTTATGCCCATCCATCAGACATTGCACGGCGCCCAGGTGCCCGTGCATATTTTTACCGATGATATCGACGCGCAGGCGCTGCGCCAGCTGCACAATATTGCCAGCCTGCCCATCGTCCTTCCGCATGTGGCGGCCATGCCTGACGTGCATGCCGGCATCGGCGCCACCGTCGGCAGCGTGATTCCCACGCGCGGCGCCATCATCCCGGCTGCCGTCGGCGTCGACATCGGCTGCGGCATGAATGCCGTGCGCACGACCATGACGGCCAGCGACCTGCCAGATAACCTGGCGCGCCTGCGCAGCGCCATCGAAGCGGAAGTACCCGTCGGCTTCGAGCAGCACGAATGGAGCCGCGTGCAAGGCTCGCGCCAGGCGCGCGCCGTGCGGCCCCTCGGCGACCGCCTGGCGCACATCGTCGAGCGCCACCGCGGCATCGCCAAGATGCTGCGCCAGTTCGAGCGCACGTGGATCTGCCAGGCAGGCACCCTGGGCGGCGGCAATCACTTCATCGAAATCTGCCTCGACGAGGAACAGCGCGTGTGGATCATGCTGCATTCGGGTTCGCGCGGCATCGGCAACGTGATTGGCCGTTACTTCATCGCCGCCGCGCAGAAGGACATGCGCCGCCACCAGCTGCAGCTGCCGGACGCCGACCTGGCGTACTTCAGCGAAGGCTCCACGGTCTTTGACGACTACGTGGAGGCGGTGGACTGGGCGCAGGATTATGCGCTGCTCAACCGCAATGAAATGATGCGCCGCGTGCTCGACGTGCTGGCGAAGCATGCACCGCCGTTCCGGCTTGATGGCGAAGCGATCAACTGCCATCACAACTACATTGCGCGCGAAACGCATGGCAATGAGGATTTGTATGTGACGCGCAAGGGCGCCATTTCGGCGCGGCAGGGCGAGCTGGGCATCATCCCCGGCAGCATGGGGGCACGCAGCTTCATCGTGCGCGGCAAGGGCAACCCGGAATCGTTCTGTTCCTGCTCGCATGGGGCGGGGCGCAGCATGAGTCGCAGCGAGGCGAAGCGCCGCTTCAACCGCTTTGACCTCGCCGAGCAGACGGCCGGCATCGAGTGCCGCAAGGATGGCGGCGTGGTCGACGAGATCCCGGCTGCCTATAAAAATATCGACGCCGTCATGGCGCATCAGAGCGACCTGGTGGAAGTGGTGCATACCTTGCGCCAGGTCGTCTGCATCAAGGGCTGAAAGGAGCAACCATGAAGATCAAAGTGAAAGCCACGCCGAAGCCGCGCAATCGGCTGGTGGCGGCCGCCAGGTTGCGCG
The DNA here is from genome assembly GCF_059617925.1 of Janthinobacterium sp. JF4. Lineage (NCBI taxonomy): Bacteria > Pseudomonadati > Pseudomonadota > Betaproteobacteria > Burkholderiales > Oxalobacteraceae > Janthinobacterium > Janthinobacterium sp. JF4. Next base: position 58,371 of record NZ_JCAQAV010000002.1, on the reverse strand, counting down.
GCGGCACCGGCGCGCACCAGTCGGAGGCATCGCCGCGCGCGGCGCGCCGGGCCGGCAAGCACCGTTTGCAGCAATGGCTGGCGGGGCGTCTGAAGCCGGAGGATTGATGCGGACGTTTAACGGGCAGGCAGCTCGACGATGAAGTTCGGATCAAAAGCGGGATTTTGCGGCGTGCCGCTGCGCGTCTTGTAGCCGCAGGGGTTGGCTACGACGCGGCACTGGCCGATCCGATAATCGCGCGAAGCGTGGATGTGGCCATGCACCCACAGGTCCGCCTGCGCGGCCAGCTCGTCCAGGCGCGAGGCATAGGCGGGCGAACACCCTTCGCTGCCGTAGGCATCGTCGACCGAGAGCAGCGACGGCGCCATGTGGCTGATGACCACCGTGCAGCCATCGAACGGCTGCGCCAGTTCGCGCGCCAGCCAGGCTTTTTGCTGCGCGTGGAACATGGCCGTGTCGGCCGCGCGCAATTTGCGAAAGCCCATGTTGGCCAGGCGGATGCGCTTGTAGTCGTTCATGACGGCTTCCGCGTCGCGCATGGCCGCCTGGCGCGTGTCGTCGCCCAGCAGGCGGAAATCCGTCCACAGGGTGGCGCCCAGGAAGCGCACGGTGTTGCCAGCCTGGTCGGCGATGACGTGCGTGCCGCAATCGAGGAAATGCACGTTGTGCGTGCTGGCGCAAGCCGCATGCAGCTCCTGGCGCACCTTGTCGAGGTGGTGGCCATAGCCTTCGTGGTTGCCGTGCACGTACAGCACCGGCAGGCCCGCGAACGCCGTGGCGGCCCAGGCGACGGCGCGGGCGCCCGTGTCGATGTCGCCGGCCAGGATCACGGCGTCGGGGCGGTTGAGCGCGAGGTCGCCCTGCGGCGCTTCGTCGCGCCATAACTCATGGTGCAGGTCCGACAAGATCAATAAACGCATGCGGCATCCGGGCGATTGGCGAATGCGCCATCGTCCCTGAAAAGCCTCACTCCTCCTCCAGCGCGGCGAAGCTGTACGCCAGGTAGTCGATCAGCGCGCGCACGGCGGGCAGCAGGCCGCGCCGCGACGGAAACACGGCGTGGATGATTTCGCGCTGCGGCCGCCACTGCTCCATCAGCGGCAGCAGGCTGCCATCGGCCACCTGCCCGGTGATCATCATGGTCGGCAGCTGCACCACGCCCACGCCGGCCACGGCCGCGTCGCGCAGGGTCAGCATGTCGCCCGTGACGAAGCGCGGCGTGTGGCGCAGCTGGGCGCGCGCGCCATCGGGGCCGTGCAAATCCCACTGGTAGTGCTGTTGTGGCGTGCCCAGGGCCAGGCTGGGCCAGTCGGCCAGGTCGGCCGGCGCTTTCGGCAGCGGCGCGCCGGCGAACAGCAGCGGGCTGCCCACCATGCACTGGCTGCGTTCGGCCAGCACGCGCAGCACCAGGTCACTGTCGGGCAGCGGTGGCGGGCGCACGCGGATGGCGACGTCGATGCCCTCGGCCACCAGGTCGACGCGGCGGTTGCTCGCTTCCAGCAGCAGCGTGACCTGTGGATGTTCACGCATGAAGCCGGCCAGCATGGGCGCGACCAGGGAGTGCAGCAGGGCGATGGGACAGGACAGGCGCACCGTGCCCCGTGGCGCGGCCCGCGTCAGTTCGATCGCTTCCTGCGCCGCCTCCGCTTCCACCAGCATGGCCTTGCAATGCTCGTAAAACGTCTGGCCCACGTCGGTGACGGAAAAATGCCGCGTCGTGCGCTGCAGCAGGCGCGCGCCGAGGCGCTCTTCCAGCAGGGCGATGCGCCGGCTCAGTTTGGATTTCGGCATGCCCAGCGCGCGCCCGGCCGGCGCGAAGCCGCCATGGTCGACCACCTGCACAAAGTAATACAAGTCATTCAGATCCTGCATGCCGTCTCCTTGGTCGTTCTATTTTTGGAACGCTGATGGCATATTTTACCGTCTACCGGCTCCATCGTTGCAAGCGTACTCTGTCTTCATCGTCATGCACACCCCAACAGGAGATCGAGATGAACACAGTCACAGGTATCTACAGCGCACCGCGCCAGCACTGGGTCGGCGACGGTTTTCCCGTGCGCTCGATGTTTTCGTACAGCGGTCATGGCAAGCAGCTGAGCCCCTTCCTGCTGCTCGACTATGCCGGCCCTGCCGAATTTGCGCCCGGCACCCGTCCGCCCGGCGTCGGTTCGCACCCGCACCGGGGCTTTGAAACGGTGACCATCGTCTACAAGGGCGAAGTGGCGCACCGTGATTCGACGGGCCAGGGCGGCGTGATCGGACCCGGCGACGTGCAATGGATGACGGCCGGCGCCGGCATCGTGCATGAAGAGTTTCACTCGCCTGCCTTCACGCAGTCGGGCGGCACCCTGGAAATGGTGCAGCTGTGGGTGAACCTGCCGGCCAAAAACAAGATGACGGCGCCCGGCTACCAGGCCATCACCAGCGACACGATTCCCACGGTGGCGCTGCCGGAGGACGCCGGTTCCGTGCGCGTGATCGCCGGCGATTTCGATCGCCAGCATGGCCCGGCCCGCACGTTTTCGCCGATGCAGGTGTGGGACGTGCGCCTGGCCCAGGGCAAGCTGGCGCAGCTGCCGGTGAACAAAGGCTGGAGCACGGCGCTGATCGTCCTGCATGGCACGCTGCTGGTGAATGGCGAAAGCGTGGTGCGCGAAGCGCAGATGGCGCTGTTCGGGCGCGATGGCGACAGCATCACCATCGAGGCGAACAACGACGCCGTGGTGCTGCTGCTGAGCGGGGAGCCGATCGACGAACCCATCGTCGGCCATGGTCCCTTCGTCATGAACAGCGAAGCGGAAATCGCGCAGGCGTTCGAGGACTTCAACAGCGGCCGCTTCGCCCGCATCGCGACGTAATCCACTTTATGCCGTACCCATGCCGCATCCCGCGGCATGGTTTTTCAGGAGACCACCATGAGCACCCCCGCCAACTTCCAAGGTTTGCCACCGATGATCGATCCCGACGACGCCGTCATGCTGCTGATCGACCACCAGAGCGGCTTGTTCCAGCTGGTGCGCGACATCGAGCAGCACGTGCTGCGCGGTCACGTCACGGCGCTGGCCAAGCTGTCGCGCCTGGCCAACATGCCGACGTTTACCACCGCTTCCGTGCCCGATGGCCCGAACGGCCCCCTGATCCCGGAAATCCACCATTTCAACCCGGACGCCGTCTACATCCCGCGCACGGGCCAGATCAACGCCTGGGACAATCCTGCCTGGGTCGAAGCGATCGAAAAGACGGGCCGCAAGACCCTGCTGATCGCCGGCACGCTCACCAGCGTATGCATGGCTTTTCCCACCATCAGCGCGCTGGCGGCCGGCTACAAGGTGTTTGCCATCATCGACGCCTCGGGCAACTGGTCGAAGATGGCCACCGATATCACCATGGCGCGCGTGACGCAGGCGGGTGCCGTGCCGATCGATACGTATGCGGTGCTGGCGGAGGTGATGAGCACCTGGAACCGCGCCGACGCGATGGAATTCGCCGCCATCATGACCGACCATATCGTGCCGCCATACCGCGCGCTGATCGAAAGCTACGACAAGGCGCAGGGCGTGCAAAAGAATGGCCGCGAAACGAAGCTGGAAATCCTGGAAGCGGCCAGCAAGGGCTGATCACCTCAGGGCGCTTCGTAGCTGTTGCGTATCGCCGCCAGCACGCCGCGCTGTTCCAGGTGCGTGATGGCGGCGTTCAGGCGCGCCCGGTCGGCGGCGCTGGTCGTGCGCGCATTGAACATCAGGTGCACGGGCGCGCGCAGGGCCAGGAAGGGCAGGGTGCGCAAGGCGACGCCTTGCAGGCGCGCTTCGTGGCGCACGGCCAGCACGTCGCCCAGCAGCAGGTCGGCGCGGCCCGCATCGAGCATGCGCACGCCTTGCTGGAAGCTGCCGAACGCATTCAGGCGGCCGGCCTTTTCCAGCGCCGGCCTGGCCGCCGCATACTGCGCGCCATACCAGCCCACTTTGGGCGCCAGCAAGGTCGACTTGCCGCGCGCGAGCTGCGCGAAGCTGGCGATCTGGAGATGGCCGCCGGGCGAGCCGGATTTGCTGAAGAGGCCCACGGCTTCGTCGCGATACGAGATGGAAAAGCGCGCATAGGACTGGCGTTCCGGCGTCTCGGACGCGGCCAGCATCAGGTCCAGCCCCCCATTCTGGAACAGCAGCTGGCGCCGCGCCGTGGGCAGTTCCGGCAAGGTGACCAGGGTGCAGCGGGCTTCTTTGAAAATGGCTTTCAGCAACTCCAGGTCCAGGCCCGTATAGCGGCCCTGGGCATCGCGGTACACATAGGGTGGCCACTGCTCCAGCGCCATCGTCATGCGGCAAGCCACGGCGGGCAGGGCAGATACGCCGAGCATTGCCGCAAACAGGAGATGGCGCATGCGCATATGGTAGCTACTCTGAAGTTTCAACTGGATATTCAATTTGCCAGATTGGCCACGGAAGTCAAGGGCTGTTGCCGCTGAAGGCAGATCTGGTTCGCATTTCCTCGATGTTGGCGCGTTTTTTGCCACCGTGCCCTATTGTTTTTGCTTCCGCTACGGCGAACACCGCACGGTGTAATCGGCTATAGTGGCGCGGTGCCACCACTGCCCCGCAAAGGAAGACCGCTTGACTGCCCCGCTCGAGATCGCCGCCAATGTGCTGATGACTGCCTCCATCATCCTGGCCGGACGCAATAATATTCATTCCTGGTGGATCGGCATGGCCGGCTGCGTGCTGTTTGCCGTGCTGTTTTTTCAGGTCAACCTGTACGCCGACGTGATGCTGCAGCTGTTTTTTATCGTCACTTGCGTCATCGGCTGGCTGCAATGGCGAAGCGGTGCCAGCGGCAAGCCCTTGCCGATCACGCGCACGGGCTGGCGCAGCCTGGCCTGGGTGGTGCCGGCCGGCATCGCCTCGGTGGCGATTTACGGCATGCTGCTGCACCGCTTTACGAATGCCTATGCGCCCTTCATCGATTCGGCAGTGTTGGTCTTTAGCGTCATCGCGCAATTCCTGCTGATGAGCCGGCGCATCGAAACCTGGGCCTTCTGGCTGCTGGTCAACACCGTGGCCGTGCCGCTCTACTACAGCCGCGGCCTGCACCTGACGGCCGTGCTGTATGCGGCCTATTGGGTCAATGCCCTGATTTCCTGGTACTGGTGGGGTGTGCAGGCACGCCGCGCGGCACTGGCGCCTGCGGCGCCTTCCACGACGATTGCCGACGCCTGATATTGCCATAAGCCAAGTCTTTAGATTCAAATCGTATATACAATCAATTTTTAATTCGTTCACACGCTAAAGATGCCGGGATATAGTGGCATTTCCCCGCTTACTGGTGTCTTTTATGTTGCGTTTTACCCTTTCTTCCTGTTTTTCCGCCGTCCCGCACCAGCTGGCCATGCAATGCATGGCGCAGTCGATGCCGGTGCGTGCCCGTCCACGCCTCCCGTAATTCCTTAACACCCCCGTCGTCGTTTTGCCCGCTGGCCCACCGGCCCGCGTGCCCCTGCTCGGCCTTTTTTATCGGAAAAAGGCTGCAATCCCAATAAGAGGAAACCATGTTCAAACCACTCGCCATCAGTCTTGCCATCGCCGCCGCCTTTCCCGCCTTCGTCCACGCCGAGGACGACATGCTGCGCGTGAATGTCACCGGATCGCATATCCGCGTCAGCGAAAAAGAGGGCGCCAGCGCCGTGCAGGTCATCACGGCCAAGGAATTGAAAGCCGGCGGCAAGACCAGCGTGTCGGACGTGCTGCGCGCCATCTCCGCCAACAGCGGCAACAGCTATAACGAACAATATACGGGCAGTTTCTCGGCCGGCACCTCGGGCCTGTCGCTGCGCGGCATCGGCCAGCAAAACACCCTGATCCTGGTGAATGGCCGCCGCGTGGCCAGTTACGCCACGGCGCAGGATTTGCAGCAGACCTTCGTTGACCTCAACAGCCTGCCGATGGCGGCCGTGCAGCGCATCGAGGTGCTCAAGGATGGTGCCTCGTCCGTGTATGGCTCCGACGCCGTGGCCGGCGTGGTCAACATCATCCTGTACAAGGAATTCACGGGCACGGACATCACGGCGCAATGGGGCGGCTCGACGCAAGGCACGGGCCAGCACGAAAAGAGCGCGGCGCTGCAAACGGGTTTCGGCAAGCTCGAGGAAGACGGCTACAGCGTGGTCTTCTCGGTCGACGCGCAGCAGCGCGACAAGCTGCAGCAAAGCGACGTGGCATGGCTGCGCGACGCCAATTACCGCCAGCAGCAGCGCGGCAGCCTGGGCTGGACCGCCACGAATTACGCCGGCAACGATCCCACGCAGACCCTGGGCGGCGTGCGCGGCCCGCTGCAGCTGGTGCCGTACAAGGACATCAATCCCGAGCGCAGCGGCCAGGTGCTGGCCTACAATCCGGCGCCGTATAAAACGCTGATCCCGGGCATCGAGCGCATCCACTCGTCGCTGCGCGGCACCCTCAAGCTGAACGCGGACACGGAAGCCTATGTCGACTTGCTGCACAGTTATTCGCGCGCCGACCAGACCTTCAGCGCGCCTTTGAGCGTGAATAACGCCACGCGCGTGTGGAACAACAGCACCAAGCTGCTCGATACCATTCCCGTGGTGCTGCCCGTGGGCCATCCGAACAATCCGGGCACGACGCCCTTGCCGTTCACGGCCACGCTGTTCGACCTGGGACCGCGCCTGAAGCAGGACCGCGTCACCTTCTACCGCGCGCTGGCCGGCGCCAAGGGCACCTGGGCGGGCTGGGACTGGGATACGGCCGTGGCCCATTCCAGCAGCAAGCTGGAGGAAACGGTGCAGAACTTCGTCAACCGCTACGAATTCCAGAAAGTGCTGGCTGACGGCAGCTACAATTTCTTTGACCAGTCGCAAAACAGCGAAGCGGTGCGCAACCGCCTGCGCCTGTCGACCCTGCGCCCGGCCGAGTCGACCCTCGACACGCTCGACTTCTCGGCGGCCAAGGATATCTGGAACCTGCCGGCTGGCCCGCTGGGATTTGCCGCCGGCGCTCAATGGCGCCGCGAAAAGATGGATTCGCAAACCTCGACGGCCGTGCTGTCGGGCACGGAACTGCGCCCCGCGCTCAATATCATCAACGGCTCGCGCAATGTGTCGGCCCTGTTTGCCGAATTCAACGTGCCCGTCGTAAAAGACCTGTCCGTCAACGTGGCCGGCCGCGCCGACCATTACAGCGATTTCGGCAATGCATTCTCGCCGAAAGCGAGCGCGCGCTATCAGGCGGCTCCCTGGTTGCTGCTGCGCGGCACCGTTTCACGCGCCTTCCGCGCGCCGTCGCTGCCGGAAATCACCGACAGCACGGCCGTCAGCTACACCGGCGTGATCGATGCCCGCGATCCGCTGACGCCGACGCAGTCGCGCGGCGTGACGGTCATGACCATCGCCAATCCGAACCTGCGCCCCGAGCGTTCGAAAAACCTGAACCTGGGCGTGGTGGTGTCGCCCACCAGCAGTTCCAGCATCGGCCTCGATTACTACCGCATCAGGCAGGATGGCGTGATCGGCACGGCCAGCGCCACCACTATCCTCGCGAATGAAAATACGGCGCCGCAACAGATCACGCGCGGCGCCGATGGGCGCATCACGACCCTGTACCGCCAGTTCCGCAACCAGGGCCAGCGCGAAGTGTCGGGCATCGATATCGACCTGCGCCAGCGCTTCGTCGGCCAGGACTGGGGCAAGCTGACCCTGGCCGGCCAGCTGAGCCGCGTGCTGCGCTTTGCCGAACCGCTGTCCGATGGCGCGCCGTTGACGGACGGTGCCGGCACCAATTACTTCGGCTCCATCCCGAAATGGCGCGGTGTCACGTCGGCCACCTGGGAGCAGGGCAAGTGGTCGTCCACGCTCACCTGGAATTACGTGGGCAGCTATGCGCAGCAGCAGCACCTCGATGAATCGGTGGCCGCCTTCAGCACCTTTGACGTGACCGGCAGCTGGCAGGTGACGCCACAGGCGAACGTCACCTTCATCGTGCAAAACCTGGCCAACAAGCGGGCGCCCTGGGACTATGCCTCCACCGGCTTTGACTTTACCCAGGCCGATCCGCGCGGACGCGTCGCGGCGCTCAAGCTGAACTACAAGTTCTAACCACTCGCCGCCTGCCGCTGTCCCGTCTGCTCCTGCAGGCGCTGGCGGTAGGCGCTGGGGGGGACGCCCATGCGTTCGCGAAAGGCGGTGGCGAAGTTGCCCGCGTTGTGAAAGCCGATCAGCAGGGCGATATCCTGCACATCGATGTCCGTCTGCTGCAGCAATTCCACGCCGCGGGCAATGCGCGCTTCGCGGATGAAGGCGAAGACCGTCATGCCCGTCTGCTCGCGGAACATCAGCGTCAGCTTTTCGCGGTAGGTGCCCACGCTGCGGGCGATTTCGGACAGGTTCGGCAGGCTGCCCAGGTTGTCGAGGATCAGCTGTTTGACCGCATTGACGAACACCAGGTCGGGATGCTGCAGCTTGTCGCCGATCGGCGCCGTTGCTGGCAAGATACTGTTGCTTTTACGCATCAAACCCAGGTGGATATGGATGCGCGCGGCCAGTTCTTCCGGCGTGAACGGCTTCGAAATGTAGTCGACGCCCCCCACCTGCAAGCCCATGATGCGTTCCTTGGCGGCATCGGCGCCGCTCAGAAAGATCACGGGAATCGCTTCTGTTTCAGGATTGGCCTTGAGCAAACGGCAGGCCGTGTAGCCATCCATCTCGGGCATGCGCACATCGAGCAGGATCAGGTCGGGATGCGTGGCCAAGGCCAGCTGGTAGCCCTGGTAGCCGTTGAACGCGATGCTGAATCGGTAGGGCTGCTCGCTGAGCAGCTCCATCAGCATGCGCTGCTCGAACGCGGAATCGTCCACGATCAAGATATTTTTTTTGATGGTTTCGCTGGTCAGTGGCATGGCATGGATGACTTAACCAAATAGCAAGTTGTGGCTTATTATGCCTCGCTTTTTCTTTTTTTTCTGCTTTTCTCGTATTTCAAAAGATGTTTCTCCGCGAGAAGAAGCGCGGATTTCCCAGATCGCGAATAATTCACTCATGCATTGATTTTAAGCAATGTCGCTTGCCAAAAAATCTGTTTTGCCAATGCTGCAAAAATGCCGGAGTCCCTGGATTCCTGACTCTCGGCGCCAGTATCTTGTCGTCCTGGTTTGCGTGCCCCAGAAAACGCCGGCAATACCGTGACTATCCTCGACGCCCTTCATATATGGCGGGCTCATTAATGATGTTCCATCATCAGGAGGTATCATGTTGCGAGTTATCTTCCCCCGCCTTGTCGTGGCTGCCAGCGTGGCTGTGGCTGGCACCGCCCTCCTGCCGCGTGGCGCCGACGCAGCCGTGTATCTGAACGGCAGCGCCAGCACCACCTTTGACGTCACCCTGAGAATCATCGCCAATTGCACCATCGCGGCGGCCAATCTCGACTTTGGCCAAAGTCAGGGTGTACTGGCTACTGCCGTGAACGTCAATACGACCGTGAATGTCACCTGCACCAATACCACGCTGTATAACGTGGGCTTGACGGCCGGCTCGGGCACCGGTTCGAGCGGCACCACGCGCTACCTGAGTGGCACCGGCGGCAACCTGGGGACGGTGCAATTCAATCTGTACCAGACGGCCGGCAGCACCTTGTGGGGCGATACCCAGGGCACCGATACCGTCGGCGGCACCGGCAACGGCTCTTCGCAGCCGATCACGGTATACGGCAATATTCCGCCGCAAGCGACACCGGCGCCCGATACCTATACGTCGACCATCACGGCCACCGTGTACTTTTAAGCCGGGCGCTGCGTGAAGGCCTGTGCTGCTTCCCTGATAAAAGGCGTGCTGGCGCTGCTGGCCTGCTGCGCTGCGGGCGCGCACGGCGCCAGTCTGCAGATTTCGCCGGTGACGCTCAATTTGCGCGCCGCCCAGAGTGCGGCCGGCATCAGCCTGCAAAACCTTGGTGACCAGCCCATCTACGGGCAGGTGCGCGTGTTCGTCTGGGACCAGCGCGATGGCGAGGAAACGCTGGCGCCGACGCAGGAGCTGGTGGCCAGCCCGCCGATCGTCGAAATCGCCGCCAACAGCCGCCAGACCATCCGCCTGGTGCGTGCTCAGGCTGGCCCTGTCGCGCAGGAAAAGACGTATCGCGTGCTCATCGATGAAGTCAGCCGCGAGGATGAGGCGGGCAGCAGCGGCGTCGATATCCGCCTGCGCTACTCGGTGCCCGTATTCGTGCTGCCGGCCGGCGCGCCGGGCAAGGAAGTGCTCGACTGGCAAGTGTTCCGCGAACAGGGCGAGTGGATGTTGCGTATCAAGAACAGTGGCAATTTTCATGCGCAGATCGGTGCGATGACGTTCACGAACCAGGCGGGCAAGGAGTTTGTTATCAGCAAGGGGCTGTTTGGTTATGTCCTGGCGTCCCGCATGCGCGTATGGCGCCTGCCCGTTGCCAGGGAGGCTGAACTGGATGGACCGTTGAGTATTGCGGTCAATGTGAATGCCAAGGCACTCATTGCCAAGAATTCGACACCTTGAACATGGCTGCCATGACGGGCCGGCTTGCCGCGCGCCTTGGGCGCCAGCGGCCACACCATGAAACGCGTGCTGGCAGCGTTGCTGTTGCTGGCCATGGCGCCGCTGGCCAGGGCCGATGCCGCAGCGGCCGTGACGGGCGCCGATCCGGGGCCCGCCAGCTTGCCCAGCGATCCGGCGGCGCCGAATGAACTGTATCTGGAGGTCACTGTGAATGCTGAATCAACCGGGCTGATCTTGCGCTTTACCCAGGTGGGCAAAGGCTTGCGCAGCAGTGTGGCGAACTTGCGGCAGCTGGGGCTGGACCCGGCGCGCCTGCTCGCATCCGGTCAGACCGAGGTGGCGCTCGATGCGATTCCCGGACTCGGCTATGAATATGATGCGGCGCGCCAGAGCGTGTCGCTGCAGGTGGCGGACGAGCTGCGCTCGCCTTACCGCATCAGCGCGCGCCCGGCGGCGCAGACGCCGCCATCGCGCGTCACGCCCGGCGCCGTCCTCAATTATGAAGCCTATGCGGAGCTGGGACAGACGCGGCGCGGCGCCGTCTTCAACGATATGCGCTATTTCAATGACAGCGGCGTCTTCAGCAATACCGGCACCTTGAACCTGGGGGCGGATCAGCGCAAGTACATGCGCTTTGACACCTTCTGGAGCCATGCCGACCCCGAGACCTTGCAAACGTGGCAAGTGGGCGATCTGATTTCCTCGTCGCTCAGCTGGAGCCGCGCCGTGCGCGTCGGCGGGGTGCAGTGGCGCAAGAATTTCCAGCTGCGTCCCGACCTGCTGACCTTCCCTGTCGCCTCTGTCGACGGCACGGCGCTCGTGCCTTCGTCGCTGAGCCTGTATGTCAATGGTGTGCAGCAATATGCTGCCAGCGTGCCCAGCGGTCCGTTTGTGCTGAACCAGGTGGCTGGCATCAATGGCGCCGGGCAAGCCACCCTCATTACGCGCGATGCACTGGGACGCAGCGTGACGACCGTGCTGCCCCTGTATGTCGATACGCGCATGCTGGCCAGCGGCTTGAGCGATTACTCGGTCGAGGCGGGCGCCGTGCGGCGCGACTATGGCCGCCGCCTGTTCGGCTATGCGCGGCAACTGGTCGCCAGCGCTTCCATCCGCCATGGCGTCAGCGACAGCCTCACCATCGAAGGCCATGCGGAACTGGCCGCCGGCCTGTATCAGACGGGGGCGGGCGCGCTGGTGCGGCTGGGCCAGGCGGGCGTGCTCAACGGTTCGCTGTCGGCCAGCGGCGGCCGGGGCCGTGGCGTGCAGCTGGGCGCCGGCTACCAGTACCTGGGGCCGCGCTTCAGCGTCGATGTGCAAAGCGTGCGCGCCAGCGCCGGCTTTGGCGACCTTGCCTCGCGCGACGGCAGCCCCGTGGTGCGCGCGGCGGACCGCCTCACCGTCAGCCTGCCATTGCCGGCAGGAAGCAGTGTCAGCAGTAGCTATATCAGCTACCGCACGCCTGGCGCGCCGCCATCGAAGCTTGCCACCGTCGGCTATTCGGCCACCCTGTTTCACGGCCTGTTCTTCAACGCCAGCCTGTTCCAGGATGTGCGGCAACGCGAGCAGCGGGGCTTCTACTTCGGACTGAGCATGGCCTTCGACAACAATCTGGCCGTCAGCGTCAACAGCAGCCGGCAAAATGGCCAGAACGGCCGCAGCGTGAGCGCGCAGCGCGCGGCGGACTTTGGCGGCGGCTTCGGCTGGAACGTGCAGGCTGGCACGCTGGGCGGCAATGCCTACCGGCAGGCGCAACTGGAATACCTGGGCAATGCCGGCCGCGTGAGCGCGCGCACGCAAAGCAGTAGCGTGGGCAATGCCTCCTCGCTGGGCGCGGCCGGCGCGCTGGTGCTGATGGATGGCCATGTCGAGGCGGCGCGCCAGGTGGGCAACGGTTTTGCGCTGGTGTCCACGGGTGGCGTGGGCAATATTCCGGTGCTGCATGAAAACCGCCAGATCGGCGTGACGGACAGGGGCGGCTATCTGCTGGTGCCGAATTTGAATCCCTATGGCAATAATCAGATCAGCATCGCCACGGAGGAGCTCGATGTGGACGCGCGGGTACCCGTGAGCAATGTCAATGTCGTGCCGCAATACCTGGCGGGCGTGCTGGCCGCCTTCCCCATCGAACGCTACAGTGCGGCCACCGTCATCGTCCAGGATGCGCAGGGCAAGCCGATGGCCACGGGCTTGCCCGTGGTGCACGTGCAAAGCGGCAAACAGACGGTGGTGGGATTTGACGGCATCGTGTTCGTCGATGATTTGCTGGAGCAGAATCAGTTGCAAGTGAGCGAGGGCGACAGCGCATGCACGGTGCGCTTTGCCTATGTGCGTCCGGCAGCGCGCGGCTTGCCCGTGATCGGCCCGCTGCGCTGCAGCGCCGGCGTCGCGAGGGGCCGCTGATGCGCCGCCTGCTGCCATGGCTGACTCTGCTGCTGGGCTGTGCCTGGGGCGGTTCGGCGCAGGCCGATACCTGCTCGGTTAGCATGACGAATATCGATTTCGGCACCGTCAGCCCGATTTCCGGCACCGATTACGTGGCGCAGGCAACGGGAACCTTCAGCTGCGTGTTTTCGTCGCTGAACCTGGGGCAGTTGCTCACGCCCAATGCGCAAGTGTGCATCTCGCTGGGACTGGGCACCAATTCCACCTCGGCCCTGCCGCGCCAGCTGGGCAATGGCAGCAACCGCATGGAGTACAACGTGTACGTGGACAGTTCGTATGCGACGGCGAAGATCTGGGGCGGTGCCGGCGTGACGGGCGCGCCGTCGACCTTCGGCATGATCCTGTCGGCCGGCTTGCTGGCGCCGCCTGGCACGTATTCCACCACTTTTACCGTGTACGCGAAGATTCCCGCCGGCACCGCCCTGGCCGCCGTGCCGACGGTCGCCAACGCCAATACCGTGTATACGTCGAGCTTTGCCGGCCAGGGCACCTACACCTACACCACGTATGGCCTCATCAACCTGCAGGGTTGCACGGCCAGCAGCGGCAGCTTCGGCTTTACGGTCAATGCCACGGCCGTCAACGATTGCACCATCACGGCCACGCCGATGGCGTTCGCGAACGCCTCCATCCTGACGGGCAACTTGCGCAGCACCAGCACCTTGTCGGTGCGCTGCGTGAATAACAATGCCTACCAGATCGCCCTCAATGGCGGCAGCGTGGCGGCCGATGTGGCCAGCCGGAAAATGAAGAATACCGTCACCACGGACCAGGTCAGTTACCTGCTGTCAGCCACCCTCGATGGCACGCCATGGGGCGATGGCACGGCAGGCACCAACATGGTGACAGGCACGGGCACGGGCGCCAGCGTGCCGCTGACGATATACGGCCGCGTGCCGGCGCAGGTGTCGCCGCGCCCTGGCGACTACAAGGACACGGTGACGGCAACGATTTATTTTTAGAACGTGACGGTGACGAGGCCGGCGCCCGATGGCGTTGTCTGCTGGAGCAGCAGATATGGTGTGTTGTGCTGGCAGCGCACCTGGGCGCTGCTGCGTTGCGAGACGATGGTGCACGTTTCCTGGACGATGAAGGTGGCCTGGAACGACGCGGAAGACACGGTGCCGGCGGTGGTGGTCTGGCAAAGGGACAGGGCGAGCAGGGCAGGCAGTACGGCAAGCTTCAAAGGGGTCATCGTGAATGCAGTGAGTGAAAAACGGGCGTGGGCAGCAGCGCTGGAAGGCGTGGCGGATACCGTTTTTCGCACCGGGATTGGGGGAGCAGAACCAGCCATGATTGTACTTGATGCAGGAAAGCGTGAGTTTTTGCGTATTTTCAAGCCGCTGCCGGGGTGCGAAGGTCGCTTGCAAAATGATAGTCACTAAGTTTCTGTGTTGCAACTGAGATATTTTCGATTGTTGTGTTGAATCAATGTGAGGAGATGGCCATGAAACATACCAACTTTAATAATTTGCCTTGCCCGATCGCACGCAGCCTGGGCAAGGTGGGCGAATGGTGGAGCATCCTCATCCTGCGCGAAGCGTTTTATGGCAAGACGCGCTTCGACGAATTTGAAAAAAGCCTCAAGATCGCGCCCACCATCCTGACGCGCCGCCTGGCCGACCTGGTGGAAGGGGGCTTGATGACGCGCCGCCTGTATTGCGCCAAGCCACCCCGCTACGACTATGTGCTGACCAAGTCCGGGCGCGCCTTCAAGCCTGTCTTGCTGGCGTTTATTGCCTGGGGTAATGAAAACTTCGCACCGGAAGGCGCCAGCCTCGTCATCGCCAGCCGCGACACGGGCCTGGCCGCCGACCCGGTGCTGGTCGACGCCATGACGGGTTTGCCCATCAATGACGAGTACTACGCGTTCGCGCCAGGGCCTGCCGCCAGCGACAGCATGCGCAGCATCATCCTCGATGCGGAAAAAAGCAGCGGCATCGCACCCAAGCCGAAGGCGCCGGCTGCCAACCGCGGCTGGGTGGCGGAAGGCCATCTGGCCTGACGACGCGCTGGCAGGCGAGCAGCAAGTTTGGCGTAAAGCAAGACGGACTGCACGGTATGGCGTTACTGTCGCACCATGCAATGCAAGTGCGGCGCAAGCCCGGTTGTGGAGGGCAGGACGCCGTTCGTGACCCGATGTCCGTTGAAGGAGTATTGCGATGACTACCTTGCCACAACACGTGCGCCGCGCCGCCAGCGTGCTGGCGCTGGGCGCCCTGCTGGGCGCCTGTTCCCATGGTCCGCATCAGCCGGGCGGCCATGACGTCACCTTGACGGGCGCGCAGGAAGTGCCGGCCAATACCAGCACGGCCAGCGGCAGCAGCAATCTCCGCGTCGCCCGCGACCGCAGCGTCAGCGGCGGCGTGCGCTACACGGGCATGCTGGCGACCGTCGCGCACATCCATGAAGCGCCCGCCGGCGCCAATGGCCCCGTCATCGTGCCGCTGGTGAAAACCGCCGAAGGCATGTTCGCCGCGCCGGCCGGCGCCATGCTCACGCCGCCCCAGTATGCGAGCTACCTGGCCGGCAAGCTGTACGTGAACCTGCATAGCGCCGCCTATCCGGCCGGCGAGATCCGCGCCCAGCTCAAGCCCTAGCCGGCCACCTGCATTTTTCCGGAAACCTCCTTGGGCCGCGCGAGCGGCCTTTTTTTGCGCCAGGCGGCCAGCTGGTGCAGCGCGCTGGATTGGCGCTCCATGCTGGCCATCCTCGCCAGCGCCTTTCGCTACTGTCAACGTCAGATGGCTGGCGTGACGTTGGCGGCGATCAGCGCGCCGAGGGCCTGCGCCGCGCCGGCTTGATGGTCCAGCGCCAGGCCGTGCGCCATGCTGGCCTGGTCCTGCATGCTGCGGTTCTGCCCCAGCTTCCATTTTCCCGTGATGCGCGTGAGGGGAATCTCGATGCCGACGATGGCTTTCAATAGCTTGTCGATATAGGCGGCTGGCGCATCGCTCACCCGCCACGGCGTGGCTTGATCTGCCTCATGGCGCGCCGTCAGGCGCTCCAGCAATCCCATCAGCCACGCCGCATCGTCGATGGCGCGCAGGGGGCCGTGGGCGTGTACGACCGCGTAATTGAAGGTCGGCACTACCTTGCCGCTGCGCTGCTTTTCTGTATACCAGGCGGGCGTGATGTAGGCGTGCGGCCCCTGGAAGATCACCATGCAGTCGTCGTCCGCATCGGCGGCGCGCCACACGGGATTGGCGCGCGCCACGTGGGCGCGCAGGATGCCGAACGGGGCGTCAAGCGTGGGCGCGGCGATCTCGAACGGCAGATGGTCGGCGCACAAGCCATCGGCGCCATGGCGCACCAGCGCCCCCAGCGGGTGACTGGCAATCAGGCCATGCAGCACGTCGAGGCGCTCTTCGATAAAGCTGGCGGGCGAGTACATCTAGCGGGCTCCTTCCACCACCACGTCGGCCGTGAGCGAGTTGGCGATGTAGCAGCGCGCGTGCGCATCGTGGTGCAGGGCGGCCAGCGCCTCGGGCGATGGCGCTTCGCCTGCGAAGGCGATGCGCGGACGCAGCACGATGCGCGTCATGGCCGGGCGGCCCGCAGCATTTTTTCCCAGCTCGCCGACGGCCTCGTCGCGGTAGTCGTCGATGACGTAACCGCGCTGCGCTGCCAGCGACAGGAAGAACAGCATGTGGCAGCTCGACGTGGCGGCCACCAGTGCTTCTTCCGGATCGATATTTGCCGCCACCGACATGGGCAGCGGCACGGACAGGGGCGACGACGAGGCGGGTACCGTCAGGCCGCCGTCGAACTGCCATTCATGGCCACGGCTGTAGCGCTGGCCGGCGAAATCCTGGCCGTCGCGCTGCCAGGCTATGGTGGCGAAAAACTGATGCATGGGTGCTCCGCAAGAGTGAGGGATGCGCCATCTTAGTGCCAGTCTTGGCTATTTAAAACAGCCAATAAGTGCTATCTTGAGGCTACCAATATAAGGGCCATTCCACCATGCCGGCTTCCCACCTGCACCAGATCATCGCCGCCTTGCCGCTGCAGCGCGGCGCCAGCGAGCCGCTGTATCGCCAGCTGTATGCGGCCATCAAGGCCGCCATCCTCGATGGCCGCATGGGTCCCGGCATGCAGCTGCCGCCCACGCGCGATTTTTGCCGCCTGCTGGACGTGTCGCGCCAGACGGTGCTCAATGCATATGCGCAGTTGGCGGCCGAAGGCTATCTCGATGGCGCCGTGGGGCGCGGCACCTTTGTCAGCCGCGACGTTCCGCTGCCCGTGTCCCTGGCCGCGTCGGCCGCCAAGGCGGACGCGCCCGGCCTGCTGCGGCCCCTGTCGGCGCGCGGGCAGGGCGTGGTGGCGGCCATGCGCCAGGTGGCGTTCCACCGGGGGCCGCTGCGCGCTTTTCGCGTCGGCATGCCGCGCATCGACCATTTCCCGTTCGACGTGTGGAACCGCCTGGCAGCGCGGCGCTGGCGCCGGCCCGACCACCATTTCGGCTACAGCGACCCGGCCGGCTACCTGCCGCTGCGCGAACTGCTGTGCGTGTATTTGAAGGCGTCGCGCGGCGTCCGGTGCACGCCGCAGCAGATCGTCATCACCTCGGGTTCGCAGCAGGCGCTGTTCATGCTGTCGACCATCCTGCTGGCGCCCGGCGATTCTGCCTGGATGGAGTCGCCCGGCTACCGGGGCGCCAGCGGCCCGCTGCGCGCGGCCGGCGCGCAGGTTTTTCCGGTGCCCGTCGATGCGCAGGGGCTCGACGTGGCGTATGGCGTGGCGCACTGCCCGCAGGCCAAGCTGGCCTACGTGACGCCATCGCACCAGCTGCCGCTGGGCGTGAGCATGAGCTTGCCGCGCCGCCTGGTCTTGCTGGCCTGGGCCGCGCAGCACAAGGCCTGGCTGGTGGAAGACGATTACGACAGCGAATACCGCTACGCGGGCGCGCCGCTGGCGTCGCTGCAAAGCCTGGACCGCGATGGCTGCGTGGTGTACGTGGGCACCCTGTCGAAAGTGCTGTTCCCGGGACTGCGCCTGGGCTATATGGTGGCGCCGCCCGCGCTGGCCGAAGCGCTGGTGCAAGCGAAGGCCGTGATGGACCGCCACACGGCCATCGTGCCGCAGATGGCGCTGGCCGACTTCATCGCCGAGGGGCACTTCGGCCGGCATATCCGCCGCACGCGCGACAGCAATGCCGAGCGACGCGACCTGCTGGTGCGCGGCATTGCGCGCGAACTGGGCGACCAGCTCGCGTGCGGCCCGGCCGACAGCGGCCTGCAACTGTGCGCGTATTTCCGCGCCGGCCACGATGAAGAAACCGTGTCGAGCGCGGGCCTGGCGCGCGGCATCGAATTGCGCCCGCTGGGGCACTATGCCGATCCGCTAGCTGGCCCGGAGTGCGCCACGCCGCCAGGGTTGCTGCTGGGCTTTGCGGCGATTCCCCCGGCCGAGATGGCGCACGGCTTGCAGGAACTGGGGCGCATCCTGCGCGGCCGATAAACTATACTGGCAGTTGCCCGCATATGAAGAACCCGACCATGAATACTACCCGCTGCTCCTGGGCCAATCCGGCCAATCCCCGCTATCTCGATTACCATGATACGGAGTGGGGCGTGCCCTGCCACGACGAGCGCCGGCTGTTCGAGATGCTGAACCTGGAAGGCGCGCAGGCGGGCCTGAGCTGGGAAACCATCCTCAACAAGCGCGACACCTACCGTGCCGCTTTCGACAACTGGGATGCGGAAAAGATCGCCGCGTATGGCCCGGACAAGGTGGCCCAGCTGCTGGCGGACCCCGGCATCGTGCGCAACCGCCTGAAGGTGGCGGCCGCCATCACGAATGCGCAAGCCTACTTGCGCCTGCGCGTGCAAGGACAGACCCTGGACAGCTTCCTGTGGGCGTATGTCGATGGCCAGCCCATCGTCAACAGCTGGCAGCCGGGCGCATTTCCCGCCAAGACAGCCTTGTCCGACAAACTGTCGAAAGACCTGGCCAAACTGGGCTTCAAGTTCGTCGGTTCGACCATCATCTATGCCTACATGCAGGGCATCGGCATGGTCAACGACCATGCACCGACCTGCTTTTGCCGTGCGGGGCACTGATGCGCCGCGCTCTCGTCCTGCTCGACACGGATTTTGACGGCGCGCGCTTGCGTGCTGTCTGTGCAACGCATGGGGGGCGCCGCCTGCATTACATCGCGCTGGCGCCGCGTCCCGTCGATGCCAGCCACTTGCCCGAAGAGTGGCGCATGCAATGGCCGCCTTGCGTGCCGGGCCTGCACCGCATGGTCTCGCGCGATGGCCTCGTCACGCTCGATGTGCTGATCGGCGAGCCCGATGCCTGCCTGGCGCAGTTGTCGGCGCGCGTCGATGAAGTGCATCTGGCCTGGGTGCCGGCAGCCACGCCGCTGCTGGCGCGCCTGATGGTCGATGGCGCCCGCCTGCAGGCCGTGCACCTGGACGAGGCGCAGCGCGCGGAGTTGCAAAAGAATGGGTTTGTTTTTGACGAGAGCCGTTTGCGCGCCGTGTTTTATGCGCGGCGCGCAGACGCCGTGAGCGCAGCGGCGCCCGAGCGGCGCGCCATCGTCATCGGCGCGGGCGTGGCCGGCGCCGCCGCCTGCGAACGGCTGGCTGCGCGCGGCTGGAAGGTGACCTTGATTGAACGCCACGCGCAGCCGGCCGGCGAGGCGTCGGGCAACCTGGCCGGCATCTTCATGCCGCTGATGTCGAAGGACGACAACATCGCCACGCGCCTGGTGCGCGCCGCCTACCTGTACTCGCTGCGCCGCTGGAAAGACCTGGGCGGCATCGGCGCCGCCATCGAGGGTGTGCAAAGCGGCGTGCTGCACCTGGCGCGCGACGGCGCACATGCGCAGGTGCAGCGGCAGATCGCCGCCAGTGGCTTGTATCCACGCGAATTCGCCCGCTGGCTGGAAGCGCCAGAGGCGAGCGCCATGCTGGGCGCGCCGGCGCCCGACGGCGCCTGGTGGTTCGAACAGGGCGGCTGGGCGCGCCCGTCTTCCGTCTGCGCGGCCATGCTGGACGCCTGCGGCGCCTTGCTGACGCGGTGTTTTTCCAGCAGCGCCCTGCGCCTGGAGCGTGGCGATCAGGAATGGCTGGTGCGCGATGCGGACGGTGCCCTGATCGCGGCCGCGCCCACCGTCATCCTGGCGGCGGGCACGGGTGCCGTGGATTTCGAACAGGCGGCCGG
This sequence comes from Janthinobacterium sp. JF4, assembly GCF_059617925.1. Classification (NCBI taxonomy): domain Bacteria; kingdom Pseudomonadati; phylum Pseudomonadota; class Betaproteobacteria; order Burkholderiales; family Oxalobacteraceae; genus Janthinobacterium; species Janthinobacterium sp. JF4. The sequence goes on along the minus strand of NZ_JCAQAV010000002.1, from coordinate 38,237 downwards.
CCTGCCGCTGGACGCCGTGCGCGGCCAGGTCACGCACCTGGCCGAAGGCAGCTTGCCATCGTTGCCGTTTGTCGTCTGCCGTGAAGCCTACATGACGCCGGCGCACCAGGGCGTCGCGTGCGTGGGCGCGACCTATGACGCCGACGCGGACAGCAGCCTGCGCGTGGCCAGTCAGGAAGACAATATCGCGAAGGTCGCCGACATCCTTTGTGTGGCACCGTTCGCCGCGCCGCTGGCCGGGCGCACGGGTTTTCGCTGCATGGCGCCGGACCGCCTGCCGCTGGCGGGCGCCTTGCCCGACCCGGGCGTGCCAGGCCGCTGCGAGCGCCTGCGCGACGTGCCGCGCTGGCCCGGCCTGTTTGGCTTGCTCGGTTACGCCTCGCGCGGTCTGATCTGGGCGCCGCTGGCGGCCGAACTGCTGGCGTGCCAGCTGGAGGGTGAGCCGCTGCCGCTGGAGAGTCAATTGGCGGCCGCGTTGGACCCTGCGCGGTTTTTATTGCGCGAGCGCCGACGGAGCGCCTGAAAAAGGGTGCATCGCGTTTGGTGGGGGCGGCATTGTTGCGTCATGTCACGGACTTTGCGCATGGCTGGCAGGCGTGCGCAGGCTGGCGGTATAATTTATCCTTGGCAATATTCAAGCTGCGGCCCCAAGGAGATATCCGGTGGAAGATCAACACAGCTCGCCCGAGCTTTTCCTGTTCCTGGCGTCGACCGTGCACGACATGAAAAACTCGATCAGCGTCGTCAGCGGCACCCTGGAGTCGCTGCTGGCGGCCGAGCAGGCCAAGCCCGCGCCCCAGGCCGACCCCGCCTACCTGCAGATGGCGCAGATGCTGTACCAGACCAAGCGCCTGAACGACAACCTGATCCAGCTGCTGGCCCTGTACAAGGAAGTGGGCAAGCCCGGCTACCCGTTCGACGTGCAGCCGCAACTGGTGAGCCAGGTGGTCGACCAGGTGGTGGACCAGGAAAAGATCCTGCTGCTCTCGAAGGGTATCCGTCTGGAGACGGCTTGCCCGCCGGAGCTGATCTGGACCCTGGATGAAGACCTGGTCATCGGCGTGCTTGCCCATGCCATCAACAACGCCATCCGCTACACGCAGGACACGATCCGCCTGTCGGTGCGGGAGCACGACGCCATGCTGGAACTGCGCGTGGAAGACAATGGCGACGGTTATACGCAGGCCTTGCTCGACGCGGGCAGCGCGGCCATGGATGGCATGGCGGCCGGCGTGAATTTTTCCACCAACAGCACGGGCCTGGGCCTGTATTTTTCCAGCGAGGTGGCGAAGATGCACAAGCACCGGGGCAGCAGCGGCAGCATCGCCCTGGAAAATGGCGGCGCGCTGGGCGGCGGCTGTTTCATCCTGCGCCTGCCCTGAACGAGGATGCCATGACGACAGACAGCCACGCCACCGCCGCCGAAGCGGGCAGCACCGACTGGGCCGACAAGCATTATCTGCTGGTCGACGATTTCATCGGCATCCGCATCCTGCTGCGCGAATCGCTGCGCAATCTGGGCGCGCGCCATATCGACCAGGCGGCCAGCGGCGGCGAAGCCATGAAGCTGCTGGCCAAGACGCGCTACGACGTGGTGCTGTGCGATTACAACCTGGGCGAAGGCAAGAATGGCCAGCAAGTGCTGGAAGAGACGCGCGTGCGCAACCTGACGGCGCCATCGAGCGTGTGGCTGATGGTATCGGCCGAGAAAAGCGTGGAATCCGTGATGGGCGCGGCCGAGCACCAGCCCGACGCCTACCTGATCAAGCCGATCACGGAAGGCGTGCTGCTGACGCGCTTGAACCGCGTGTGGCACAAGAAGCAGGTGTTTCGCGAGATCGACCAGGCCTGCATGGAAAAGGATTATCTGCGCGCCGCCAAGCTGTGCGACGCGCAGATCGAGCTCAACAAGTTGCACGAGCTGGAACTGCTGCGCATGAAGGCCAGTTTGCTGCTGAAAAGCGGCGAGCCGGAGAAGGCCCGCGCCGTGTACGAGAAAGTGCTGGCCGAGCGCGATTACAGCTGGGCCAAGGCGGGTCTGGGCAAGATCCGCATGAACAACGGCGAGCACGAGGCGGCGCGGCAGATCTTCCAGGGCGTGATCGTCGAGAACAAGTACTACATCGATGCCTACGACCAGATGGCCGTCGCCTACCAGTTGATGGGCCAGCACGAGGAAGCGTGCGGCGTGCTGGAAAAAGCGGCGCGCCTGTCGCCCAATTCCGTGCCGCGCCAGCGCAACCTGGGACTGGCGGCCTTGAAAGTCGGCAATGTCAGCATGGCGGAAAAAGCCTTCCGCAAGTGTATTTCCATCGGCGAGTTTTCCGTCATGAAGACGCCGGACGCCTACCTGGGCCTGGCGCGCGTGTGCGGCCTGAAGAAGGATGCCAAGGAAGCGCTGCAATGGCTGCTGCTGGCGCAGCGCGAATTCTCGCCCGAGCAGATTGGTTTGCGCGCAAAGATCACGGAAGGCATGGTGCACCACGAAACGGGCGATTACCGGCGCGCGCGCAAGTGCGGCGACGAACTCGAAGCCATGCTGCTGGAAGACCCGGCGCGGCCCGAGAAAAATATCTGCATGGAGCTGGCCACCCTGCTGTTCGCCGTCGGCGTCAAGGATGCGCCGGCTGGCCTGCTGTGCTACGTGGTGAAAAACAACCACGACAACCAGGTGGTGCAGGACGAAGTGCAAAAGATTTTCGACAAGGCGAAGATGGGCGACGAGGGCACCAGCCTGATCATCGCCTCGCGCAAGGAAGCGTCGGACTTGATGAACAAGGGCGTGTTGCTGTGGAAGACGGACAAGCTCAACGAAGCGGTCGCGTGGATGCGCGCGGCACGCGAAAAGCTGCCCAACAACTTGCGCATCCTGTTCAATTCCGCGCAAATCATCGTGTCTTTCCTGGAACAGCGCGGCTATCAGGCGGAATTGGCGGCCGAAGCCATGGAAGTGTTGTTGTATGTAGACAAAATTGCACCAGGGCAGCAGCGCTTCGCGCAATTGATGGAGCAACTGGTGCAGCTGACGCCGCCGCCCGGGCCGGAAGAGGCTGTCGTGGTCGCGGAAAAAGCGCCGCCGGCGCCGGAAAAAGGCGGAAAATCCATGCGCGAGCGTGCCGGATGATAAACTAGGGGCCAGCGTGGGTTCGCCCGTGCTTGAGTTGCTTTACAACAATAAGGAAGAAACTATGCGTGATGTGGTCAATGAAGTGTACAAAAAAATGAAAGTCGGCAGTATTGCCTGGGTACGCCCGGTCGCCGCCAAGGGAGACACGCTGGAAACATTCCAGTCTTCGTACGAGCACGCCAAGGCGCTGGCTGACGAAGGCCTGATCACGATCGGTGACGTAAAACGGCAGGCCGACAACATGATCGAGGCGATCCGCATTCATCGTATCGCCTGATCATATTGCCGGCTTGTAGCATCAGGCCTTGCCTGGCGCTTTCGCCTTGGGTGCCGCGCGTTTCGCGGGCGCCTTGCGCAGCGGGGCCTTGGCCTTGGCTGTCGTGCCTGCCTCTGCCGGCTTGGCCGGCTTGCTGGCCTCTGGCTTGGCTTTGCCTACGCTACCAAAGCTGGCCGCTGCCGCACTGGCGGCATCGGGCGACATGGCCGTCGATACGGCTTGCTTGAACTGATCTTGTAACAAATTCCACCAGGCACTTGGATTGGCCAGCTGGGCTGCTGCCTGGCTGCCCGCATCGCCGGGCGCCGCCGCAGCCGGTTCTGGTGCGGGCGCAGGTGCGGGAGCCGGAGCCGGTTTTGGTTCAGGCGCCGCAGGTGCGGCTTGCTGGAAAAACGCGGAAGCGTAGGGCACGGATTCAAACACGGTTTTCTCGCTGGCGCCCGGTTGCGTGATGGCCGCCGCCAGTGACGCACCCATCGATTTCAATGTGGCGATGGTGCCGCGCTGCACCTCCAATGCCTGGATACTGCCGCGCAGCATGCTGGTATTGAGGTTCAGCCAGGCTTCGACGGCCTTCAGGTCGCTGATTTTCTTGTCCAGCTCTTCCACCGACATGGTGGGTGCCGTGATGCCAGGCATGCCCATGCCGGGCACGCTCATGCTGCCCCACAGGTTTTTGACGAAGTCGAGCGTATCGGTCACAACTGCTGCGCCCGGCATCTGGGGCATTTGCGGGTTTGCCATGCGAAATCTCCTGGTAGATGGATAGGCTTAGCGTAGCAGATATCGGCTTGCAACTGACGTAATACCGCCAACATTTTCTTACATAAAACATTAAGAGTTGAGCACGGGCAAGAAGCGGGAAGCGCAGTGGAAGCGTTACACTACGGCCTATGATGCCTGACTCCTTCTTTTCGCCACCGCGCCGCCGTACCGTCATCTTTGTCGCGGTCATCGGCGCACTGCATTACGTGGCGCTGGAGTGGCTCACTTCGCGTGCCAGCATGGTGCCGCTGGGACAGGAGCATGCACAGGTGGTCAGCATGGCATTGATCGCCGAGCCGCCCAAACCCCTGCCGTTGCTGGCGCCGCCGCCCGAGCTGCGGCCCGTGCCCGAACCCCGCTTGCCGCCACCACCGCCGCTGACGGAGCTGGCGTCGAGCGAAACGCCCCAGTTGACGGCGCCCGCCAGCGACGTGCCGCAAGGCCCGGTCACGTCATCGCCGGCCGCAGTGGCTGCCCCGGCCATCACGGCGCCCGCGCCCGCCGTGGCGGCTGCGCCCGCGCCGGCCAGCGCGCCGCCGCCCGTCGAGCAGGCACGGCACTACAAGACGAATGTGCCCGCCTCGGCCCAGTTCGACCTGCACGTGGACCGGCGCGATGCCGACGGCACCAAGTGGCAGGGCGTGGCCGCGATGGCGTGGGACAACCGGGGCGACACGTATCAGCTGAAATTGGAAGTGGGCTTGAGCATGCTGATCACGCGCATCAACCTGCTGGTGCTGACCAGCGAGGGCGTGATCGATGGCAGCGGCATCGTGCCCGTCATGGCCACGGAGAAACGCAAGGGCCGCGCGCAAACGGCCACGCATTTCAACCGCGACGCCAAGGCCATCACGTTTTCCGCCACGACGGCCATGGCGCCATGGCAGGAGGGGGCGCAAGACAAGGCCACCGTGCCGTTCCAGCTGGCCGCCATCGGCCGCGCCGACGTCAACCAGCTGGCGGGCAATATCGACATCCTCGTCGGCGAGGAAAAGGAAGCGACCGTGTTCCGCTTCCAGCTGGTGGGCGAGGAAGAACTCGATACCGACATGGGCCGCCTGGTGACCTGGCATCTGCGCCGCCCGCCCAAGCCCGGCACGTATTCGTCGCAGCTCGATATCTGGCTGGCGCCATCCATGCAATGGTATCCGGTACAAATACGCAATACCGAAGCGAACGGGGCGCTGACCACGCAAACCGTGACCAAGATCTCCGTAAATGATTCAACAGGAAAATAAATGACTACTTTGACTATTTTGAAACGCGTCCTGGCGGCAAGCCTGCTGGCCGCCACCCTGACGCCCGCCATGGCGGCGGACGAGCCGGTGGACCATCCCGTCATCAAGCGCCCGTACAAACTGGCGCCATCGGCCGACCTCGTCTATTCGATCAAGGCGAAACAGCGCGGCATTGCGCTGTCCGGCGAATCGGTCAGCAACTGGCGCGCCGGCGACGGCAAGTATTCGCTGCTGGCCGAAACCAAGGCAGCCCTGTTCGGCAAGATACTCGAACAGCGCAGCGAAGGCGCGGTCGACGATTACGGCCTGGCGCCAACCCAGTTCGTGGAAAAACGCTTCCGCAAGGAAGCGGCCACGACCACCTTCAAGCGCGACAGCAAGACTATCGTCTTCAGCGAGGGCGATGACAGCTATCCGCTGAAAGGCGGCGAGCAGGACCGCAACAGCACCGTCTGGCAACTGGTCAGCGTGGCGCGCGCCGCTCCCGAAAAATTCACGCCCGGCTCGGAATGGAGCTTCTTCGTTGCCGGCCGCCACGACGCTGAACCGTGGACCTTCAAGGTCGTCAAGCAGGAGACCGTCGCCACCGGCCAGGGTTTGGTGGAGGCCGTGCACCTGATCAAGGCACCGCCGCCGGACAAGAAGGGCCAGCAAGTGGACCTGTGGCTGGCGCCATCGCTGGAATGGTATCCCGTGAAGGTGACGTTCGCCGATGAAGACGGCGATTACGTCGAGCAAACCTTGCAGAAGATCGTCAAAAAGTAAGTGCTTGCTATAGTTGTGGGGTCAGACCCGCCGGGGGGAGGTGCCCAGTGGGCGCATCCCGATTCCGAAGGAACTGACCCTTGTCCGCCCGTTTTCGCCATCAGGAGTCTTAATAAGCAGGCGCCAGCGTTGCGCGGCGTCCGCAGCTCCCCCTCCCGCACGCTAAATTGCATGTCAGAACTGATATACTGACGCCCCCGCCCCGCAGCGCCGCGTTAGCCCGCTGCGCCGCCCGCTGAACACTCATCCGGAAAAGAATGATTGATATAATGGCAAGTGCAGCCGTGGCTACGGATGCAAATCAGACAGAGCAAGAGCATCACGATTCCTTGCAGGCGCATTTCCAGCCCAATATTTCGGCCGACGAGATCGAGCAGGTGTTTCATTTGAAGCGGGCGCAGCCCCTGCTGCAAGTGTTTACGGCCCTGTTCCATGGCGGTTTCGATGGCGTGCTGGTGCGGCTGCTGGTGTTGCGCGAGCTGGCGTCCGATGCGGCTACGTCCGCCTACACGCGCGCCGATATCAACACGAAACTGGCATACCTGTTGCCGGAAAGCCTCGAAACGGTCTTGCTGCGCCTGCGCTCGAACCAGTTGCTGGCCTGGGATGCGCAGCAGGGCGTGTACCGCGTCACGCCGATGGCGCGCAATGTGCTGTCCGCCATCGACAGCCTGCTGGGCCTGGGGCAGACGGAAGACGAAGCGGAAATGGGTTTCCTGCTGTCGCAGGTGGCCGGTGCGCAAGCCGTCGGTGGCGTGTCGGTCGAGCAACTCCAGCATTTGCTGGGGCGCCTGGTGGATTTGACGGAAGAATTCTCTGACGCCATCGCCTCCGGTTCCGAATTCCGGCTGCGCACGGCGCAAGCGAAGTGGAACATGGCGTGCGACTGGGTCGAGAAGGGTTCCGAGATTCTCGTGGCGATCACTTCCGATGAAAACGCGGACAGCGCCACGCACAAGGCGGCGCAGGCGATCGGCCGCGCGCAAAGTAAATTGCTGAACATGCAAGGCATGTTTTCGCGCGCCCTGAACCAGATCGAGCGCCAGCGCGTGCACCTGGGCCAGTCGGGCCTGTCGACCACGGACATCAAGCGCTGGCTCTTGCTGCACGACGACCTGGCCAGCCTGGCCGAGGGCGCCATCGACCAGCCCGTCGTGCCGCTGTTTTCCACGCCGGCCGAGATGATCGACGTGGCGGAAACGGAACTGCTGTCCGAACGGGCGGCGGGTGTCATCAACACGGGCCTGCCCAGCGGAGAGGACGCGCCCACCACCATCAGCGACGGTCCCGCCATGCAGCTTGAACTCGATGACTTGCTCGAACGCCTGTCGAACTTTGCCAGCCTGGGCAATTTCCCCAGCATCGGCGAAGAGGGGCCGAAGAGCGTACCGGTGCAGGACTCGCTGCTGCCGGCCAGCTTTGCCGTGGCCTCGTACCGCGCCTCGATGCTGCCGCTCTTGGGCGACGTGTCCGAAGCGAGCTTGCAAGGCTCGACGGCAGAACTGGCCCGTTTGCCGATCACCTTTACACCGACCGACGAGATGGTCCAACTGACCGACCCCCACGTGGCGGCCATGTCGATCGCCTCGCTTTCACTGAATGTTTCACTTGATTTAGATAGCGGCACTGCCGATGAATGACGATTCCCAAATCCTGATTGCGCGCCTGCTCACGCATCAAACCCTGCGCCGCGACGACAAGCTCGTCAAGCGCGTGCTGTCCGACGAGCTGTTCCGCGCCGAGATCGATGCGCGCCTGCTGGCCTGCGGCTTGAAACTGCTCGACAACGTGTATGCCGACCACGTGACCCTGGCCCTGACGCGCACCATCGAACCGAAGATCTTCGGCGCGCGCGACGTCTGGCAAAACAACAATTTTGGTTTGGCGCGCGATGGTGTGGCCTTGCTGGTGGTGCTGTGGGCGCAGATCATCCTGCCCAAGCGCGAGCGCCAGGAAACGCACCAGCACGCGGACGATGACCAGAACGATATGTTTGGCACGGAAAAGCCGCTGCCGCGCGCGGAAGACGCGTCGATCGGCATTTCCTACAAGGCGCTGTTGTCGGACTTCGGCGACAAGCTGGGCAAGAAGACGCGCATGGACATGAACCTGGGCACCCTGGCCAAGCTGGGCTTCATCGAGCGGCGCGGCGATTTCATCCTGGAAGGCCCGCTGCTGGACCTGATGATGGACACCGACGTGCTCAAGGAGCGCATCATCAACGGCGCCCTGGCTGACGTGTTCAAGCGCGCGCCGGCGCGCCTGGTGGCCGTCGACCTCGACGCTGATTTGTCAGCCGACCTGTCCGCCGACCTCGGCGACCTGCCTGACGCCGGCGACGAGCCCGCGTCCGACCTTCCTCACTGAAAGCGCCCATGTTTCATATCAAATCACTTGAACTGGTGCACTGGGATTACTGGCAGCGCATCAAGAATATTCCGCTCGATGCGAAGATCATCACCATCGCGGGACAGAATGGTTCCGGCAAGACCACCTTGCTCGACGCCTTGCGCACCCTGTTCGGCCTCGACTGTTCCATGGGGCGCACGTATAAACACTATGCGCGCCATTCGGGCCAGCAGACGGCCTGGCTGCGCGCCGTGGTCGACAACAAGAACGTGGGCAAGCAGCTGTCGAACCGCCCGTTCCGCAGTTCCGGCTTCTTCAGCGACGATGAAGTGACCCTGTTTTGCCAGATCCAGAAGAATGGCGGCGACTGGAAGCGGCAGTATCTGATGCGTCCGGGCAATGTGCAGATCGAAGACATCACGGACGCCAACGACTGGCTCGGCGTGGAAAATTACCGCAAGCGCCTGGCCAATGCGGGCCTGTCGCCCGCCATGTCGAAAGTGCTGGCGCTGGAGCAGGGCGAGACGGATAAACTGTGCGAATACGCGCCGCGCCAGCTGCTCGACCTGGTGTTCCAGGTGTTCGGCGACAAGGAAGTGCTGGACGCCTACGACGAAGCCAAGCGCCACCAGCGCGATACGGAAGTGGAGCTGAAACGCTTCGAAACAGAGCTGGAAGCGTCGAAGACCAACCTGGAAGGCTTGCGCCTGCGCGTGGCCAATTACCACCAGTGGGAAGGTTTACATAAGGAACGCCGCAACCTGCTGGAAGAAGTGCTGCCCAGCTTGCAATATCACGAGGCGCGCGAAAAGGCGGCCACGGCCAGCCGGCAATTGCGCGATGCGCGCAAACCGATGGCGCAGGCGGACCAGCAGCTGACGGACAAGCGCAATGCGCTGGCCGCGCAGGCGAAGGCCCTGTCCGACGCGCAGATGAATGAAACCCTGCTGGAACAGGAATCGATCGGCTTGCAGAGCCGTTTGTCCCTGATCAATGCGAAACTGAAACCGCTGGACAGCTTGCTGGAACAGAAAGACCGTTTGCACAAGCTGGCGGCCGATTCGGGCAGCGACATCGCCGAAGTGGCGGCCCAGCTGGAACAGAAGGAAGCGCAATTGCTGCAGCAGCGCCAGCAGCGCGACGCCCTGTCGGCCCGCATCGCGGCCGAGCAGGCAACGATTGCCGCGCTGCAAGGCAAGACGGCCATGCCGGAGCCGGACAATGTGCGCGGCATGCGCCGCGCGCTGCGCGATGCGGGGATATCCCACGCCATGCTGTCGGATATCGTCGAAGTGACGGACAGCCGCTGGCAGGGCGCCGTCGAAGGCGTGCTGGGCGGTTACGCTTCGGTGGTGTTGCTGGACAAGGCCAAGGATGCGCCCGCCGCCTACCGTTTGGCCGAGAAGGAACGCTATCGCCACTTCATCGTGCCCGACCTGGTCACGGCGCCAGTGGCGAAAGACGAAAGCCTGCTGGCCGTGGTGAAATTTTCCGCGCCCGTGCCCAGCTGGCTGATCGAGCAACTGTCGCGCATCGCGCGCGTCGATTCCGTCGAGGCCGGTTTCAAGCTGGGCAACCACGAAGAGTGGATCACGCCCGAGGCGTATCACCGCGAACGCCGCGGCGGGCGCTCGCTGTTCGTGGAAGCGTCGCGCTACCGCTTCGGCCAGGCTGGCCGCAGCGGTCGCCTGGAAGCGCTGCTGCGCTCCTTGCCGGGCCTGGAAGGCCAGGAAGACACCTTGACACTGGCGATCTCGAAGCTGGCGGCCGAAGTGGGCGCCCTGAAGGCGCGCATCGCCGGCGTCGACGCGGCCAAGGAACTCAGTGCCCGCCAGGAAGAATTCGCCGAAGCGCTGCGCAATTCGAAGCCGCTCAAGGAAGAGCGCCTGGAAGTGGGCGGCCGCCTGGGCGAGTTGCAGAATCTCACCAAGAACGCCACCGTGGCGCGCACGCGTGCCGATACCGTGTGGCAAAACGCGCGCCTGGCCCTGTCGGAAGCGGAAGCTGGTGCGCGCCTTGGCTACAAGAAGCAGATTGAACAGCGCGCCGAGCATGCGCGCGCCTTGCTGGCCTTGCGCCATGCGTGGCGCCACTTGCCGAAAAGCTGGCGCCGTCCTGCGCGCCGCGCGGCGCTCGTCGCCGAGCACCAGAATGCGCACCAGGTCGATCTGCGCGTGGCCAGCCTGCAAAACAGCCTGGCGCGCGACGACTGGGAACTCGACGCTACCGTTATCGACCAGCATCACCGCCTGTCGGACCAGCTGCATGGGCGCCAGTCGGAAACGGACGAGCGCCGCTACCAGAACAACCGCGCCATCGAAGCGACGGGCAATGCCCGCGGCGCCTACATGGAACGCTTGCGCTACACCATCAAGACCTACAGCAAGAACATCAAGGAACTGGGCGAACTGGCCGGCATCGAAGTGCATGCCGACCCCGTGCGCCTGGAAAATGACGATGTGCAGCTGTCGCAGGCGGGCTTGCACGTGCGCTTCAAGTTCGACGGCAAGGGCGTGATCGGCATGAACGATGGCGAAGCGTCGGGCGGCCAGCAGGTGATGAAGTCGCTGGTGCTGCTGATCGGCCTGCTGAAATCGGAAGACGGTTCCGGCGGCTTCGTCTTCATCGACGAACCGTTCGCCCACCTCGATATCCGTAACATTCAATTGGTCGGCGAGTTCCTGAAAAACACGGAAGCGCAATACCTGATGACGACGCCGTTGACGCACAACACGGATGTCTACGATCCGTCGGAGCTGACCTTGATCACCAGCAAGAAGAAAAAGGATACCCAATGGGCGCAACCGATTTTCGTGCTGCAGCGCCGGGTCGATCCCGTGACGGGCAAGGCGGCGTGATGCGCCGTTTGCTGCTGTCGGCCGCGCTGGCGCTGGCGTTCTCGGCGCCAGCGATGGCCAATGACGGCATCGGCTCGGTCAGTGCCGGCGGCATTATCGTCGGCAAGACCGACGCCGTGGCCATGAAAAAGGAAGTGCTGACGGTCAGCACGGAATTGATCAAGGTCGAGTACGAGTTCCTCAACGAATCGACAAGCGATGTGGAAGAGACCATCATCTTTCCGCTGCCCGCCTACGAGGCCGGCTATCACCAGTCGCCCACATACTATGGCCAGCCGCGGCAGTTCTCGATCGAGGTCGACGGCAAGCGCAAGGATTACCAGACCGTGCTGCTCGCCAAACTCGACGGCCGTGACGTGACGGCGCGCCTGCGCCAGTTGGGCCTGTCGGACGCACAGGTTGCTTATTTCCCGTCATTCAGCCCGTTCGAAAAAAAGGTGGCGCCCTTGAGCGCCGCGCAGCAAAAAGCCATGGTGGCCGAAGGCTTGCTGGCCAAGCTGTCCGAAGACGAAGAATGGGTGCCGGCCTGGTCCGTGACGGTGGTCTACCAGTGGCAGCAGACATTCCCTGCCGGTAAAACGGTGCGCGTGCGCCATCAATATGCCCCCTTCGTGGCCGCCGGTCCTGGTGCTTCTTACTTGGGCGAAGGCAAGGAGTTCGAACAAAAATATTGCGGCGACAAGGCTTTCTACAAGACGTGGAACCGCCTGGCGGCACAACAGGGGGAGGGCGGCTTCGTCAATGCCAAGTGGGTCTCGTACATCCTGAAGACTGGCAACACCTGGAAGAATGGCATCGAAGACTTTACCTTGAATCTGGTCAAGGGCAAGCCGGATGAGCTGATCAGCCTGTGCTTCCCCGGCACGTTCACGAAGATCAATCCCACCACCTTGCAAGTGAAACTACGCAACTTCCGTCCGCAGCAGGATCTGAACGTGTATTTCGGCAATGTCGAGAATGGCAGCGAGAATACGGGCGAAGCGCCTGCGCTGCGTAGCAATTACTTGCTGAAGAAATAGAAAGATATCGCCTTGCCAACTGCAACTCTCATGCGTCCTCTGCGTATCGTGTTCCTGGGCGCGCTGCTTGCCGCGCCCGCCGCCTGGGCCGACAGCCATACCGATTTCCAGCAAGCCAGCGGCCAGCTGGAAGCGCTGATGGCCAAGGCGACGCCACACAGCGGCTTGCCGCGCCTGCGCGACCCTGACGTGGCAGCATTGTTTGCCCGGATGACCGATGCACCGCACCTGTTTCAGGCGCCCGTCGCGGCGCTGCAAGACATGAACCAGAGCGTGGCCCTGTGCGAGCGGGCAACCAATCTGGGCAAGGCATATTATCAATTTGGCCTCGAGCGGCCGCTGCCGCTATCGGGTGCCGAATTGCAGCAGGCGCGCAAGGAGCAAGTGACGCAAAACCTGGCCGATTATGGCGATGAAATGAGCGCCATGTTCGCCTTTGGCTTGCATTGCCATGCGCACCTGATTGGCTTGATGGAGCAGGAATTCAGTCACCAGCCGCTGCCGGAGGTGAGCAGCGCGGAGCGCATGCGCGCGCGTGCCTTCAGCAAGGGCACGACCACGGCTTACTCTGGCGTGGTGCAGTTCGTGCAAGCGCCGTTCTGGAACGTGGCGCAAAAGCAGCGCATGCTGGAAGCGGCCGCGCAGCACGCCACGGCGAATGTCGCGCTGATGCCGCCGCCCTTGCGCGAGCGTCTGCTGAACAGCCTGGCTGATGCGGACAAGGACCTTGATCCCGCCCTGGCGCCGGCGCTGGCGACGATCCGCCAGGCGCTGTCGGCGACGACGTGTACCGGCCTGTGCCAGTACTATTGACGGGATGACTTACTCGGGCGCCTGCAGCGGCTGGTTGCGCTGGCGCCAGCGCACGAGGCCCCACGCATACACGGCGTAGTAGCCGATGACGAGGCCGTAGGCGGCCATGGTCAGCGCGCTCTGGCCGAACGGCGGCGGCGGCACGGGCACGTCGAGGCGCGAGTTCAGGTAGATCTCCATGCCGCGGTATAGCAGGCGGGTGATGAACAGCATCGTGATGGCCAGGCCCAGGTAGCGGTGCTGGGTAAAGAAGAAATCCTTGCCGACCTGTTCGAAGCGCGTCAGCTTCAAGCCCAGCACGCCCAGCCAGCCTCCGGCCAGCGCCGCCGCGCCCAGGCTGGACAGGGGCAGGACGTCGAATTTCGTCGTCGTCGCCAGGAACAGCAGCAGCGCGGGAAACGCGATCGCCACCGTCCAGTGCCGCCACAGCTGCGACTTCTGGCGCGCCACCAGTTTCTTCAGGCGCGAATAAATGCGCCAGACCAGCAGCGGGACCAGGAACAGCAGGGCGAGGGTAGTGGTTTCCATGTAGGCAATCGGGTGCGGGTAAAACAGCGATTGTAAGCCAGATGGGGGCGGGCGGCGATGCTTGTCAAACGGTAAAAGTTGCATGTTGACATTTACATGGCATGCAAGCACTATGCCTTGTCACGCCATGCCGCCGGCTGCCGACGTCCAGCCGGCAGGCAAATAGGGGCAGCGGCGGGCATCTCGTGGTATGGTCTTCCTTTGTCCGCAGGGGAGGTTCGCCATGTCCGTCATCCATGCCCACCGCGCGCCCGATCCGGCGCCTGTCGATGAACCCATGCCGGCGCCGGAGCCGCAAGAAGCGCCCGGGCGCCACCCGGGGCCAGTGCACCCGGTGCCGCAGGACGATCCTGTACCGCACCCGCACCCCAGTTAATCTCGTCAAGAAAGGCTGTTTCAGATGGCAATTGTCAAGGAAGTCTACACACGCAAAGTCAGCGGAGAATCGTTCGACTATGAACTCGATTACACCCAGGGCGCGGACGTGGCCTGGATTGCGCGCGTGTACCACGACGGCGTGCTGAAAGGCTCGCCGCACGGCGCGCTGACGGCCAACGTGCTGTCCGGCCCCGCGCTGGAACAATACCTGCGCGCGTATGTCGAAGGCATGATCGAGCGGGGCCTCGACGTGGCTGAGTAAGCCGTCGGCGGTAGAGCAAAGAAAAGGGCGCCGAGGCGCCCTTTGTTGTTTCTGGTGGTGTCGGATTAGCGGGGCCCCGCCTCGCGTAATCCGACAACATTGTTGGCCGCCACTCTAATCAAACGCCCACGTGTACAACACGTCCAGCGCATTGTTCGTGCCCGTCTGGAATTGCAAAGTGATGCGGCGGTTCAGCTTGTAGCGCAGCTTGACCAGGCTCGTCGCCGTGCTCGTGCCTTGCTCGAACGTCAGGTAGGCGCGCGACGACAGGCGCTTGCCGACGGTGACGACCGTGCTTTCCAGCCCTTGCGCCTGCGACAGGCCCACTTCGTCGAGGCCCAGCGAATTGGCCAGCTTGCCTTGCAAGCCGCCGCCGGAGCCGCCGAAGAGGGCGCCCGCGGCCGTCGTCAAGAGGGCCATTTCATCACCGGCCGCCGTTTCCGCGCCGTGGCCGAGGATCAGCCAGGCCAGCTTGTCGCTGTCCGACACGCTCGGCGTGGACACCAGTTTGGCTGTCGGCGCCTGGGCCGTGCCGCGCACTTCCACGCCCGCTTCCACATTCGTTTCCGACAGGGCTTCGCCTTCGGGACGCTTGCGCACGGCCAGGATATTGAGCGACGGGTTGTCGTAGGCACCCGTGAAGGCGATCAGGCCCCGTTCGATCGACAGCTTTTGCCCATATGCCGCATACAAGCCGTTGACGACCTTGATGCTGCCCGTCACGCGCGGCGCGGCGCGGTTGATGACTCTGGCGCGCACATTGCCCGCCAGGTCCGCATCGATGCCCATGCCGCGCAGGTGGAAGGCATTGCCCAGGTCGAATTCGAGATCGATATTCAGGGGCAAGGATGGCGCCTCCTTGCCGCCCTTGACTTCCTTGCCCAGCACCACCACGTCGCTGCTTTGCGTCGGCGTATCCTGCGGCGCCAGCTCGATCAGCGCGCGGTTGGCCTTGAACTTGCCCTCGAAGCTGAAGCGCTTGTCGTTGCGCACCAGGGTGCTGTTGCCCGACAAAATCAAGGTGCGGTCGGGACGCGACAGCGCCTGCAGGCGGTCGGCCATCAGTTTCAGTTCCAGGCTTGCTTCGCCATTCGCAAAGCGTACCCAGCCATCGGCCTGCACCTTGCCTTCGCCGCCGTCAAAGCTCAGGCGCTGCAATTGCAATTGGTCGCCGGCCAGCTTGGCTTGCAGTACGCCATTGCGCAACTTCAAGCCCTGGTCGGCCCAGTTCACCAGCAGCTTGCTGCCTTGGATGTCGCCATTCAATTGCGGCGCACCGATGGTGCCGCTGCCGGCCAGCGCCACTTTCAGGGCGCCGCCCAGCTCCAGACCCGGCTGGCCCGTCAGCGGCGCCAGCCACGCCAGAGAATCGATATTGGTAGTGCCCGTCAGCGAGAGGGCGCTGTCGTTGCTGATGCGCCCGCCCAACATTTGCACGGTGGCATTGATATCACTCTGGCCCGCGCGCGCGCCATCGAGTTTGACGGCCAGGCGCAGTTGCTGGTTGGCCACGTCGATGCGCGCATCGAGGGTGCGCAAGCCCAGCGCCAGCGGCTGTTCCACGCCTACCGTCACGTCGCCTTTTTCGCGGTAGATGTGCAGCATGCCGGCCAGGGACGGGTCTTTTTGCTTGGCCGTCGGCACCTGCATGTCGAGCGACCATTGCGCGCCCAGGGTCAGGTCGCTGCGCGCATTGGCTTGCAGCGCGGGGATCACTTGCGCCAGGTAGGTCAGCGCCACGCCGGCCGCCTGGCCGGAACTGGTCCAGCGGGGACCGTTCTTGACCAGGCTTTGCATGGTGATGCTGCCTGCTGGCAATTTGATGACGGTGTTGCCCACGCTGATCTGCTCGGGCTGGCCCAGGCCCGCCACGCCGCTGCCGGCGGGACCGGCCACTTTGACGGGCACGGGTGCTTGCAGTACCAGCGCATAGCGGCCCTTGTTTTGCAGGCTGTCGATGGTGCCCGTCCAGCTGGCGCCGCTCTGGCTGCCGCGGATTTGCACGGTGGCATCGACGTCGTCGTTGCGCGCCGCCAGGCTCACCGTATGGCTGCCGCGCGTGCCCGTCGTGCCCAGTCGGGCGCTGGCCAGCTTGAAGGTGGGCGTGCTGTAGCCCGTGATGTCCAGGCTGCTGACCATGGGGTCGAGCGCGCCCTGGCCGGCGCCCACGCTGGCGCTGCCTTTGATGGATTTCAGTTGCTGGTCGCCAAAGAAGGTCAGGTCACGGCCGTCGAGCGTCAGTTGCGCGGCCGGCGCGTCCATCTTGCCGGAGACGGAGCCGGCTGCCTGCAGCGCGCCGGCAAAGCGGGGGCCCAGGGTCGACAGTTGCGGCGCATCGAGTTTCCACGTCAGCTTGTCGGTGGCGCCGCCCAGCGCGCCCTTTGCCAGCAGGCTGTTCGGCCCCAGGCGCAGTTCCGCATCGACGTTGTCGACCCGTTTCGCATTGGCCGACAGTTTGGCGTAGCCGGCCAGCGGGGCGTTTTGCAGGGTCGATTCGCGCAGGGCCAGGTTGAGGGCCACTTGCCAGTCGGCCGTCAATCGGCCGCTGCCGTTGAAATCCGCATTGACGTTGCCGTTGGGTAGTGCAGCACCGAAGGCGGCCGGGTTGATCTTTTGCAAGGAACCCGTCATTTTCAGTTCCGCTTCCTGCTTCGGTCCCGTCAAGCCCACGTCGCCGCTGGCGTGGATGGCGCTGTCCGGCGCAGGACGCTTGCCGCTGCTGAGGCCCAGTCCCTTTGCATCGGCAACAAAGCTCGTGCGCGGCTGCTGCAGGGTGCCTTGCACCACGCCGCTGGCCAGTACGCTGCCCAGCAAGTCGCCTTGCAAGGCCGAGAGCTGGCGCGCATCGACGTTCCAGTTGAGTTTTTCGCCGGCGCCGCCAAAGTTGCCCTTGGCCGTCATGTTGTTCTTGCCCAGCGCCAGCTGCGCGTCGATGCCGCTGAAATGGGCTGCATCGGCCGTCAGCTTGCCTTTGCCCGACAGGGGTTGGCCGAGCAGTTTGCTGGGGCGCACGGTGAAGTCCGCATTCGCCAGCCACTGGGGTGCCACGTGGCCATTGGCGCGCACGTCGAGGTTCAGGTCGGCCACGGGGAAGGCGCCGAAGTCGGCGGGATTGAGACGGCTGGTGCTGGCCACGGCCTTGAAGGGTTGTTCATCCTTCAGGCTGATCTGGCCCGTCGCGTTGACGCTGCTTTTGCCTGCTTGCAAGGTCGCCTTGCGCAATTGCACAAGCGAATCGGCCAGGGTCGCTTCCACGTCCAGGCGCAGCTTGGCTTCGCCCAGTTTGGCGCGCAGGGTTTGCGTCTTGCCGTCGCTGTCGAGCACGATATCGCCGACGATCCTGGTGCTGTTGATGCTGCTGTAGATGTGCTGCAAGTCGATCTTGTCTGTGTGCAAGGTCAGTTGCGCATTGCCGATGGGCGCGTCTGCCGCGTCGCGGTTGAGCTTGCCACTGCCCGTGAACTTGCCCGCATTGCCGAAGTCGATGATGGCCGACTCCAGGGTCGTGGCCGTCAGGGTGCCGCCCAATCTCGCCTCGAACTGGCGCAGCGGCAGCTTTTGCTGGTCGATGGGGCCAGGCGTGGCGTGGTTGAGGATGGCCAGCTTGCCCGACACGGTTTGCGCGCTGGATCGGGTGTCGATGGTGGCATCGAGTTCCAGGCTCAGGTCCGCCTGCGGCAGGGTGGCGTCGAACTTGCCCGGATTGATGTTGCGGCCACGGATGCTGGCCGAGCGCAGGATGATGACGGGGTCGAATGGCGCCAGCGCCAGCTGGGCGTCGGCCGTGGCCGCGCCTGCGCTGCCCTTGGCTGTCACGTTCAGCACGTTCAGGTCGCCGCCCAGCTGCAGCGCCAGGGCGGCCGGTTTTTCACCGGCGGCAGGGGTGAGCTGCGTCAAGCCGGCTTTGCCTGACAGTTTGAACGGCTGCGTGGCGGCAATCGTCGCGCTGGCCGTGGCCTGGCCGAACGGGGTCAGGGCCGAAGCGTCTTCCAGCTGCCATTGCGACTTGTCGCCCGACAAGGTGAAATGGATCTTTTCAAACACCGTGTTGCCGCCTGCGCTCACCAGGGTCACCTTGTCCAGGCGCGCGTCGGCAATGCCGATCTTGAACGGCGCGGCCAGGCTGGCCGGCATGGTCGACGGTTCGTCGGACGGCGCCGTGCTTTCCACGGACAGGCTGGCCACGTGCAGTTCGCTGATGGCGATGCCTTCCGAAAAGAACTGGAATGGCGACCAGTTGATGTCGATATTGTCGGCCGTGATGTGCTGCGTCTTGCTGCGGTAGCTGACGTGGCCCAGGTGCATGCGGTTGTACAGCGAGCCGGACACGCCCGACACTGCGATGTCGCCGCCGCTGGCGCTGGCCACTTTTTGCACCAGCATCTGCAAGGTCGATTCGCGGCCCAGGAACCAGAAGGCGCCGCCCAGCAGCACGGCCAGGCTGGCGACGCCGATCAAGAGATAGCGCAATGCCCGGCGCGTTTTTTTCGCCGGAGGCTGGGGCGCGGCGTTCGGCGCCTCGGTAGTCATATCGGACATCAGAAAGTGAATCCCAGAGAGAAGTGCAAACGGTAGGCGTGGACGGCGTGGCCATACGCCACGTCGACATTGATGGGGCCGACGGGGCTCTTGTAGCGCCCGCCCAGGCCGTAGCCCGATTTCGGCGTCAGCGCCTTGACGGTATCGGCCGCGTTGCCGGCGTCATAGAAGGCGGCAATCGCCCACTTCGGCTTGAACCAGTACTGGTATTCGGCGCTGGCAGTGGCCATGTAGCGCCCGCCGACTGTCGCGTCGCCTTCCTTGACGCCCAGTTCCTGGTAGGCATAGCCGCGCACCGACTGGTCGCCGCCCGCGCGGAACAGATAGACGGCTGGCACGCCGCGTTTTTCCTTCGAGCCCAGCGCGCCCATTTCGCCGCGCACGATCAGCTCGCCTTTTTCACCGAGCGGACGGTAATACACGGCCTTGCCGGCCACGCGCACGAAGCGCTCGTCCGTCAGCACGGGCA
Organism: Janthinobacterium sp. JF4; assembly: GCF_059617925.1. NCBI lineage: Bacteria > Pseudomonadati > Pseudomonadota > Betaproteobacteria > Burkholderiales > Oxalobacteraceae > Janthinobacterium > Janthinobacterium sp. JF4. The sequence goes on along the minus strand of NZ_JCAQAV010000002.1, from coordinate 18,850 downwards.
GCAGGGCGCCGCCCACTTGGGCGTTGATGACGTAGCCCTTGGTGGGAAACAGCAGACTGTCGAGGCTGCGCTTGGTGATGGCATAAGTCAGCGGCAAGCTCTTGCTGCGCGTCTGTTCCAGGCCGACGACGGTCTTGTCTTCGCTGAGGAACTCGAACGTCAGGCTGCGCTCGAGGTTGGTGCCGCCCCAGTTGCGCTTGGCCGAGATGGTGGTGACTGCCGTGATTTCGTTGGAAATGTCGCTGCGCTCGAACGAGGCGCCCGCGCTGTCGTTGTAGCCGCGCGCGGTCGTTGGAAAGTAGAAATTGGCGTGCGCCGCCTGCTTCTTCGTTTCCATGGTGATCGCGCTCTTGAAGCGCGTGCCCCACACGTTCAGGTTGTCATAGTTGAGCTGGGCGCGATTGCCCGTATTCGTACTGAAACCGAGACCGGCGCTGACGTTCTGCTGCTTGTTTTCCGTCACGCGCACCACCAGCGGCAGCAGCGGCGCGGGGCCGCGCTTGACGGGCTTGGCATCGGGAGTGGCCTCGGCTTGCTGGCTTTCCTGGCCCGCCTCGATCTGTTCGCTGAGGATGCTGCTCATGTCGGCGCTCACTTCCACGCTGGCAAAGTAGCCCGTGTCCTGCAGGCGCGCCTGCAACGATTGCAGCGCCGATTCGCTGTAGTACTCGCCCGGGCGTATCTTGTCGAGGTTGCGGATGATGCTGGCATCGTAGCGTTTCAGGCCTTCGATGCGCAGTTCGCCGAAGCGCAGCTCGGGGCCGCTGTCGAGCACCACCAGCAAGGAGACCTTGTGCGTTTCCGGGTCGACCACGGCTTGCGTATCGACCAGCTGGGCGCGCGGGTAGCGCGTTTGCACCACTTCGCGCAGCAGCGCGCGCTTGGCCGCTTCCCAGTCGGACTGGCGAAATACGCTGCCCGTTTTCAAGGACCAGCTGCGCTTCAGGGCTTCCGTATCGTAGGGTTCGGACGCGGCCAGCGGCGGCGTGGGGTCGAAGCCGCGCAATTCCAGCTCGACCTTGTCGATGGTTACCGGCTGGCCCGGGTCGAGGTCGACGATGACGACGGGTTTGGCCCCCGTCGTATCGACGCGCACCGTGACGACGGGCGTGTAATAGCCGGCCGTGGCGACGAGGTTTTTGGCTTGCTCGGGCGTATCGCGCACGAGGCGCTGCAATTGCTCGCGGTCCATGCGCGGGTTGCCGCGGAAGCGTTCCAGGTCCAGGTTTTTTTCGAGCAACTCATCGAGGTCGCCGGGCGCGTTGACCTTGACCTCGTACTGCAGCGGGGCGGGCGCCGCTTCCGTGGCGGGGGTGTCGGCGGCCGCGTCTTGCGGACGCTCTTGCGTTCCCTCCTGCGCGCGGGCCTGGACGGCCGGGCATGCCAGGATGACACTGCCGGCGGCCGCCAGTGTCAGTTGACCCATTACTTTTGTCACTACTTGTGCCAAAATTCGTGGTCGTATCGCCTTGCCGGCAGCCGTATGCCGTATGGGTCGTGCAGAAAACATGGTGCTCCAGATGAGTAAATGCTGACTGCATGTTACCGGAATAGGTAAACTGATGGCGGACGAATAAGTATTTTTTGCACCGGGAATCATGTTTCCCTGCGCACTATTGCAACAGATAAAACATAGAAAGAAAATTTATGCTAGCAACGGACTCCGCACTGGTGCTCTTTAGCGGTGGACAAGATTCCACCACCTGCCTGGCCTGGGCCTTGAAACACTATAGCCGCGTGGAAACGATTGGCTTCGACTATGGCCAGCGCCATGCGATCGAGCTGACCGTGCGTCCTGGCGTGCTGGAACAGATGCGCCAGCAGTCGCCCGAATGGGATAGCCGCCTGGGCCAGGATCACATGATCGACCTATCCCTGATTTCCGCCATTTCCGATACGGCCATGACGCAGAACGTCGAGATCGTCATGCAGGAAAACGGCTTGCCGAACACCTTTGTGCCTGGACGCAACTTGCTGTTCATGACGGTGGCCGCCACCGTGGCGTATCGCCGCGGATTGACAGTGCTGGTGGGCGGCATGTGCGAGACGGATTTTTCCGGCTATCCGGATTGCCGCGACGATACGATGAAGGCGCTGCAAGTGGCCCTGAACCTGGGCATGAATACGCGCCTGAAGCTGGAAACGCCGCTGATGTGGCTGGACAAGGCGCAAAGCTGGGACCTGGCGGAAGACCTGGGCGGCCAGCCGCTGGTCGACCTGATCCGCAGCGGCACGCATACGTGCTATCTGGGCGAGCGGGGCGAGCTGCACGACTGGGGCTATGGCTGCGGCACTTGCCCCGCCTGCGCCCTGCGCGCCAACGGCTACCAGCAGTACGCGGCGAGAAAATCCCTGAAGTAAAGTAAACAGTTTGCGCCGTTTCTTCAAGCGGCGCGGCAGGGTTGACGGCCATGCTGTGGTTTTAGCCACAGGAGCGTCTTGCCATGAAATCCCTCTTTGCCGTGCTGTACGGCCCCGCGTTCTGGGCCGGCTTCATCGGCGCCGCCAGTTACCTGATTGCGGTGTGCCACTACTCTCTCTGGGTCTTGCCGCCCTTGCTGCTGCTGGCCCTGCTCACTTCCTTTCTTGCCGAACGCTATCTGCCGTATGACGGCGCGTGGAACCACGATCACGGCGACGGCTGGCGCGACAGCCTGCATGCGCTCGTCAATGAAGCGCTGTATCTGCTGGGCCTGGCTGCCTTTCCCCTGCTGGCCGGGCATCTGGCGCTGGGCGCATTCTGGCCGGTCCAGCTGCCTTTCTGGGCACAACTGTTGCTGGCGATCGTCATCGCCGACTGCGGCATCACGCTCGTGCATTACTTGAGCCACCGCTATTATTTTCTGTGGAAACTGCATGCCGTGCACCACAGCGTGCAGCGCCTGTACGGTTTCAATGGCTGGATGAAGCACCCGCTGCACCTGCTGCTGGAAGCGGCGGGCGGCATGCTGCCCTTGCTGCTGCTGGGCATACCGGAGCGTGTCATGGCCGTGCTGGCGTTTGCCGTGGCGATCCAGCTGTTGCTGCAGCACGCGAATGTCGACATGCGCATGGGGCCGCTGCGCCACGTGTTTGCCTGGGCACCGCTGCACCGTTTTCATCACATGAAATACGGCACGGCCGGCGACGTGAATTTCGGCCTGTTTTTTACTTGCTGGGACCGCTTGCTGGGCACGCGTTTCGACGCACCGGGCTACCGCATGCGGGGCGAGGACCTGGGCATCGGCAGCCGTCCCGATTATCCGCTCGCGTATGGGGCGCAATTGATCGAACCGTTCCGCGCGGAAGAGGGCGTGCGCGCGCCCGAGTTGCCGGCCGGCTTGCGGCAGGCGCGCAATCGCGTCATCAATCGAGCAGCTTGACGTCGAGCTGGCGCAAGCTGCGGTCGGCGCGCACGCCGAACAGGCTGCGCATGGTGCGCGAAAAATGCGCGGCATCGGCAAAGCCGGCGCCGTGGGCCGCCTGCGTCAGGGTGTTGCCGAGCAAGATGAAGCGGATGGCCAGGCGCAGGCGGCGCCACAGCACCAGCCGCCGCACGGGCAGGCCCAGCTGCGCGCTGAACAGGCGTTCCAGCTGGCTCAGCGACAAATGCGCCGCCTCGGCCACGGCAGCCGCGCTGACCTTGCCCGACAGCAGCGCATCAACCTTGTCCAGCGCCCGCAGCAAGCGGGGATCGGGCAAGCGCTCGCGTGGCTGCGCCTGCAGTGCCGCCGCCAGATTGTCCAGGCTGGGTACGCCAGCGCTGGCGGCTGCTGCCAGCAGGGCCGCACCGCCCAGGCGCTGCGGCTCCGCATAGATGGTCAGCACGGGCGCCGGCGCGGCCAGGATGGCGTGCGGGCGCAGGCTGTCGATCAGCAAGTGCTGCGCCGTGTGGACGATGCCGTCGAGCTCGGCCGTGAAGGGCGCCCCGGTGCTCAGCATCAGCTGGTGCGCATAATGGGCGTGGCTGTCCGTGGCGCCCGCTGCACCATGCAAGATGGCAAAGTCTGGCGCCAGCCATAGTGTTCCCTGCCAGCTATCGTGCTGCAAACGTGACTCCCAGTTGATGGATTGCGGGGCGATCATACCAGCTGGTGGGGATGGTTTTCACGGCATCGAATTTTCCTGGAGTACGTATCATTGCATTGACGAAATATGTGATTTTTTGAATGCAATATTCAGCATTGCAAGGGCGCCCGCTGTAACGTACTATCATTCTCATCGACGACCGATGGTAGTCGTGCAGCCCGCTGCCAGCCATGTTGCTGGCCGTGTAGCGGTTGGATACCCATTCTGCTTGTCAACCTGTCATGCCCACACGCGCGTCTTCGTCATGGTTTGCCTGGCCAGTGTCGCACTGGGTGGGACCGCGCGCGTTGGCCGCGCTGGTGCTGGCGCTATGCCTGGGATTGACGTATGGCGCCTGGCGCAATGCCCACGACGCCAGCGAACAGCAGGTGCGGGCCGATTTCGATTTCCGCGTGCGCGAACTGGTGGGCAACATCGTCGGCCGCATGCAGACGTATATCCAGGTGCTGCATGGGGTGCAGGGACTGTATGCCAGTTCGCAGGAAGTCACGCGCCGCGAATTCCATACCTATCTGGCGGTGCAGCAGGTGGACCGCCACTTTCCCGGCATTCACGGCATCGGCTACCTGCCGCTGTTGTCCGGCGCCGCCCTGGCGCGGCACGAGGCAGGCGTGCGCGCGGAAGGCTATCCCGGCTATGCCGTGCGTCCGCATGGCCAGCGCGCCTGGCATGCGCCCATCACCTATCTGGAACCTTTGAGCGAGAGCAACCTGCTGGCCTTCGGCTACGACATCGGCTCGGAGCCCGTGCGCCGCGCCGCGCTGGAGCAGGCGCGCGATACGGGGCAGGCCGCCATGACGGGCAAGATCCACCTGGTGCAAGATGGCGGCAGCGCGCAGGCGCATGGTTTCCTGATCGTGCTGCCCGTGTATGACAATGGCTTGCCGCATGCCAGCGTGGCGCAGCGGCGCGACGCCTTGCGCGCCTGGGTTTTTGCGCCGTTCCGCATGGGCGATCTGATGGCGGGGGTGGGCGGCGAGAGCGCGCGGCAGCTGGACCTGGAAATCTATGATGGCGCGCAACTGGCCGAGGCGGCCCTGATGTATGACAGCTTGCCGGGGGCCTTGTCCTCTGTCGCCTCGGACAGCCTGCTGTCGCAGCAAACGATCACCATCGCCGGCCATGCCTGGACCTTGCGCGTGCGCGCCATACCGGGCTTTGATGGCGAACTGCTGGCGCGGCCTCGCCTGGTAGCCTGGACCGGCTTGCTGGCCAGCATTGTGCTGGCGCTGGCCACCTGGCTGCTGGCGGCGGGCCGCGCCCGTGCCCAGGCGGCGCTGGCGCGTTCGAGCGAACTGACGGGCCAGCTGGAGCAGGGGCAGGCGAGCGTGCTGGCGATGGCCGAGGCGGCGCAGCGCAGCCAGGCCATGCTGCGCAGCATCCTCGATTCGACCATCGACGGCATTCTGGTCGACAATACCGATGGCCGCATCTTCACGTCGAACCGGCGCTTCCGCGACCTGTGGCAAGTGCCGGACGCGCTCGACTGGCAAGCCGATGGCACGGCGCTGGTGCGCCACGTGGAAGGCCAGCTGGAGCAGGCGGCGCCTTTCCTCGGGGCGCGCGCCCACGCGCCGCACGGCCACCGCGAGCGGCGCGACGTGCTGCACCTGCGCGATGGACGGGTGGTCGAGCAATATGTGCGCAGCATGCAACTGGGCAATGAACAGGCGCGCTTGTGGACCTTCCGCGATATCAGCGAGCGCAGCCAGATGGAGCGGCGCGAACACACGCGGCGGCAAGTGCTGGAAATGCTGGCCACGGGCGCGCCGCTGGAACGGGTGCTGGAAAGCGTGGTGCTGAGTGTGCAAGCCGACCATCCCGCCATGCTGTGCAGCATCTTGCTGCTCGATGAAAGCCGCCACCGCCTGGTGCTGGGCGCGGCGCCCAGCTTGCCCGCATTCTTCAATCTGGCCAGCCATGGCCATGACCTCGACACCCTGCACGGCGTGCATGGCATCGCCGCACAAGCCCTGCGCGACGGCCAGCGCGTGATCGTGGGCGACCTGCATGCCGAGGCGCAGGACGCGATGGAACTGGCGTGCCGGGCCCAGCTGCAATCGTGCTGGGCCGAGCCCGTGCGTGGCGGCTCGGGCAAGCTGCTCGGCGTGCTGATGGCGTATCACCGCCAGCCGACGTTGCCGGGCGCGGCGCATCTGGCGCGGCTGAGCGAGGCGGCGCATCTGGCCGGCATGGCTATCGAGCAGGCGCAGGTGGCGCTGGCCCTGCGGGCCGGCGAAGCGCGTTTCCGCAGCCTGTACGACCATGCGCCCGTGGCCCTGTGGGAGCAGGACTGGTCGGCCGTGCGCGCCGCGCTCGATGCTCTCGAGCAAGCGGGCGTGCGCGACCTGGGCGCCCACTTTCAGGCCAATCCGGACGCGCTGCGGCAACTGGCGGGGCTGGTGCGCATCATCGATGCGAACGGCGCCGCGCTGGCGCAGGTGCGCGCCAACGAGGACGATCAGCGCCGTGGCGCGCTGGGCCTGGCGCAGAATTTCGACGACAGCGCCATGCCCCGCTTTGGCGACGCCTTGCTGGCGCTGGCTGGCGGCGCCCACCTGTACGAGTGCGAAAGCAGCTTCGTGCGTCTCGATGGTGCGGCGCGGCAAAATGAATTGAGCTTGCTGGTGATGCCCGGCCATGCGGACAGCCTGGATTTCGTCATGGTGTCCTCGCTCGACATCACCGAGCGCAAGCGCATGAATGCGGAACTGCTGCAGCTGGCCACCACGGATTTTTTAACCGGCTTGCCGAACCGGCGCCACTTCATGGCGTCGCTGGAAAACGAGCACGCCCGCCTGCAGCGCGAACTGGCCAGTTGCGCCAGCGTGCTGATGCTCGACATCGATCACTTCAAGCGGGTCAACGACGAGCATGGCCACGCCGTGGGCGATGCCGTGCTGCGCCACCTGGGTGCGCTGATGTGCCAGGCGCTGCGCAAGGTCGACGTGCCGGGTCGCGTGGGTGGCGAAGAATTCGCCATCCTGCTGCCGGGCACCGACCTGTCGGCAGCGGCCGTGTTTGCCGAACGGCTGCGCCGGCGCGTGGCGGAAAGTGCACTGACCACCGATGGCGGCATTGTGATCACCATCACGGTGAGCATCGGCATGGCTGCCATGGCCGGCACCGATGCCGATTGCGACGCCGTGCTGGCGCGCGCCGACGAGGCGCTGTACCGGGCCAAGCGGGGCGGGCGCAACCGCATCGAGCAGAATGACGGCGGCAGCGACGGCGTGCTCAGCAAGTTCATGGCGCAGTGATTACAGGCTGTGCTGACGCGCTTGCGCCTGCTTGCGGTTGCGGCTGACGATCAGCCAGACGATGGCGACGGGAATCAGCAGCGGCAGCAGCACGGGCGTGCTCAATGCCAGCGCCAGCACCACGCACAAGGCCACCACGGCGATCAGCACCACGCCCACGCCGGCCAGGACGACCCCTGTGACGACAGCGGCGCACACCAGCGCAATGGCGGCGATCAGCAAGCCGCCGCCGGCAAATACCAGGCCGAACAGCCACTCCAGCGGACCGTCGACATCGTCGCCGTGGAACTGCATGTGCATGTCGCTGCCGCCAATCTTGTCGAGGAACAGGCAGGCAAGCATGACGATGAGGGCGAAGGTGAGCAATTTTTTCATGGTGAGCCTCGGTGTGTGGGTGGTGGGGGATTGCATGGTCACACTGTAGGGACGCGCCCGGCTGGCCGCCAGCGGCGTGCGACAGGCCGTCATTTTCACGGTATGGAAGGCGCTGGCGGGCAGAAAACGCTGATCTGGAACAAGATTTATCTTCTTGTAATGTGCGCAAGCCGTCCTATACTGAATTCCTCAGTCTCGCAAGGAGGGCAACATGCTTTTGTTTGCAGATACCGGGGATCAATCGCTATCCCCCCCTGACCGTCGCATCACGCGCCAGCGTAGCGCCACGCAGTCCTGCGCCGAGCCCGTCGGCGCGCCCTCGGCGATACCGCCGATCATCATCACCCCGTTCAATTACCATGCGCCGCTGCCTGCCATCGACCCGCGCTGGGTACCACCCGGTCCACCGCTGACCTGGCCCAGCCGGCCTGCCATGTCGATGAACTGACAAGCTGCCGGGGCTGGTGCCGGACGGAAGTGTTGGACGTGCCGCCGCGCCTTCGGCAAGGCGGCACGGGCGGGCGTTTTCGACTATCATGCTAGCCCCGACCTTCCATCACGAGCACCGCCATGAGTACCGATTTCCCCGACTTTTCCGACGAAGCAGCCGAGCAGGACAATGACGCCCCGATCCAGGAGCCGCGCCTGTGGGTAGGCAATGGCTGGACGGCGCGTGTGATCAAGAACGAGGAAGATGAAGGCTGGGCCGTGGCCATGATCAAGGATGGCGAACCGGAACCGGCGCTGGTAGGACCGTGGACCATGGGCCGCGACAAGAAAAATCCGAAGCCGCTCGACGTCAACGCGTTCAACACGCTGGTCAAGACGGCCTCGGAAGTGCTGCGCCGCCACGAGCAGCAGCTGCATGCGCAATTGCACAAGAACCTGTTCGTCGCCACCGACGAGGGGCAAGTCAAGGTGATGTTCGACATCGTCCCCGACGAAGAGCACCCATACGCGGAACTGAGCGCCTACGATGCCGAGGGCGAACAGATCGCCAAGGTGCGCACCTCGGCCGCGTTCAAGTTCAACGCGACGTCCGCCGCCAACTGGATCGAAGGCGGCTACCGCCGGCCGTAAGCTGCATATTGTTGGCGCCGGTATTGATGTCGGATTACGCTCCTTCAGAGCTAATCCGACCTACCTCTTACGGCATACGCGAGCCGGTACAGCAGCGGCAGCACCAGCAGGGTCAGGGCTGTCGACGACAGGATGCCGCCGATGACCACGGTGGCCAGCGGGCGCTGCACTTCGGCGCCCGTGCCCGTGGCAATGGCCATCGGCACGAAGCCCAAGGACGCCACCAGCGCCGTCATCAGCACGGGCCGCAGGCGCGTGATGGCGCCTACACGTATCGCTTCCTGCAAGGGCATGCCCTGCTCGCGCAACTGGCGGATGTAGGCGATCATCACCAGGCCGTTCAGCACGGCGACGCCGGACAGGGCGATGAAGCCCACCGCCGCCGAGATCGACATGGGAATGTCGCGCAGCCACAGGGCGACGATGCCACCCGTCAAGGCGAACGGGATGCCGCTGAACACGAGCAAGCCATCCTTCACGTTGCCGAACATGGCAAACAGCAACACAAACACGAGGGCCAGCGCCACAGGCACCACCAGCTCCAGGCGTTTCGTGGCCGATTGCAATTGCTCGAACTGGCCACCCCAGCTGGTCCAGTAACCGGCAGGAATGGCCACTTGCGCTTGCAGCTGCTGCGTGGCGTCGGCCACGAACGAGCCGATGTCGCGCCCGCGCACATTCGCGCTGATGACGATGCGGCGCTTGCCGTCTTCGCGGCTGATCTGGTTCGGCCCAGGGGCCACGTGCAGGCTGGCCACTTCGCCGAGCGGGATAAAGCGCGCGCGGCCTTCCGCCGCCGCGCCCAGGGGCAGGGCGATGGGCAGGCGTTTGAGTTGCTCCAGGTCGCTGCGCAGGCTGTCGGGCAGGCGCACGACGATGTCGAAGCGGCGGTCGCCCTGGAACAGGGTGCCCGCTTCCTGCCCGCCGATGGCCGTGGCGATCGCCGCTTGCACATCAGCAATATTCAAACCGTAACGGGCCGTCTGCTCGCGGTCGATCTGCACCGTCAGCATGGGCAGCCCCGTCGTCTGCTCGACCTTCACTTCCGTGGCGCCGGGAATCTTGCCCAGCACGCCCGCGATCTTCGCCGCCGTGCTGTCGAGCACGGCCATGTCGTCGCCGAACAGTTTGACGGCCACGTCGCTGCGCACGCCGGAAATCAGTTCATTGAAGCGCAGCTGGATCGGCTGTGAAAACTCGTAGTTATTGCCCGGCAAGCTGGTGGCCGTCGCTTCGATTTCCGCCAGCAATTGCTCGCGCGATTTCCCGGGCTGCGGCCACTGGTTGCGGGGCTTGAGCATGATGTAGCCGTCGGAAATGTTCGGCGGCATGGGGTCAGAGGCGATCTCGGCCGTACCCGTGCGGGCGAACACGCGCGCGATCTCCTTGTGGTTGGCCATCAGCTTGCGTTCCAGCTGCTGCTGCATGGCCAGCGATTGCGTGAGGCTGGTGCCGGGGATGCGCAAGGCCTGGATGGCGATGTCGCCCTCGTTCAGGCTGGGCACGAATTCGCTGCCCATGCGCGTGGCCAGCAAGCCCGACAGCAATACGGCGACCGCCGCACCCGTCAGCACGACGGGCGTGTTGCGCATCACCTTCTCCAGCAGCGGGGCATACCAGCGCTTGGCGGCGCGCATGATGGCGTTTTCCTTCTCCGCCACCTTGTCGCCGATAAACAGCGCCACGGCGGCCGGGATGAAGGTGATCGACAGCAGCATGGCGCCCAGCAGGGCGATGACGACCGTCAGGGCCATCGGCGTAAACATCCGTCCTTCCACGCCGGTGAGCGCGAAGATGGGCAGGTACACCACCATGATGATCAGCTGGCCGTACAGCAGGGGGCGGCGCGCTTCTTGCGATGCCGCAAACACTTCATGAAAGCGCTCCTGCAAGGTCAATGGCCGTCCCAGTTTCTGCTGCGCGTGGGCCAGGCGGCGCACGCAGTTTTCCACGATCACCACGGCGCCATCGATGATGATGCCGAAGTCCAGCGCCCCCAGGCTCATCAGGTTGGCGCTCACATGGTATTGCACCATGCCCGTAAACGTGAACAGCATGGCCAGCGGAATCACCATGGCCGTGATGACGGCCGCGCGTATATTGCCGAGAAACAGGAACAGGATGGCGATCACCAGCACGGCCCCTTCGAGCAGGTTTTTCTTCACCGTATTGATGGCCTTGTCGACCAGCACCGTGCGGTCATACACGGTGACGGCGTGCACGCCTTTCGGCAAGCTGCGGTTGATCTCCAGCATCTTCTTGTCGACCGCCTGCGACACGGCGCGGCTGTTCTGCCCGATCAGCATGAAGACCGTGCCGAGCACCACTTCGCGGCCGTTTTCCGTGGCCGCGCCCGTGCGCAGCTCGCGCCCCAGCACCACGTCGGCCACGTCGCGGATGCGGATGGCCACGCCCTGCACATTGGCGACGACGATGTTGGCGATGTCGCTTTTGGACGCCACCTGGCCCGGCGCGCGTATCAGCAACTGCTCGCCCTGTCTTTCGATGTAGCCGGCGCCCACGTTGCTGTTGTTGCGTTCGAGCGCCGTCACCACTTCCTGCAGGCTGATGCCGTAGGCGGCCAGTTTTTCCGGATACGGTGCCACCTGGTACTGCTTGGCGTAGCCGCCGATGGCGTTGATCTCCGTCACGCCCGTGACGTTGCGCAACTGCGGCTTGATGATCCAGTCCTGGATTTCGCGCAAGTCCGTCGGCGTGTACGGCGTGCCGTCCGGCTTCTTCGCGCCATCCTGCGCTTCCACCGTCCACAGGTAGATTTCGCCGAGGCCCGTGGAGACGGGGCCCATCTTCGGCGTGATGCCAGCCGGCAAACTTTCCTTCGCTTCCTGCAAGCGCTCGTTGATCATCTGGCGCGCAAAATAGATGTCCGTGCCATCCTTGAAGATCACGGTCACTTGCGACAGGCCATAGCGCGATAGCGAGCGCGTCTGCTCCAGGTTGGGCAAGCCGGCCATGGCCGTCTCGATGGGGAAGGTGACGCGCTGCTCGGTTTCCAGCGGCGAATAGCCGGCGGACTGGGTATTGATTTGCACCTGGACATTGGTGATGTCGGGCACGGCGTCGATGGGCAGCTTTTGATAGCTGTAGGTGCCCAGGCCGGCCATGGCAGCGACGGCCAGCATCACCAGCCAGCGCTGGTCGATGGCGAAGCGGATCAAGCGTTCAAACATGATGGTTTCCTTTGGCTTGACGTGATCAGTGTTCGTGACCGGCGGAGTCCTTGCCCAGCTCGGACTTCAGCACAAAACTGCCTTGCGCCGCGTAGGGCGTGCCGGCGGCCAGCCCCTGCCTGATGTGCGTCAAGCTGCCATCGCTGCGGCCCGGCACCACGGGCGTGGCCTGGTAGCCATCCTTGACCTGCACGAAGACGACGGGCTTGTCTTCCACCGTCTGGATGGCCGTGCTGTGCACGGTGACGGGCGCGTCCGCTTCGCCGGACACCACTTCCACCGTGACGAACAGGCCAGGGCGCCAGGCCATGTCGGGGTTCAGCAAGCTGATGCGTGCCTTGGCCGTGCGCGTCTGTTCGCCCAGCAGCGAGCCCACATAGGTGATCGTGCCTTGCGCGCTGGCGTCAAACGCGGACGCTTTCACCTCCGCCTTGCCTCCCATGCGCACGGTGGCCAGGTCTTTTGCCGGCACGGCGATTTCCGCCCACACGGTCGACAGGTCGGAAATGACGAAGATGTTCGCGTCTTCCTTGACGGCTTCGCCCAGGGTGATATGTTTTTCCAGCACCATGCCGTCGAACGGCGCGCGGATCTCGTAGCGGTTCAGCGGCCCTCTGGCCGCCCCGCTGGCGCCCAGCGCGCTGAGCTTTTGCTGCGCGTTCTGCATGGCGATTTCCGCCTCGCGCCACGCTTGCTGCGCCTGCAGATAATCCTGTTCGGCCGAAATTTTCTCGCGCCACAGTTTTTCTTCGCGCTCATACATGGAGCGGGCCAGCGACAAGCGCCGCTGCGCGGACAGCAATTCGCTGCGCTGTTCCGACAGCTCCGTGCTGGCGATGACGGCCAGCACTTGCCCCTTCTTGACCAGCTGGCCCAGGTCGGCGTGCACGGCTTCCACCACGCCGGCCAGGCGCGGCACGACGTGGGCCGTGCGGTCTTCGTTGAAACGGATTTCGCCGGGCAGGGCCACCGTCGTCTTGATGCGCCCGGGCGCGGCCGTGGCGATGACGACGCCGGCGGCCTGGCTTTGCGCGGCCGTCAATTCCAGCCGGCCTTCCACTTCCTCGTGGCCATGTTCGTCTTTCTTTTCAGCATGTGCCTCCGTCTGGGCGGCGGCGGCTGGCTGGGTCTTGGAATTGCCCGTGCCGAGGATGAGCACTGCCAGCACGATGCCGGCGGTGGCGATGGAAGCGATGGCGATCGCCTGTTTTTTGTCGAGTGTGATGTTCATGGAGGATGTTCCTTACAGGGGAGCTGGTGTGCCCAGCAGGCGCTCGATGTCGGCGGCGGCGTGCTGCGCTTCGGCCAGCGCGCGCAGGTATTGGTTTTTGGCTTGCAGCAAGGTGCGCTGGGCATCGAGCACGTCGAGGAAGGCGAATTTGCCGAACTCGAAACCCTTGCTGGCCGCGTCGTAGGCGCTCTGCGCGCCAGGCAAGATGTCCTGGCGCAAGCTTTCCACGTCGAGCCGGGCCGTGGCCAGCCGCTCGCTGGCGGCGGCGACCTTCGTTTGCACATCGATGCGCACGGCGGCCAGCTCCTCGCTGGCCTTGTCGCTGCGGCGCAGGGCCTCCAATTTGTTGCCCGCATTGCGGTCGAACAGCGGTAGCGGCAGGGCCAAGCCGATGATGGCCTGGTTGCGGCCCAGCTCTTCCGAGCGCTTCATGCCGATGCTGACTGTGACGTCGGGCGTGGCGCGCCGCTGTTCCACGTCCAGCATGGCTTGCCGCTGGGCCAGCGCGCTGTGCGCCTGGCGCACGGCTGGCGCCTGGGCCATTCGCGCCGCCAGTTCATTGGCGGGTGGCAGCTCCGGCAAGGTTTCCAGGCGCCCCTCTGCCAGGGTGAAGCGGGGCGTGGCATTGCCCCACAGGGCGGCCAGGCGCTTGCGCGCGCCCGCCAGGGTGCTGCGGGCCAGGTTCAGTTCCAGCCGCACGCTCGCTTCGGCGACCCTGGCGCGGGTTTCCTCGACAGGGGACGCCTTGCCGGCCGTGACCCGGCGCGCCGTGATGTCGCTGGCGCGCGCGGCCAGCGCTTGCGCGCTGTCGGCCAGGCGCAAGCCTTCCTGCGCCGCCAGCACGTCGACAAAGGCGGAAGTCACGGCCGCGCGCGTGTCGGCTTGCTGCAGGGAAAGTCCCGCTTGCGCCAGGTCTTCGCCGCGCTGGGCGGCGGCGGTGCGCGCCCCCCGCTTGCCGCCCAGTTCGATGAGCTGGTTGAGTTGCACGGTGGTGCTACGCGTGGCGCGCCGCGTGTCTTCCAGCACGGTTTGCAGTTCCGGATTGGGCCGGGCGCGCGCCTGTTGCAGGGCGCCGCCCTGCGCCGCCAATTCATGGCGGGCGGCCGACAGGGTGGCGTTGCCGCCTTCGGCCAAGGCCAGCGCGGCGGGCAGGGTCAGGGGCGCGGCGGGTTCCACGCTAGATTGCGCGTGGGCAAAGTTGCCGGCCAGCAGGCCAGCGGAAAGTAACAAGATAAATGTGTGCATCGAATTCTCCAACAGCATGGAAAAGAATTCGACGGGACGCGCAGGCTGGCGCCTGACTTCAGCGAAAAGTGATTGAAACGTCCCGTCGGCCTAGATGGCCGACGACCAGTCAGGGCGCTTGGGAGCGTCCGGGATGTGGGAAGCGTAAAAGAAGGGGCCAGTGTCCGCGTTGACGGACGCCGTGTCGCCGATAGGCAGGCTGGAGCCGGCCGGCAGCCACGCATGGCCGATGCCGTGGCAGACGTTGCAGTCGCTGTGCGGCTGGCCTTTGGATTGCTTGTCAGCCTTGTCGGCGACCGGTTTTTTGTCCGCATCCGCCTTGTGCTGGTGGCTGTGGTGGCCCAGGTGCTGCGCCGCCTTGCCTTCCTCGTGCAGGCAATACGCGCTCGCCGCGGCCCAGGACATCTGGAGCGGAAGCACGAACAGCAGCAAAATGAGGAAGAATCGGCGCATGGTGACGGCTATTGTACAGAAAGAAGCGCTTAGCGTGGCTGGGCGCGCCACGCCTTCAATTGCGCGGCGATGGCCTTGCCCTGGAATAACTGTGGCTCGGAATGCTCTTCCGTCTCCATGCCGCTTTCGCGGAAGTCGGCCGCCTCGCGCGCCTGCACCAGCACCCTGGCCTGCTCGAACGCTTCGGCAAAGCCCGCGCTCTTCGGCAGCGCTTCCTTGAAATACGCTTCGCTGAAATACGTAAAATCGTTCTGGTCGTCGCAGCCGAACGAGGTGCGGTCGCTGCGCGCGGCCGTGATGATGAGAGTATGGTCATCTTTCAGCGGCGCAATAAAACCGCCCGCATAGCAGGCCGAGATCACGATGACCTTCCAGCGGATGCCGCTGTGCTTGAGCATGGTGGCCAGCTCCTGCGCGGGCAGGCTGTGCAGGTCCATGCCGTTTTGCGCCAGCGCCAGTTCGTGCTCGGGCGAGCCGTGGCTGGTGAGGAACAGGAACAGGATGTCGTTCTGCTTGTCCATCTTCGCGCCCAGGGCGTCGAGGCTGGCGGCGATGCTGGTGCGCGTGGCCATCGGCTGCTGCGCCACCGTGTTGCGGCTGTTGACGAGCATCAGGGAGCGCCCCACGGTGCCGTAATCGCGGTCGAACTGGCGCTGCACGAAGGCCGTTTCGCGGTGAAATACTTCCTGCGCGCCATCGCCGGCCACGCCCAGCAAATACAGGTTGATCTTTTTCGCCGCATCGCGCGGCGCGATACGCGCCAGGGCGCCGTCGAGCAGGCTGCGCTGCTGGTACAGGGCCAGTTCGATATTGTCGCGCGTGAGCTTGTCCAGGGCCGGGTCGTCCAGCTGGCCTTCGGTCCAGTGGCCGCTGTCTTCGCGCCGGCCGTCCGCCTGCGCCACGGCGTAGCGCAGCACGCCTTGGCCGTCGAACTGGCCATTCTTGAAGCCGCCCCGGTACTCGTCGCCCTCGGCCGTGCGCAGCACGCCGACACCGTCGAATTTCCAGTCTTTCAGCTCGCCTTCGTAGTGGATGCCGTCGCTGGTGATGACTTTCGCCTTGCCCTGCACCTGGCCCAGGACGAATTCGCCTTCGAAGACGGTGCCGTCCGTGTCGGTCAGCTTGCCGGCGCCATGCGGGCGCCAGTGCTTGAAGTGGCCTTCGAAGGTGGCGCCATCGGCGCCCTGGAAGCGGCCTTGTCCCTCGAAGCTGCCCCTGACGAAGCTGCCCGCATAGATTTCGCCCTTGGGCGAGGTGTAGCGGCCGGTGCCATCGAAGGCGCCCTGCCGGAAGGCGCCCGTGTATTCGACGCCGGAAGCCTGGCGCAGCTTGCCCTGGCCGGAAAACACGCCGCGCGCGAAGCCCCCTTCATAGAACGCGCCGCTCGCGTATTCGAGCCGGCCCTGGCCGTGCATCTTGCCCGCGACGAGGGGACCGAAATAGCGTCCGCCATCGGCTGTTTCCGCCGCCGGCGCCTTGGCCGGCGCGGCGCACAGCGGCGGCATGCCCAGCGCGGCAAAGGCCAGCAGGCCGGCGAGGGTGTAGGGGCGAAGCGAGGCGCGTAGCGTGGCGGTCATGAGGACGGTCTGGTCTGTAGGAAGGGGCCTAGTCTGCCACTGTATCGCCAAGGTGGCAAATGCTGGCGTGGCGTGTGTTGCTCGGCCTGAATGCAAGATTCTGCGTTTTATGCCGTGCCAAGGCGGGGCTGAACTGATAATATTGATTTTCAGAACATATACTTGCACAAGGTACATAGTCACCCATGGAAAGCCGCCTCAGCCGCCTGGAAGCCGTTCAAACCGTGTTGCTGGAAATCGGGCAGCGCTCGAGCACCTGCAGCGATATCAGCGAATTCCTGCAGGCGGTGCATGCGGCGCTGGGGCGCATCATGTATGCGGCCAATTTTTATGTGGCCCTCAGCGACCGCGATGACGGCCTCGTGCGCTTTCCGTATTTTGTCGATGAATTCGACGCCGCGCCCGATCCGGACGAGGGCGTGCGCCTGGCCAGCGCGGCGCAGTCGCCGACGGCATGGGTGATCGTCAACCGCAAGCAGCTGGTGATGACGGCCGACGACGACGCCATGCGCGCCATCGATGGCGGCGCCTGGGGTGGTGGCACGGCGGCCGAGCACTGGATCGGCTGTCCGCTGCTGGACCAGCAGCACCAGGTGCTCGGCGCCATCGTCATCCAGAGCTATGACGCGCAGCACCGTTTCAGCCTGGAAGACCAGGCCCTGTTTGCGCTGATCGCCACGCACGTATCGAGCGCGCTGCAAGGCATGCAAAGCATGGACCGGCTGGAAAAGGCGGTGCAGGAGCGCACGGCCCTGCTGGCGCACGAGGTGGCCGAGCGGCGCCGCGCGGAAAATCTGCAACATGCGCTGTATGAAATCGCCAACCTGTCGGCACAGGCGGCCGACGCGACGACCTTGTACGCGCGCCTGCACGCCATCATCAGCGAGCTGGTGACGGCGAAGAATTTTCTGATTGCCCTGTATCACCCGGACACCAAGGACATCACGATTCCGTACTTCGTCGACGAAAAGGATGCGCAGGCGCCCGTAAAACGCTTTCATTACGGAATCGGCATGAGTTCGTATGTGCTGGCGCGGCGCCAGGCGTGTTTGCTCGATGCCAGCAGCTATGCGGCGCTGGTGGCCAGCGGCGAGATGGACGAGCCGCTGGGCAATGTCGGCATCGCCAGCTGGATGGGAGCGCCCATGCTGCTGGGCGAGCGCCAATATGGCGTGATCATCGTGCAAAGCTACGATGAGTCCGTCGTGTATGGGCAGGCGGAACTGGACGTGCTGGCCTTCATGGCCAGCCACGTGGCCGTGGCGATGGCCCGCATCCAGGCCGACAGCGCCATGCGCCAGGCCAAGGAAGCGCTGGAAGAGCAGAATGCGGCCCTGAACAGCGCCCTGAGCGCCTTGCAGGAAGCGCAGTCGGAACTGGTGCGCCAGGAAAAGCTGGCCTCGCTGGGGCGCCTGGTGGCCGGCGTGGCGCATGAAATCAATACGCCGCTGGGCATTTGCGTCACGGCCACCAGCCACCTGGTGCAGGAATTGAAACTCACGCGCGAAGATCTGGAAGGCGGCCAGCTCGATGAAGACGGCTTGCGGCAGTTCTTCGACATCATCGACCAGACCCTGCGCATCATGACGACGAATACGCAGCGCGCCGCGGCGCTGGTGCGCAGCTTCAAGCAGGTGGCCGTCGACCAGTCGTCGGACGAATTGCGCAGCTTTCACTTGCGCAAATACCTCGATGAAATCCTGCTGTCCTTGCAGCCCAAGCTGAAGGGCAAACCGGTCAAGGTGGACATCGATTGCCCGCCCGAGGTGCAGCTGCGCAGCTATCCGGGCGCCGTCTCGCAGATCGTCACGAACATGGTGGTCAATTCACTGGTGCACGGCTTTGTCGAAGGCGAGCCGGGCAAGATCAGGATCAGTGCCAGGACGGCCGGCGAGATGCTGGAACTCGACTACAGCGACGATGGCATGGGCATGGACAGCGCCACCCTGGGCCAGTTGTTCGACCCCTTCTTCACGACGAAGCGCGGTTCCGGCGGCAGCGGCCTGGGTGCGCATATCCTGTATAACCTGGTGACGGGGCCGCTGGGCGGCACGGTGAAGGTGGTCAGTGCTCCGGGGATGGGATTGCACTACAAGATACGCTTCCCATTGGAGCCGAAGAGCGCTTGAAAACCTGAAAACGGCGGGCCGGATTGGCCCGGGATGCCCGTGTTGGGGGCTTGGGCCGAAGCGTGTTTTGCCGGCGTGCGGGGTCAGACCCTCAGCGACGTAGGTCGGATTAGCGGCAAGGCCGCGTAATCCGACGCTACCAGCGGCGTCAACGATGTTGTCGGATTACGCGCGGCGTTGCCGCGCTAATCCGACCTTGTATTATTCCTCTCATGCGGTTGGTGGTGTTGCGAACAACATC